>CAJCJI010000475.1 GCA_903970595.1 Verrucomicrobiota bacterium
GCCGAGTTCGGTCAGGAGGCGGCGCGCCGGCTCGACGACATCTGCGGCTGGCTCAATGCCGCGATGAGCTTGCGCAAGCCGCTGGAGGGCGCCGCCAAGTCCTGGCCGGACGCCGCCGCCGACCTGCGCCAGCAGCTGCAAAGCCTGTTCGCGCCGGGCTTTGTCGCCGGCATTCCGGAGGAGGTGTGGCCGCGTGTCTCGCTCTATCTCAAAGCTGCCGCGATCCGTCTCGAGCGCCTGCCGCACAAGCCGCAGCGCGACCTCGATGCCAACAGGCAGATCGGCGCGTTGTCGTCTCGCCTGCCGGGTCCGTTCCATCCCGCGCGCTGGCTGCTGGAGGAATGGCGCATCACGTTGTTTGCCCAGGAATTGCGCGCCAACGGCTCGCCCACTGAGGCAAAGATCGCGGCGGCGATCGATTCTTGAGGCTAGAGCATATTGCTATGGCTATGCTCAACTTCCCCTCTCCCGCTTGCGGCGTGTCCCCGGCTTTATGGGGAGAGAGGGTGGCCCGCAGGGCCGGGAGAGGGGCCGTGAAGGCCGGGCCAAAAGCCCCTCTCCCCAACCCATCTCCCGCAAGCGGGAGAGGGGAGACATGTGCAGTAGTAACAAAATACTCCAGGGAATCCAGCGTCCCAACCAAGTAACTGCCGGCGCTACTTCCGCAATCAGGCCGCGCCGGCGGCCAGCGCTGCAAAACTGGCCAGCCAGTGCTCACCGTTGTAGTTGCCGCTGGCGATGTGCGGCAGGCTGGCCTGCTGCTGGCGATCCGCTCCGTCCAGCATGCCGGCGCTTGCCGGGTGCGCGGCCGGCAGCGCGGCGACGACACGGCGCAGGCACCAGGCGCGGCTCAGGTGGAGTCCGTCGAGGTGGACGATCTTGGGGTCGGCGCGGTCGCCGATTTCCACCGGCGCGAGCAGGGGATCGGCGCGGCCCGCGGCCATGTCCGGCAGGAAGCGGCCGAACCATGCGGCGAATTCCGGCTGCGGCAGCAGCGCCGCCAGCAGCGCGGCCTCGGTGAGGGCGCCGGAGAGGAAGTCGTCGCCGCCGGGTTCGTAGCGGCTCGGGTAGGCGGTGTCGGCAGAGTAGTAACGCAGGGCCGCCGCGCGCAGGGCCGACTCCAGCGTAGCGTCGCCCTCGGTGCGCGCATAGTCCAGCGTCAGCAGCAAGGCGAAGGCGGTGTTGTAATGCGTGCCGGTGCGGATCGGCTGGCGCTGGCGCGGCAGGAAATCCCGCAGGCGTCCGCCCAGCAACTCGGCCAGCGGCTGCAGCACTTCGCGCCATGCGGGTGCCTGCGGCTCCTGCCATAGCCGCAGTTCAGCCGCCAGCTTGAGCAGCCAGGCCCAGCCATAGGGGCGCTCGAAGGAGGCGCGGTCTGGCTGCAGGAAGTAGTCGAGTTCTCCCTGGGCCTTGGCCGCGGTGAAGTGCCGCGCGAACAGCGCGTGGATCGATGCGGCTTGCGGCAGGTCCGGAAAGGCGCGTGCGCAGTGCGCCAACAGCCAGTAGCCATGCACGGCGGAATGCCAGTCGAAGCAGCCGTAGAAGATCGGGTGCAGCGCCGCAGGCGCCTGCGCATCCTGCGGGCCGTTGAGCAGGTGCATGAGGTGGTTGGGGTACTCGCGCGTCAGCCCCGCCAATGGCAGGCGGACGAAGTACTCTGCCTGTTCACGCTTTAGCGGCATCGGGTGCTCCTCATCGGAAGGCAAGGCCGTAAATAAGGGCGATGTTGATGACCAGCAGGCACAGCGCGGTCGGCGCCTGCACCTTGATCACCTTGTAGCGGTCGCGCAGGTCCAGCAGGGCGGCGGGCACCATGTTGAAGTTGGCGGCCATCGGCGTCAGCAGGGTGCCGCAGTAGCCGCAGTACATGCCTAGCGCCAGCAGCGGCGCCGCCTGCGCCTGCTGGCCCTGGATCAGGTAGGGCAGGGCGATGCCCGCGCTCATCACCGGGAACGCGGCGAAGGCATTGCCCATCACCATGGTGAACAGCGCCATGCCCAGGCCGTAGATCACCACCGGCAGCAGCCGCTGGCCAGGGCCGATGGCGGACACCGCAAGGTGCTGCACCGCATCGCCGGTGTGGGCGGCAAGGAACACGCCGCCGAGCATGGCCAGCATCTGCGGCAGTACCAGCGCATCGCCCGCCGCGCCGAACAGGCGGCGCGACTCGCTCACCGCCAGCAGCGGATTGCCGCCGGTGAGCGCCCAGCCGGCAAGCAGCGCGCAGACGCCGGCCACGCCGAGCGCTGTCAGGGTGGGGTTGGCCGTGTCCAGCAGCGGCATGCCGGCGAGCTTGAGCTTGGCCAGCAAGGTGACGCAAAGCAGCGTGACCAGCGGAATCAGCAGCGCCGGGGTGATCAGGCGAAACGTTGACAGCGGCGCGGGGGCCGGGCGCTGCCGCAGTCCTCCGCGGCTGCGCACGCGGCCGCTGCCGGCAAGCAGGGCCAGCGCTACCACCACGCAGCCGGCCGCGCGGTATGCTGCGGCAGAGCCCCAGTACTGCACCAGCAGGTCGCCGAACAGGAAGGGCAGCGAGAACAGACCCCAGAACAGGGCGCCGATCCAGCGGTTGGCATTGCCGCCGTCGCGCAGGCCGGCCGCCGCCTGCAGCAGCACGATCACGCCGATCAACACGAACAGGCCGTGCTGGGAGACCATGGCGTTCATGGTGCTGCCGCGGCGCGGTGCTCGCGCACTTGCCGCTCGATGACGGCGTCGAGCCGCGTCAGCCGCAGGAAGTGCACCGCCAGCGCGCATAGCGCGGTGGGGATGCCCCACAGGCCGATCTGCAGCGGCGTGATGCCGGCGATGCCGCTGTCCTTCAGGAATGCGTCGATCAGCAGCACCGCGCCGAAGGCGATGAAGATGTCCTCGCTGAAAAAGATGGCGATGTTGTCGCAGGCCGCGGCATGCGCCCGCAACAGTTCGCGCACCGGCGCCGGCAACTCGCCATGGCGCGCCTCGGCGGCGGCTTCGACCATCGGCGCCAGCAGCGGCCGTACCGTCTGCACCTGGCCCGCGGCCTGCGGCATGCCGAGCACGCCGGTGAGGTCGCGCAGCAGGAAGTACAGCATCAGGATGCGCGCGGCGGTGGCGGCGCGGCGGCGCACCACCAGTTCGCGGATGCGCGTCTTCAGGCCGTAATGCTCCAGCAGCCCGATCACCGGCAGCACCAGGACGAAGGCGGCGAGCTGCCGCGCGGCGAGGAATTTCTGCCCGAAGAGTTGCAACAGCGCATCGAAGTCCAGGCCGTTGGCCCAACCGGTAAGCGCGCCGGCGATCAGCACCACCAGCAGGGCGTTGAGGCGCAGGGCGAAGCCCAACACCATCACCGGCACGCCCAACAGGGGCAGCCACTGCTGCAATCAAGCCTCCAGCGCGGCGACGCGCAAGGCTTCGCCAAGGTCGGCATCAGGGTCGCTGCGGGCGATGGTTGCGGTCATGGCGTCTTCAGGCCTGGCGGAGAGCTTCGCGGCCATCATAAAAGACGGGCACTCGCTCCGCGACTGCAGCGGGCCGCAGCAGCGCCGACTCGCAAAAAAACCTCAGACGGGTGCTGATTGATGTGAGCCACAGTGTTTCATTATACTCCCGGGTGTTCGCCCGGCTTTCGGCCGGTTATGAACGGCCGGTCATGAAGAACGGGCATTGCGGCGGCGCCCATCCAGTGCCCCGGAACTATCCCAGGCAAGCCCGGCCCTTGGTGGCAAACGCTTCCGCCGCCGGCAGAAGCTCGAATAGGAAGCCAATATGAACGACAAGCACCACGAGTTCGAAAAGTACGATTTCTTCCGCAGCGACCGCTTCGTGAACGATCCGTACTCCTATTTTGATTACCTGAGACAGCAATCTCCGGTCCTGCGCGAGGCGCACCAGGGCATCGTCATGGTAACGGGCTACGACGAGGCGCTCGAGATCTACAACGATCCCGAGCGCTTTTCCTCCTGCATGTCGACCACCGGACCGTTTGGGGGCTGCCCCATTCCGCTGGAAGGACGCGGAAACGAGGACATTTCCGCGCTGATCGAAGCCTATCGCGACAAAACCCCGTTCAGCGATCAGCTCCCGACCATGGATCCGCCGGAGCACACCAAGCACCGCGCCTTGCTGATGGCTCTGATCACCCCCAAGCGCCTCAAGGAAAACGAGGAGTTCATGTGGGATCTGGCTGAAAAGCAGATCGACAGCTTCATTGCCCGCGGCGAATGCGAACTCATGGGCGACTACGCCCAGCCATTCGCGGTGCTCGTCATCTCCGATCTGTTGGGCGTGCCCCCCGAGGATCGGATACAGTTCCGCAAGCACCTCATCCGGCAGGAACAGGAGCAAGGCGGCACCGGGGTCGGTGACGTAAAGAAGGGCGAAGTCCACCACTCGCCGCTGGCCTGGCTGTACGATACTTTCTCGGCGTACATCGAGGATCGCCGGCGCAACCCCAAGGGGGACATCCTCAGCGGGCTCGCGGCAGCCACCTTTCCCGACCGCTCGGTGCCGGAACCTCTGGATGTGGCGCGGATTGCCGCCAACCTGTTCGCAGCCGGGCAGGAAACCACGGTGCGGCTGCTCAGTTACGCCTTTCAGGTGATCGGCGAGCGCCCCGACCTGCAGCAGCGTCTTCGCGCGGATCGCAGTCTCATCCCCAATTTTGTCGAGGAATGCCTGCGGATAGAGGGCCCCGTCAAGGGCGACTTCCGATTGGCGAAAAAACCAACGAAGGTCGGCGGCGTCGATATCCCGGCCGGCACTTTCCTGTATGTGGCCAACAGCGCCGCCAACCGGGATAGCCGCAAGTTCGAAAACCCCGGTGAATTCCAGATGGATCGGGAGAACGCCCGCTTGCATGTGGCATTCGGCCGCGGTCGCCATACCTGTCCCGGCGCCCCCCTGGCACGGGCCGAAGCAGTCGTCAGCGTCAACCGCATGTTCGACCGGACCAGGGATATTCGCATCTCCGAGAAGGTCCACGGGCCGCCCGGAGCGCGGCGCTACGGCTATCTGCCAACCTTCATCCTGCGTGGCTTGACTCACCTCGTGCTGGAGTTCGACCCGGTGCCGGAAGGTTCGCAATGAAAGTCCGTGTCGACCCCGGGTCATGCGCCGGTTTCGGGGCCTGCCTGGGGCTCTGCCCCAAGGTGTTCAAACTGCATGACGACGGCTATACCGTCGTGCTGGTCGACGAAGTGCCAGCGGAGCTCGAAGATGCGGTGCGCCAGGCAGCCGGACAGTGCCCGGCGAACGCGATTTCCGTCAGCGACGACCCCCGGTAGCCGCCTGCGGGAGAAAATGGCGCCACGGCGTCATATTTTGGCTTCCGTTTAGCGCAAGCTGCCCTGGGCGCGACAGCGCAGAAATCTCCGCAATAGCGGCTCGTATACTTCGTGCTCTACGGGGCCGACACTCATCCACTCGATCGCCATTGTGTCCAACTGGGTCTCGTCAACCTTGAGACCCTGGCCCATGCTCTGCGCGAGACGTTGCAACTGATATTCGCGGCGCAAGGCATGATCCTCTGGCGGCGTCGATATGCCTGTCAATATTTCGGCTCGGATGCAGAGTATCTTCAGTGCCGCCTCATTCGCCGCGAGATCTGCTGAGCACTCGCGGGCGAGCTCCTTCTTGATGGTATCGAGACCGCCCTTGGGCCATCGCGGCACGGAGGCAATGCAGGTTTCTGCTGTGTTCTTCAATATCCCGATCTGCTCTGCGTCCAAGCTGCGCACCACTGCGAGCCTGTAGGCGCGCACATGATTGGCGGCCTCGAACAAATCGTTCCAGCCTTGCTCAAGCTCACGCGCCTGTTGGCGCGCAAATGACTTTTTGCAGAGATCCAGACCCCGATCGAACCTGTCGCGAAGCTCACGTGTATCCGCACGGGGAAGCTCGCCGAGCGCCTCGAAAGCACTTCGCAGTTCGGCCATTGCTCCGGCCTGCGCGAGCAACTCGGCCCCCTCGAGAGCGGCGATCTGGTCGAGCCGTTCGCACAAGGCCAGCGCCTGCGTCTTGTTGTGCTCAAGCCCGGCGGTGTAGGCGGTAAACTCCTGCTGGCGCTTTTCGAACACGGCATCGCAGTGCTGGCGGAATTCTCCCCAAAGGCGTTGATCCACCTCGCGCGGCACCGGGCCTACGGTCTGCCACTGCTGCTGAAACTGCTTGACCGCGTCGATTGCCTTGCGACTATCGTCGCTCGCCAGCAACTGCCGGGTACGCTCGATCAGCGACTCTTTCTGCTTCACATTACGGGCGTACTCGGCATCCAGCCGCCCCTGCAGGATCGCAGTGAGCGCCGTAAACGCGTCCTGCTGCTGCTTGCCGGCCTGGCGGTCCACAGGAGAGCAACCACGCCATTCGTCTTTCGCCTCGCGCAGGGTTTTGATTACGGCCCGCCAGTCAGGCTGCTCCCAGTTGTAGCCCGCCTCAAAGGCAGTCAGCTTGGCGAGCAAGGCATCGCGACGCCGCAGATTCTCCTCGCGGACCAGCGCCTGGGCGGCCAGGTACTCTTTGCACGGTTGATACGCCCGCTCCGCGGCTTGCTGAAAGCGTTGCCAATCGGCCTCAAGACTCTCGCCGGCGCCCTTGCTCAGCGTGCGCCACTCATCCTGAATACTTTTGATCCTGTCGGCGAGCGCCAGCGGATCGAGCGTCGCCTCGACGAGCAGCTCCATCTCCTCGATCAGTTCGGCGCGCTTCGGCGTCACGGAAAAACTCTTCCAGTCCTTCAAGGCGTCGAGCTGCTGGTCGAGCTGTTCAATCTGGCCGGCAAGCTTGGCCGACAGAGGCGGAGCGCCCGCCAGCTTTTCCTCGATGGCCCGCCGCAGCCCGGCCGCGCGGGCGGTGCTGCCGCCGCTCAGGGCGCCACGTGCCTTCCGGATCAATTCGCCGATTTCGCGAACAGCCTCCTGCTCGGCGCGCTGCTCGGCTTGCTGCTTTTGGGCAAGTGCGCGCTCTTGCTCCTCGAGGAGCCGTGCCTGCTCGGCTGCAGCCGCAGCGGATGCCTGCGCCAGCTGGTCCCGTAGCCGACTTGCCTCTGCGGCAGCCTGCTCTCGCGATGCCTGAGCCGCCATCTGGGCCAGGTGTTCGGCAATGGTCTGCCGCGAGCGTTCGATCCACTGCTGGACTCTGCCGCTCAGCTCCGCATCAGCCTGCGCAGCCACTGCGTTCCAGCGACTCTCCAATTGGTCCAGTCTCGGGCTGAACAAGGCGTCGAATGGGCGTTGGCTGTGGCGCTCGAGGGCTGCCGAGACGTCATTGATCCCGGCGCGCAGCTCCTCGAGCTTGCGAGCCCGCTCGAGCAGGGCATCGCGCTTGGACGTCAGTACCTTGTAGACGTTCTTGTCATTGCCCCCGCGGACATCGCGGATGAGTTGCCGCAGCACGTCCAGATCTTCGACTGCCTCAGCGGCCGCCTGGCGAACCTTGGTCGATGTACCCGCGACGACCAGCCGGGCCACCGCCTGGACATCCCGGGCATCCACGGCCGCACGCAAAGCGCTTTCCTCGGCAGCAGCGGTCAGCGCGCGATCAGCTGCGCTCGGCTTAAGAGGAGCCTTCTCGACCTTCCCGGACGGCGCCGATTGAAGCGCTGAAGCCGGAACTGGCGATAGCGATGGCTCTTTGCGAAACAAGCGCGAGAACAACGACATTATTGACCTGCGCAGCATTTGGGAGCCACGTATTCTACATGCGCGGCAAGGCCAGCATCAGCAGGAGCACGCTGCGTGGCGTTCGTGTCTTCCGCCCATGCGTGATCCAAAAATCCCCATGCGTGACATGCGTAACAGCTTTTTGGCGCTGTTACGCATGGTCGAAAATTAAAAAAAGAATGTTCGGGGACGTCCCTGGGGGACGAGGAGAGCCGTGGACTTCCGCCGAGGTTCAAGCCACTGGGGAACTACGGCGGCAGAAACTCATCACGCTCGGGAGCGGGCCGTTTGGATCGAAGCGCCTCCAGCCAACGCGCGTCGTCCTCTATCCGCCTCCGCGCGATCTGTTCTTCGGCCGCGTCCAGAAACCCCGTCCTGGCCAGCCGGGCTTGAACCTTTGGCATGGAGATCAACCCCGCATCGAGCCCCGCACGGCTCCAGCGCTGATCACGCGGTTCTCCGCGGGCGTATTTTGAAATGGCGGCGTCGTCCGGATCGATGAACCAGGCACGGGTACCGTTGCGTTCGATCGTGAGCAGGCGTGATTCCCAGCCTTCGGGAAGGGTGGGCAACCAGGGACTCACCACATCCAGATAGAAGCCCTCCCGCGCATGGAACTCGCTGCCCTCGCCAAGATCATTGGCAAGATCCTTGGCGGATTGGGCGGTTCTGTCTGGATCGTCTCTCAGGTAGCAGTCCAGATCCATGGACATGGCCATGTCTTTGGGGATCTTTGCATGCTCGGCAAGCCCAAGCGCCGCATGACTGCCGACGATCACGAAATCTCTGTGCTTGGTCCGCGCCCGCGCTTCGTCGATCAGCTTGAAGACCTGATCGAGCGTCATGGACGCACCGGCCAGGGAGAGTTCTGGCGAAGCGCAACGCCCCAGCCGTCGAGGTCCCCGCACATCCGGGAGGCGAGCTCGGGGACGGGCAGGGCCAAAAGAGCACGCCAGCGCCCGATGAAATGGTGGCTGCACAGGCTCTCACGCTGCCAACGCTCGACGGCCTGCTTGGCCTGATCCAACAGCCGGCTGGCGTCGTCGGGCCGGGTCAACAGGCGAATCGCAATGCGTTGATGCCGGATCAGGCGGTCCGCCTCGACACGCTCCTGCCGGAGCCGCGCCATTTTACGTTCGACAGGGACGCTTGCCTGGAAGCCGGGCGGAACCATCATAGCTACGACTTTCCCGTGCCGCTCAATCGCAACGGGGCCCAATTCCGCTTTCTCGAGCGCGTCGGCGAACTTTTGTTTGGCCTGCGTGGCGGATAGGGTCAGCATAATAGTTAAAGCTGTCTGTAGATTTATCTATTTGTCTATTTTATTACTAAATAGATAATCAGACAATATATTGATATCACTCGGCGACCGCCGAAACATGTACGTTAATAGCGCCGACGACCAGCCTTGGTAGCGCGTCACGAAAGGAAAGCCGGGGCGACCACGCAAGCAGCCAAACCAGGAGTCGGGGGATTTGTTCTCGTAGTGTGGAGAAATCGTGGTCTGTCCCCTATTACTCGCGACACTCTGATCGAGAACGTCTTCGACAAATACTCGATCGAACCGTTGGTGATTGCCGAGGACCAGATGCAGATGGAAAGCGCCGAGACTCGCATCGACGTGTCGCATCGCAATGACTACTTCACGCACGGTCAAAAGGCGATGGTCGACGGCCACCAATTTCGGTTCTTTTTGCCGTTTTCCGGCGATGCGGCGCTGTGGACACTCCGGCCCAACCTGATCGGCGGCGAACCCCAGGGCGAAGTCGATGCTTCGCGGCAGGTGCTGGCGCTAAGCTTCCGCAACACCATCCACACTCAGCGGGAGTGGTATCAGCAGCAACTCCAGAACGCCCTGAATAGCATCCGCAACTTCGTTGCCAACCAGGGCTTGATGGTCGCTGAGTTCAATAAGAACCTGAAGCGACAGGTACCGGAAATCATCGCGCACCGACACCAGCAGCTAGAAAAGCTGTCCGGCATAGCTCAGGCTTTCAAGATCCCGGCCCTGAAGAAGCCCGGTATGCCGGACTATCGTCCGATCCAGTTGCAGCAACGGCAGCCGCGCGCGCTGCCTCGCGCGCCGAGCGGCGGCGCCAAGCCGGAGCCGTATATTAGCGACGAGCTCTACGAGGACACCCTTGCCATCATCCGACACATGGGGGCGACCTTCGAAGGGACGCCGGCGACTTACCAGCCGCTGGGCGAGGAGGGCTTGCGGGACATCCTGTTGGCCAGTCTGAACGGCAAGTACAAGGGCGGCGCCACCGGAGAGACCTACCGCAAAACGGGAAAGACTGACATCCGCATCGAGGAGGAAATCCGCGCCGCCTTCGTCGGGGAATGCAAATTATGGAAGGGCGAGGTGGCGCTGTTCTCGGCGCTGGATCAGCTGCTTGGTTACCTCACTTGGCGCGATTGCAAGGCGGCCCTGGTGATCTTCAACAAAGACGTCGCCGGTTTTAGTTGCGTCCAGGAGACAATCGCGCAGTCGCTGCCTAAGCATCCGTTATTTCTGCGGCAGAAGCAGACCGATCAGCCCGGCGAATGGCGCTACGTGTTTCGCACCAAAGAGGATGAGGGGCGCGAGGTCACTGTCCAGGTGCAGTGCTTCAATCTTTTCGTGTCCGCCGGCCGCGCCGGCAAAATGCGGTAGGCATCTGCCCGCGCTGAACCGGCCGGTGCGAAATGACTCGGATAGGCTCTCCGAATCGAACCTGGATGGTTTAAGCAGGGAATTGACGCTGATGAGCATTACCGCGACGACGTTGGGATGGCTGAAGAGCACCTTTATGAAGGTGGCGCCGAAGGCGGCGCCGGATTTGCTCGGCTGGTGGTTCCGGCGGCGGTATTCGGTGGGGGAATGCCGCAGGCAGCTTCAGGCAGCCCTCGGGCACAACTTGCGTTTCGAGCTATGGCCAAGCAGGCCTAGTGCCGGGCTGGGCGGGATCTCTATCGAATGGCAAAACCACCTGCCGTTCCCAGTGCAGTTGAGCCTTCACCGGATCCAGATTCAGATCGACAGCACGATCTTTCACGAGGCGGGCCTCAACGCAGAGTGTGCCGTGAGTGATCATGGGTCGCTGCACCAGGATCTGGGCGAACTGCAGCTCACTGAGCAGCAAGTGAACTGGCTGCGGCAGCGCCGCAACCCGTGTGAGCGCGTCAAGGTGACCGTTTCGGTCCGGGCAAGCTGTTCGGTCAGACCATGGGAGCAAGACCTGCATTTTTCGGGGCTGGCCGAGCTTTGCGGAGTCGGCTCGAAGTGAAATGACCAGGTAGCTTCCTGCGGAAGCTACAGCGTGAAAACAATAGCGAAAAAATGAACACAGATAGTTAACATAATATCTATTATGCGAAGTATTATGTAGATATCGGCTGCTTGCTGTTGGCCTTGCCTACGGCATTGGGCACCCATGCTCGCGCATGGCGGCTTCATCGGCCCGTGCGCGATCGCTTCAGGCCGCGCCGTCGCGATTTGAAATGGTGGCTTTGGCATAGCCAAGCGACCGGTTCAGCTCGCCGCCGTAGATCGCACAGCCGGCCCATAGCGGCTTGGGCGGCGGTGCCTGGACGATGGTCACGCCCATCCTGTGCTGCTCGGGCTGGTCGCACGGATGATCCTGCAAAGCTTTCGACCCATCCGGCGCCTTGCAGACAAATACCGGATCGGCGATGGCCGAGGCCGAGGTAAACAGCACCAGCGCCAATATCGCCCACATAACACCCCAGCCTCCGTTTGCACGGCACTCAAATCGGCAGCGCCTCGGTCTGCTTGACTTCGCGCAGCACCAGCGCCGAGGTGATGCCTTGCAGGTGCGGCAGGTGCGAGATTTTCTTTTTCAGCAGCAGCTCGTAGCCTTCCACGCTGCCGGCGACGATTTTCAGCATGTAGTCGAAGCTGCCGGTCATGGAGTAGCAATCCTGCACTTCCGGGATATTCCTGACGGCTTCCTCGAATTCGACCAGGGCCGGCTCGTCCAGGCGGCCCAGTTTGATCGAGGCGAACATCACCACGTCCAGGCCGAGCCGCTTGCGGTCCAGTTTGCAATAACGGCCGACGATCACGCCATCCTGCTCCAGCCGCCGGATGCGCCGCCACACCGGGGTGTGGCTCAGCCCGACTTCGCCGCTGATGACGTCGACCGAGGCATCGGCATTGCGTTGGAGTACGCGCAGGATGGCTTTGTCGATTCGGTCCATAGGTCCAAGCCTCTAAATACGGGCGCTGGCGGGCCCGGAGCCCCTTCAGCCCATAAAATAGGATATTTCTCCTATATTAGACCAATTTACTAGTCAATTCTTCCAGTGCGTTGCCAAATCATGGCCATTATCGCCAGCACTCTCCTAAGCATCACCCGTATTGTTATAGGCGATTGTTGAACGTCGCTTCCGGCTGGGCCGGCCCTCACACCGTCGGGGCCGTTCACCGCCTCAAAACACTTGGGAGTCTTAAGGCAATGCAAGGATTGACCGCTGTGGGCGGCCGCAAGGCTGAATTTCACCCCTCGCTGATGCGCCGGCTCGGTTTGCCGCTGCTGGCCATGTCTTCGGCCTTATCCGTTCCGGCCGCGCACGCCGGCAGCTGGGTCAGCACCGCCACCCTGGCGATGCCGCCGCAAAACATCAGCCAGCCGTCCGCCCTGCCCGCCGGCACCCCGTTGCGCATCACCGTGGCGCTGAAGGTGCAGAACAAGCCCCAGCTGGACCAGCTCGCCCTGGCGGTGAACACCCCGGGCAACGCCCAATATGGCCACTTCCTGACCCCCGCGCAGTTTGAGCAGAGCTACTCCCCTTCCGCCGCACAGGCGCAGGCGGTGGTGGAGTACCTGCAGCAGAGCGGTTTCAGCAACATCCAGGTCTCGCCGAATCGCCTGGCGATCAGCGCCCAGGGGCCGGCTTCCGCCGCGGAAGCGGCGTTCAACACGCCGCTGGTGCAGTTTCTCAACTCCGGCAAACTCCAGTATGCGAACACCAGCGTGGCGCAGGTCCCGGCCTCGCTCAACGGGGTCGTGGCCTCGGTGATCGGCTTGCAGAGCACCGGCCGCATGCAGACGCAGATCGTGCACCAGGGCAGTTCCTCCGCCAAGGTTCCCGCGTCCGGCGCCGCGCATACCGCCTCCACCGGTCTGCCGCAGATCATCCCGGAATTCACCGCCAGCATGACCCGCGTCGCCTACGATGCGGACGCCGCGCCGACCGGGCTGGGCACCTCGGTGGCCGTTCTTACCTGGGGCAACGTGTCGCAAGTCCCGGCGGATCTGCTCGCCTATGAGAAGCTCAACAGCCTGCCGCAGGTGCCGTTCAAGAACATCGTGGTCGGCTCTCCTTCCACCTCCACCAGCGGCCTGGACGAGTGGGACCTGGATAGCCAGGCCTCCTCGGGCATCGCCACCAACCTGCGCCAGATCCTGATGTACAGCGTCTATGACGGCGACGATGCGGACTTGGCCATGGGCGTCCACCAGATCGTCAGCGACGACCTGGTCAAGGCGGTGAACATGTCCTTCGGCGGCTGCGAGGAGATCAACTTCCTGGACGGCAGCCTGGTCAGCATGGACCAGGGCTTCGAGCAGGGCGCGGTGGAAGGCATCACCTTCTTCGCGGCCTCCGGTGACGGCGGCGCTTCCTGCCAGCTGATCGTCAATGCCGGCGAGCCGGGCGTGCTGGGGGCGGTGGAATACCCGGGTTCTTCCAACTGGGTGGTTACCTCGGGCGGCACTTCGCTGTTCATCAACTCAGACGGCTCCTACGACACCGAGATTTCCTGGATCTCCGGCGGCGGCGGCGTGAGCCTGTTCGAGTACGCCCAAAGCTGGCAGCAGCCGGTGCTGCCGCCGCTCAGCACCGCCCTGGGCCTGGCCGATCCCGATCTGGGTCTGGGCTTCCCTTCGCGCGGCGTGCCGGACGTCGCCATGAACGCCGACGACCTGCTCTCCCCCACGGTTATCGTGGTCAAGGGCGCCACCGAGGCGGTGGGCGGTACCAGTGTTGCCTCGCCCCTGTCGATGGGCAGCTTTGCGCGCTTCCAGGCCGCCCACGGCGAGTGCTACGGCTTTGCTGCGCCGCTGTACTATGCCTATGTGCCGCTGACGGGCGCGGTGCCCGGCGTGCTGGAGGAGATCGACGCCGCCATCGGCTCGATCGAGGCGCTGGCCCTGGGCGCGGCGCCGCTGGTGCCGCTGGAGCCCGGCCTGGGTCAGCCGGCGACCGGCTTTCACGACATCACCGTGGGCTTCAACTTCCTATATCCGGCCACGCCCGGCTGGGACTACACCACCGGCCTGGGCAGCTTCAACGTGGCGGCCGTGAATGCGGAACTGCCGGCCATCAGCTGCGCGCCCGAGGCTCCGTTCAACGTCACCGCCGGCGCCGTCAACGGCCAGGTCCAGCTCGCCTGGGGCGCCTCGCCCGGCGCCAGCAGCTATGCCGTGTACGGCGGAACGGCCCCCGGCGCCGAAAGCCCTTCGCCGGTCGCCAGCGGCAGCACCACCAGCAGCGTGGTCAGCGGGCTCGCCGGTACGTATTACTTCACCGTCGAAGCCGCCAACGCCAAGGGCAGCAGCCCCAGTTCCAACGAGGTGGAGGTCTCCATTCCGGTGGCCATCCCGTCTGCTCTGAAGGTCACCGGCAGCACCGCCAGCAGCGTGAGCCTGAGCTGGGGCGCTTCCGGCAACGCCTCGGACTACTACGTGTTCGAGGGCACTGCCTCCGGCGCCGAGTCCGGCAAGGGGATTTACAGCGCCGGCACCTCCACCACCATTACCGGCCTGAAGAGCGGCACGCAATACTACTTCACGGTGAAAGGGTACAACCACGCCTCCGGCCTCAGCAGCACGGCGTCCAACGAGGTCAGCGCCACCACGGCCCCATAGTCCGCGGCGCTTGATCCAAAGCGGTCATTCAGGCCGCTCCGGGGCTTTGCTCCGGAGCGGCCT
>CAJCJI010000476.1 GCA_903970595.1 Verrucomicrobiota bacterium
CGGGAGAGGGGTTGGGGGAGAGGGGCTTTCCCTGCCGTCAAAGCCCCTCTCCTGGCCCTCCGGGCCACCCTCTCCCGCAAGCGGGAGAGGGACAGCATTGTTTGCACTTAAACGAAAAATGCCCTAGCCGGCGGCGCGCTTGAGCGGGGCTTCGCCCAGCACCAGGCCGCCGTTTGCCGAGATCACGCCGAAGTACTGTTGCGGTGTGAACACGTCCACCTCGATGGCTTCCAGCCGCGCCGCGGTGGCCTTGCGCACCAGGGCGGCTTCGTCGGCGCCGATCAGCTTGAGGTTGGCGGCGTCCTGGGCCAGTTCGTCGGCCGCGCCGCGCGGCAGCTTGCCGGCCTTCTGCGCCGCATGGATCTTCGCAAGGATAGGCTCGGCTTCGCTGACCAGCTTGAAGGCCTTGAGCAGGCGGCCGGCGCCGAAGCTTTCGTCCGGCGAGACGAACACGTCGCGCGTCAGGCGGCGGTACTGCTCGCTGGGCGACTGAATCGCCTGCGCCGCCTGGTGGCTGAGCTTGTCGCTCGGCAGATGGCCCAGGGGGTTGAGGCGCAGCAGCAGCGCGCCCACGCTGCGCAGCCACCAGCCGAGGACGCCGCCGCCGAAGTTGGCATAGATGCCGGCGAAGGCTTCCTGCACCTTGGCCAGCGCGTACTGCACCGAGTAATGCAGCAGCGGCAGGTCTTCGGCCTTGCGCCCTTCGGCTTCCCAGCGGCGCAGCGCGCCGGTGGCCAGGATCTGCCAGGCCAGGGCATCGGCGTAGCGGCCGGTGAGCTTGCCGCGCACCTTGAGCTTGCCGCCGATGGTGAACATGGCCAGGTCCGTCAGCACCGCAAAGCGCGTGGCGCTCCAGCCGAGCCGCCGGTAATACTTTGCCGTGGCGCCGCCCACCGGTGAACCGGCGCTCAGGCCCCGGGTCAGGTAATGCACCCAGCTGCGCAGGATGTTGAGGATGAAGTGGCCGATCCAGCCCAGCAGGTTGCTGCGGAACAGCGCCACGTCGTTCTTCTCCACCCCCTCCACCACTTTCAGCGCATAGGGATGGCAGCGGGTGGCGCCCTGGCCGAAGATCATCAGCGTGCGCGTCATGATGTTGGCGCCTTCCACGGTGATGCCCACCGGCGCCGATTTGTAGCCCATGCCCAGGATGTTGTTGGGGCCCTGCATCACGCCGGCGCCGGACATCACGTCCATGCCGTCGCCGATCAGCTCGCGCGCCAGCTCTGTGGTGTAGGCCTTCATCACCGCCGACACCACCGGCGGCTGGATGCCGCTGTCCACCGCCGAGCAGCCGAAGATGCGCGCGCCGTCGAGCATGTAGGTGAGGCCGGCGATCTTGCCGACCTTCTCCTCCACGCCTTCCATGCGGCCGATGGCGATGCCGAACTGCTGGCGCACCATCGAATACGGGCCGACCACCGCGGCCACCGCCTTGGCTCCGCCCACGCCGCCGGCGGGCAGGCTGACCATGCGGCCGCCCGCCAGCTGTTCCATCAGCATGCGCCAGCCCTGGCCGGCGCCGCCGGCGGCGCCGATGATGTTCTTCAGCGGCACCACCACGTCCTTGCCGATCAGCGGGCCGTTGTAGAACGGATCGCCGATGGGGTCATGGTGGT
Organism: Verrucomicrobiota bacterium; assembly: GCA_903970595.1. GTDB lineage: Bacteria > Pseudomonadota > Gammaproteobacteria > Nevskiales > Nevskiaceae > Nevskia. Next base: position 1,620 of record CAJCJI010000476.1, read on the forward strand.
CGCCGTTGCTGAAGCCCGGCGTGCCCTGGTGCACCAGCACGCAGGTGATGCCGACGTTCTCGCCCTTGCCCAGCAGGTTCTGCGGATCGTGCAGGTGGCAGGCGATGGTGGCGAGGTTGGCGATCGGCGCCAGGGTGATGTAGCGCTTGCGGAAGTTCAGGCGGATTTTGGTCTCGCCGTCGGCGTCCTTGAACAGCAGGCCTTCGGCCTTGATCGAGGCCGCGTCGGAGCCGGCCGTCGGCTCGGTCAGGCCGAAGCAGGGCACGTAGTCGCCGGCCGCCAGCTTGGGCAGGTAGTGGTCCTTCTGCTCCTGCGTGCCGTAATGGATGATCAGTTCGGCCGCGCCCAGCGAGCTGGGGATCACCACGAAGGTGGCTACGGTGGCGCTGACCGGTCCGAGCTTGGCCAGGATGGTGCTGATGCCCAGGGTGGAGAACTGCTTGCCGCCGTAGGCTTTTGGGATCAGGAAGCCCATCATGCCGGACTTCTTGATGAACTCGAGGATTTCCTCGGGCACCTGCTTGGTGCGGCCGATATCGTAGTGGTTGACCATGCGGCACAGCTCTTCCACCGGCCCGTCGAGGAAGGCCTGCTCTTCCGCCGGCAGCTTGTTGTAGTTCTCCGCCAGGATCTTCTTGAAATCCGGCTGGCCGGCAAAGAAGCCGCCATCGATCCACACCTTGCCGGCCTCCAGCGCCTGCCGCTCGGTATCCGAGATCTGCGGCAGGATCTTGTTGGCCTTCATCCAGTTCATCAGCAATGCAAACATGGCGTCACTCCAGGATTCGCGCCGCTGCGCGGCGCGAATTATTGAAAAGTCTTACCGACGGCGGACATTTCAAGCAGTATTTTTGCGGGCTTGAAGCGCGGCCCGTATTTCGCCGCCAGCTCTTCCGCGCGCTTCACGAACTCAATCACGCCGTAGGCATTGATGTACTGCAGCGCCCCGCCCTGGTGAGGTGCAAAGCCCCAACCGAAGATCGAGCCGATATTGGTATCGGCCACGGTCATGACCACCTTTTCCTCGTAGCACCTTGCCGCCTCGTTCGCCTGCGCGAACATCAGCCGGTCCATCATCTCCTGCTGACTCATCTGTTCCTTCGACACCGGGAAGTACTTGCCGAGTTCCGGCCAGATGAACTTCTGTCCGACCGGCGGATATTCGTAGAAGCCCTTGCCGGCCTTCTTGCCCGGTCGGTCGAGTTCCTTGACCATCAGCACCACCGCGCGTTCGCCGGGATGACCGACGTAGGTTTTGCCCTCGGCCGCGAAATCCTTCCTGGTCTGTTCCATCACGTGCAGCGACAGCGACATCGAGACCTCGTCGTGCACCGCCAGCGGCCCCACCGGCATGCCGGCCTGTATTCCCGCCGCCTCGATCGAGCGCGGGTGCTGGCCCTCCTGCAGCAGCGCCAGGCCCTCCATGACATAGGTGGCGAATGAACGCGAGGTGTAAAAGCCGCGCGAGTCCCTGACCACGATCGGCGTCTTGCCGATCTGCTGCACGTAGTCGAAGCCCTTGGCCAGCGTGGCCTGCGAGGTTTTCTCGCCCAGGATGATCTCGACCAGCGGCATCTTGTCCACCGGCGAGAAGAAGTGCAGGCCGATGAACTGCTCCGGCCGCGCGCTGGCCTTGGCCAGACCGGTGATCGGCAGCGTCGAAGTGTTCGAGGCAAAAGTGGCTGTTGCCGGTATTACAGCTTCCGTCTTCCTCGTCACCTCGGCCTTGACCGCGCGGTCTTCGAACACCGCCTCGATCACCAGGTCGCAGCCTTCCAGGTGCTGGTAATCGGCGGTCGCCTTGATGCGGTCGAGAAATACGCCCTTGCCGGCCGGCGTCTCGCGGCCTTTTTTGATTGCTTTGTCGAGCAGGCCGGCGGAATAGGCCTTGCCCTTCTCGGCCGCCTCCACGGTGGAGTCGAGCAGCACCACCTCCATGCCGGCCTTGGCCGAGACGTAGGCGATGCCCGCGCCCATCATGCCGGCGCCGAGGATGCCCAGCTTTTTCACCGCGGCTTTTTCAAATCCTTCGGGCCGCGACTTGCCCTTGTTGATCGCGTTGAGCTGGAACCACAGCGTGCCGATCATGTTCTTCGACACCTGGCTCACCACCAGGTTGGCGAAGTAGCGCGATTCGAGCCGACAGCCGGTGTCGAAGTCGACGATGCCGCCCTCGAACACGCAGCTCATGATATTGGTCAGCGCTGGATAATTGCCCTGGCTCTTGGCGTCCGCCATCGACGGCGCCACCGCCCACAGCTGCGCATTGGCCGGCGACCGGGAATCGCCGCCCGGCCACTTGAACTTCTTGTCGTCCCAGGGCTGCACCGGCTTGGGGTTGGCGGCGATCCAGGCCCTGGCCCGCGCCATCATCTCCTCGCGGTCCTTGGTCAGTTCGTGGATGATGCCCTGCTGCTTGGCCTGCTCGGGCCGCAGCTCCTTGCCCTCCAGCATCAGCGGCAGGCAGGCCTGGATGCCGATCAGGCGCGGCAGGCGCTGCGTGCCGCCGCCGCCGGGCAGCAGGCCCAGCTTCACCTCCGGCAGGCCGAACTTGGCCTTGGGATCATTGATCGCGATGCGGTAATGGCAGGCCAGCGCCAGTTCCAGGCCGCCGCCCAGGGCGGTGCCGTTGAGCGCCGCCACCACCGGCTTGCCGCACAGCTCCAGGCGGCGCAGGAAGCCCTTGTAAGTCTGCGCCAGCTCGTAAGCCAGCCTGGGATCGGTCATGGCGAAGATCTTCTCGATGTCCGCGCCCGCCAGGAACTGCTTCTTGCCGGAGGTGAGGATCACGCCCTTGACGCCGGTGTCCGCCTCGATCCGCGCAATCGCCTCGGCCAGCGGCCGGGTCAACTCGTCGTTGAGCACGTTCATGGAACGGCCCGGCATGTCCAGGGTCAGCAACACGATGCCTTCGGCATCCTGTTCAAATTTAACTGCTGTTGAATGCGTGATTTCGTTCATTTGCATCCCAAGATTCTTGAATATAGTGTGAGTTCGGCTGCGTAGCGGCCGAGCTCACACCCGCTCGATGATGGTGGCGATGCCCATGCCGGCGCCCACGCACAGCGAAATCAGCGCCGTGGACTTGCCGGTACGCTCCAGCTCGTCCAGCGCCGTGCCCAGGATGATGCTGCCGGTGGCGCCCAGCGGGTGGCCCATGGCGATGGAGCCGCCGTTGACGTTGACCTTGTCCGGGTCGATGTCCAAGGCCCGGATCGCCTTCAGCACCACCGCGGCAAAGGCCTCGTTGATCTCGAACAGGTCGATGTCCTTCACCGACATGCCGGCCTTCTTCAAAGCCTTCTGCGCCGCCGGCGCAATGCCGGTGAGCATGATGGTCGGCTCGCTGCCGATCACCGCCACCGAGCGGATGCGCGCGCGGGCTTTCAAGCCCAGCGCCTGACCCTTTTCCTTCGAGCCGATCAGCACCAGCGCGGCGCCGTCGACGATCCCGGAGGAATTGCCGGCATGGTGCACGTGGGTGATCTTCTCCAGCGTGGTGTACTTGCGCAGGGCGGTGGCGTCGAAGCCCATCTGGCCCATCTGCTCGAACGAGGGCTTGAGCGTGGACAGGCTGTCCACGGTGGTCTCGCCGCGGATGTACTCGTCGTGGTCCAGCACCGTCATGCCGTTCAGGTCGGTGACCGGGATCACCGACTTCTTGAAATGGCCGGCCGCGCGCGCCTTGGCCGCGCGCTGCTGCGAGCGCACCGCGAAGCCGTCCACGTCCGCCCGGGAGAAGCCCTCCAGCGAGGCGATCAGGTCGGCGCCGATACCCTGCGGGGCGAAGCCGAGCTGATGGTTGACCCGCGGGTCCATGGCCCAGGCGCCGCCGTCGGAGCCCAT
>CAJCJI010000477.1 GCA_903970595.1 Verrucomicrobiota bacterium
TTGCCGCGGGCTTCTTCTTCGTGGCCTTCGCCATAACGCTGTCTCCTCAGAAAAAATGGGCCCATCTGGGCATAGCAATACTAATGGAAGTTCAAGCCGATTGTTAACCATTCGTGACAGGCGCTTCGAGCGAGGAGCAATCAAGCCGCCCGTTCGCCTCAGGCACGGGAACCGCATTCAGGTGTAGACGTATTCCGGCGCGAGGTTGTCGAAGCGCGTGTAGGGCCCGAGGAACGCCGTCCTGACCATGCCGGTGGGGCCGTTGCGCTGCTTGGCGATGATGATTTCGGCGGTGCCCTTGTCGGCCGTATCCTTGTTGTAGTATTCGTCGCGGTAGACGAAGACGATGAGGTCGGCATCCTGCTCGATGCCGCCGGATTCACGCAGATCGGACATGCGCGGCCGCTTGTTGTCGCGCGCCTCGACCCCGCGCGACAGCTGCGATATGGCAATCACCGGCACGCCAAGCTCCTTGCCCAGCGCCTTGAGGCTGCGCGAGATCTCGGAGATCTCGTTGGTGCGGTTCTCGCGCGTGCCGGCCACCTGCATCAGCTGGATATAGTCCACCACGATCAGCTTGATGTCGTGGCGCGCCGCCATGCGCCGCGCCCGCGCGCGCAGGTCCAGCGGCGACAGGGAGCCGGTCTCGTCGATGTACAGCGGTGCCTCGCGCAGCAGGCCGCCGGCCGAAACAAGGCGGCTCCAGTCGTGATCTTCCAGCTCGCCGCTGCGCAGGCGCTGCTGGTCGATGCGGCCGAACGAAGAGAGCACGCGCAGGGCCAGCTGCTCGGCCGACATTTCCATGCTGAACACGGCTACCGGTGTCTTGCGCTCGACCGCCACGTGTTCGGCGATGTTCATGGCGAAACTGGTCTTGCCCATGCCGGGACGGCCGGCGACGATGACCAGATCGCCGGCGTGCAGGCCGGTGGTGAGCTTGTCGAATTCGGTGAAACCGGTCGCCAGGCCGCTGAAGCTCTCCGGATTGTTGCGCAGCATGTCCAGACGCTTCTCGACGCTTTCGATCAGCGCCGGCATGGCGAAATACTGGCTCTGCGACTTGTCGCCCCGCTCGCGGATACGGAATACCGCCTGTTCGGCCGTATCCATCAGCACGCCCGGCTCGCGCCCGCCGGGCTGATAGCCCAGCTCGGCGATGTCCTGCCCGGCGGCGATCAGGCTGCGCAGCACTGAGCGCTCGCGCACGATTTCGGCATAGGCCTTGACGTTGGCGGCGCTGGGCGTATCCGCAGCCAGCGTGCCCAGATAGGACACGCCGCCGGCATCCTCAAGCCGGTTCTGCTGCCGCAGGTGCTCGGACAGGGTGACGAAGTCGCAGGGCCTGCCATGTGCCATCAGTTCGCCGATGGCGCGAAAAATGACGCGATGATCCTGGGTGTAGAAATCCTCTTCCGAGATCTGGTCGGCCAGCTCGTACCACGCGCGGTTGTTGAGCAGCAGGCCGCCGAGCACCGACTGCTCGGCTTCCATCGAGTGCGGCGGCTGCTTGGGGCTGGGAGCGAGCTTGTTTTGCCCCGCACCGGGCAAGGCTGTTTGCAGAGGAGTAGGCATGATCCTGCGATTAGACACCTTTGTCGTTGCGGCGGCTATATAACAAGCCGATGCGGCAAGGCTGGAAAACCTGTGGATAAGGCGCGGGACGGCGTGCCCCCTCCCGGCGGCCGATCGATGCCCTGGCCTGGGGGCACACCAAATAAAACGGCCCGCCGAGGCGGGCCGTTTTGTCCATCGGGGTAAACCTAGCCTTTTTCTTCCTCGACCACCACCGTCAGGGCGATTTCGACCTCGGTGTGCAGACGGGCGACGACAGTGTAGGTGCCGACCTGGCGGATGGCGCCGTCCGGCATGTCGATTTCGCTCTTCTTCAGGTCCAGCTTCTGGGCCTCAGCCGCGCGCGCGATGTCGTTCGGGCCGACCGAACCGTACAGCTTGCCCTCTTCGGCAGCCAGGGCCCGTACCCGGATCACCGCACCGGCCAGCTTCTCGGCGCGCAGCTTGGCGCCGTTGAGCGAGTCGTTGGACTTCTTCACCAGCTCGGCCTTGCGCTCCTCAAACACCTTGCGGTTGGCTTCGGTCGCGGACAGGGCCTTGCCCTGCGGCAACAGGAAATTCCGGCCGTAGCCGGACTTGACCTTGACAGTGTCGCCGAGGTCGCCCAGGTTCTTCACTTTCTGCAGCAGAATCAGTTCCATGGCGCTACTCCTGGCTCACTCGTGACGGTCGGTGTAAGGCAGCAGCGACAGATAGCGGGCGCGCTTGATCGCCACCGCCAGCTGGCGCTGGTAACGGGTGCGCGTGCCGGTGATGCGGCTCGGCACGATCTTGCCGTTCTCGGCGATGTACTGCTTGAGCGTGGCCAGATCCTTGTAATCGATCTCGGTGACGCCCTCGGCGGTGAACTTGCAGGACTTCTTCTTGCGGAAAAAACGGGCCATGGCTTAGAGCTCCTCGGTGACGGCAGCGGGCTCGCCGGCTTCGACGGATTCGCCATCGGCGGCATCGCCGGCGTCGGCGGAGCGGGACTTGTACTCGGGCTTCTTGTCCTCTTCCGGCACCTTGAACAGCGGCGACTGCTCGGTCTCGCCGGCTTCCTTGCGGATCACCAGCTTGCGGATCACGGCATCGTTGAAGCGGAAGGCGCTTTCCAGTTCTTTCAGCACGCCATCGGAGCATTCGACGTTGAGCAACACGTAGTGCGCCTTGTGCAGCTTGGCAACGGGATAGGCCAGCTGGCGGCGGCCCCAGTCTTCCATGCGGTGGACCTTGCCGCCGTCGGATTCGACCATCGCCTTATAGCGCTCGATCATGGCCGGGACCTGTTCGCTCTGGTCCGGATGCACCATGACCACAATTTCGTAGTGACGCATGTAATCTCCTTGTGGATGATGAAGCCCGGCCGATAAGACCGGACCCCGGTCAGTCCCCCGCGAGAGGAGCGGTGGGACAAGTTTTCCCAATGAATTCACGGGAAAAGGGCGCGAAGTTTACTCGATTAGCGGCCGCGGGGCAAACGGGCCAAAAGCCGGGAATCCCCTGGAACGGGGACATGGGAATTGAGAATGGGGAATCGTAACGAGCGCCGGTTTTGCCTTTCTCCCGATTCTCCATTCCCGACCATGTCCCCGTTCCAGGGGATTCCCGGCTCTCAAGGCTCCAGTACGCAGCAATTGGGGTTGGACAGCAGTTCCTGGGTACGGGCTTGCGCCTGGTCCAGATCGGCCGGCCGCATGCGGCTAGTCAGATCGGCCAGGATGGCAGCGAAGCGCTGCTGCTCTCCGGCCGCGGCGAACACCTGGTCCAGGGCGTTGTAGCTGGCATAGGCTTCGATATTGTTCTGCGGCAATACATCGCCCTCGGCGTACCAGGTGCCGAAGGTCCACAGTGCCGTGGCGCTGCCGCCATCGCGCGCCCGGCCCAGGTAGTCGACCGCTTCCCGGTCCAGTGCTTCCTGGGTGGCCCGCTGTTCCGGGCTGCACTCGGACAGGTACTGGCAATAGTCCCCCTGCGGCAGATGCAGGGGCAGGTCCAGCTCGGCCTCCAGCAGCCCCGAATCCGCCGCCTGCCGCAGCCAGTCGCGGTATAGCCCGCGCTGTGACGGGGGCACCCCATCACACTCGGCATAGCGGCGCCGCAGCGACTGTTCCTCGCCGGCCGGATCGTCGACATCCCAGCCGCCACGGCGGCGGGTCTCATAGGTGTGTTCGATGGTTTGCGCCAGCGCCGCCGCGTCGCCGGGCACGTCGCGGCACTCGTAGAGCAGCAAGCCCAGCCGGTATTGGGCGGCGGTATCGCCGGCCAGCGCGGCCGGCTCCAACAGGGCATAGGCCGGCCCGTAAGGCGGCGCCGGGACGATCAGCCGGGAGCGGCGCTTGAGGCGGATCATCACGCCGGACGCCGATCGCACTTCCTGTACGGCGGACGGCGCCTGCGCCGCCGTTGCAACCCGCGCCGGCGCCTCGGTATGCACGGCCGAAACGGGGGCGGACACCGCTGTTTGGGCGCGGTCCGGCCGGCCGAACCAGTACCAGGCCGCGAGCAGCAGGACGAGGAAGCCGGCAAGCAGCAAAGCCAGCCAGCGCAGCGGATTCAAAGGCGCTGGCGATACGCTTCGTAAAGACATACGGCCGCCGCCACCGAGACATTGAGGCTCTCGATCCGCCCTACCATCGGGATACGCGCCAGGCGATCGCAGGTTTCGGCCGTCAGGCGCCGCAAACCCTCCGCCTCGCCGCCCATCACCAGCACCAGAGGCCCGGTGAGGTCGAGTTCGAACAGCGACTCCTCCGCCTCCCCGGCGAGACCGGTAATCCAGTAGCCGAGTTGCTTGAGCTTTTCCAGGCTGCGGGTGAGGTTGGTGACGGCAACCACCGGCACGCGCTCGGCCGAGCCGGCGGCCGCCTTGCGCACCGCCGGGGTCAGGCCCACCGCGCGGTCCTTGGGGATGATGATCGCCGATACACCCACCGCTTCGGCGGTGCGCAGGCAGGCGCCCAGGTTGTGCGGGTCCTGTACTCCATCCAGCGCCAGGATCATGCGGTCGGCGGTGGCCGGCACGTCCAGCACGTCCTCGCCCAGGACGTCCGCCGCCTCGATGGCGGCCAACACACCCTGATGCTTGAGGCCGGGGGCATACAGGTCCAGCGTATCGCGTCCGACGTTGCGCACGGTGACGCGGGCCTTGGCCGCGATCTCCAGCATGCGCCGCGCGCGCTGATCGTTGCGGGTATCCGCCAGCAGGATTTCGCGCGGCTTGCGCTCGCCATCCTCCAGCGCGGCGATCACCGCGTGGAAGCCGCCGATATAGGTTTCAGCCATGTGCGGATTTTAACTCTTTGCGTTCTGCGGCTCAGCGTTTCTTCGGCTTGTTGCCGCCATCGCCCTTAGCCGCGGCCTTGCCCTGCCCGCCGCCTTGCCGGCCCTGCTGCCTGGGCTTGCCCAGCTTGCTCTGGGCCTGCTGGGCCTGTCCGCGTCCGCCCCGGCCCTGGGCCTTGCCCTCCGCGCCGGCCTGGGGTGCGCCCCGCTGCGCCGCCCCACCCTGCGCCGCCACCTCGAGGTCGATCTTGCGTTCGTCCAGGCTGACCCGGGTGACGCGCACCCGCAGGCGTTCGCCCAGGGCGTAGACCTTCTTGCCGCGGCTGCCGACCAGGCGCTGGTGGCGCGCGTCGAACTCGTAATAGTCGTCCTGCAGGTTGGAGACGTGCACCATGCCTTCGATGTACAGGCCTTCCAGCTCGATGAACAGGCCGAAGGAGGCGACGCTGGTGATGACGCCGGCGAACTCCTCGCCCACCCGGTGCCGCATGAATTCGCACTTGAGCCAAGTGGATACGTCGCGGGTGGCATCGTCGGCGCGGCGCTCGGCCATCGAGCAATGCGCGCCCAGCCCTTCCATTTCCTGCACGGTGTAGTCGAAGGCCTTGGGCTTGGCCTTGATCAGCACATGCTTGATCGCCCGATGCAGCAGCAAATCGGGGTAGCGGCGGATGGGCGAAGTGAAGTGCGCGTAATGCGTCAGCGCCAGGCCAAAGTGGCCGGTGTTCTCAGGGCTGTAGCGCGCCTGCATCAACGAGCGCAGCATCACGCTCTGCACCAGGCCGGCGTCCTCGCGGCCCTTGACCTGGTTCAGCGTCTTGGCGTAATCGGCAGCCTTGGGCGTGGAGCCGCCGGACAGGCTCAAGCCGCGCCCGGCCAGGAATTCGCGCAACAGCGCCACCTTGTCGCCGTCGGGCTCGGCATGGACGCGGTATAAGGCCGGCATCTCGTGCTTTTCCACCAGCTTCGCCGACTCGACGTTGGCGGCGATCATGCATTCCTCGATCAGGCGGTGCGCCACGTTGCGCTTCACCGGCACGATCTTCTCGATCTTGCGCTCGGCACCGAACACGATCTTGGTCTCGGTGCCTTCGAAGTCGATGGCCCCGCGCTTTTCGCGCGCGGCGAACAGCGCGTCGAATACCGCCTTGAGGGTTTGCAGCGGCTTCACCAGTTCGGAGCGCCGCTGCGCTTCCGGCCCCTTCGGGTTTTCCAGGATCTCGGCCACGTCGTCGTAGATCAGGCGCGCCCGCGAGCGCATCACCGCTTCATAAAACTTGGACTTGCCGATCTCGCCGTCCTTGCCGATGCGCATCTCGCACACCATGCACAGGCGGTCCACCTGCGGGTTGAGGGAGCACAGGCCGTTGGACAGGGCCTCGGGCAGCATCGGGATCACGTTTTCGGGGAAGTACACCGAGGTCGCACGGTTCTGCGCCTCGCCATCCAGGGCGGTGCGGGGACGCACGTAGGCGGACACGTCGGCGATGGCCACCCACAGCTTCCAGCCGCCGCCCTTGAGGCCGTGCACCGTCTCGGCATAGACCGCGTCGTCGAAATCGCGCGCATCGGCGCCGTCGATGGTCATCAGGCCCAGCTTGCGCACGTCGACCCGGCCCGCCATCTGTTCGGGCTGCACCTCCGGTGCGTAGGCCGCAGCTTCGCGCTCCGCCGCCTCCGGCCACTCGAAGGGCAGCTTGTGGGCGCGGATCGCCGCCTGGATCTCCATGCCCGGAGCCATGTGCTCGCCGAGCACCTCGATCACGCGTCCCACCGGCAGGGAGCGATCCCCGGGCGGCGATACCAGTTCGGCGACCACCATCTGGCCGCCGCGCGCGCCGCCGCGGTCGACCGCCGGAATCACCAGTTCCGGATGGCGCGGATTACTGGGTATGACGGTAAAAACCGCCGGGCCGGGACCTTGATTGACATGCAGCCGGCCGACCACGGTGGTGGTGCCGCGCTCGATCACCTGCATCAGGGTGCCTTCGCGGCGGCCGCGGGCATCGGTCTCGGTGACCCGCACGCGCGCGCGGTCGCCATGCATCAGGCCGCGCATCTGCCGCGGCGGCAGAAACACGTCCGGGCCGCCGGCTTCGGAAGCCAGGAAGCCATAGCCGTCGCGATGCACGCTGACCTTGCCCTCCACCATATCCGGTGGCGGCGCCTTCACCGCCTCCTGCCCGGTGGCGCGGTAAGCGCCACGGCGGTCCACCGGGTGCAGCTGCCCTTCCCGCGTCATCGCCACCAGCCGCTTGATGAACGCTTCCTGTTCGTTGAGCTTGCGCAGGCCGAAATGCGCGATCAGCTCGTCCAAGGTCAGCGGCTCGGCACTCTGTTCCAGAGTGCCGAGAATCAGATTGCGGCTGGGCAAGGGATTAGCGTAGCGCGCCGACTCGGACGCGTGGTCCGGATCACTGGCGCGCCAATCCCCATCGCTGCCGCGGCTACCTTTGCCGGCAGCTGGCCTGGCTGTGTTTGCCGTTGCCAAGGGCGGAAACGCAGTTTCCGCCTTGTCGTGATGCTCCTGGCGCCGGTTTTTCTTATTTCGTTTCATTGACAAACCCAGGCCGCGCCATTAGTCTGCGCACCCCATGCCGAGATGGCGGAATTGGTAGACGCACCAGTTTCAGGTACTGGCGGGTAACACCGTGGAGGTTCGAGTCCTCTTCTCGGCACCAAATTGTAAGCATTAGATTTCATTAGATTTAGTTGGAGGCGGTGCAAGGCTTGGGGCTTGAAGTGCCCGATGCGATTGCCCGGCCAGTGTTTGAAGCATCCGCAAACCGGGATTTTCTACTCAGCTCAGATTATCCCGGTTTTTTTGCGTCCGGGGTCCAGCGAGGCTCCGGTCACCCACAGCTTCGGCGTGAAACACCTGGCAGCCGCGAAAACCTGCTCTTGCCCCGTGGTCAGGCGCCATACCGCGCTCAATTGACAAGCCTTGGGGAGCGTATGACGAGTGGCGCAGGGAACCCGGACACCGAGGCACCGCGCTGGCGCAGACTAGCTGCACGGTTCGATGAAGCGGTCAAGCGTAAAACACCTGCTTCATCGGTTCATCATAACAGACTGCCGGAGCCCGCACGATTGTTTGAAACAGGCCTCAGACGCTGATGCAAACCGACTTGGTCTCGAGGTAGTTCTTCAATACCTCGTGCCCCATCTCGCGTCCCCAGCCTCACTGTATCCTTGAAGGGAACCGCCGTCAGCACCGGCCCGAAGATCTCCTCCTGGTAGATCCACATCGTTTGCTGCGTATCCACCAGTATTGCGGGTTCGATGAAAGACCCTGGTGAACCTCTGGTGCAATGATTCCCGCCGGCAAAGATGCGCCAAAACCCTATGTGCGGGATCAGGTCGGGCCCGGCGGCTGGAGCCCTCTTCGAGCCAGAATCCGCTCGAACTTAGTCGAAGGGATTCCTCAGCACCATGGTGTGCTCACGGTCGGGGCCGGTGGAGATGATGGCCACTTCGACGCCGCTGACCTCCTCCATCCGCTTGAGGTAGCGCTGGGCATTTTTAGGCAGCTGATCGTAATGGCGGATGCCGAAGGTGGATTCGCTCCAGCCCGGCACATCCTCGTACACCGCTTCGACGCAGGCCATGCCCTCGGCGCCGATCGGCGGCGTGTCCACCGCCAGGCCGTCGACCTTGTAGCCGACGCAGATGCGCACCGTTTCCATGCCGTCCAGCACGTCGAGCTTGGTCACGCACAGGCCGGTGACGCTGTTGTTGAAGATCGAGCGCCGTGCGGCCACGGCGTCGAACCAGCCGCAGCGGCGCGGGCGCCGCGTCACGGTGCCGTATTCGTCGCCCTTGTCGCGGATCGCCTGGCCCAGGTCGTTTTCCAGTTCGGTGGGAAACGGCCCGCCGCCGACGCGGGTGGCGTAGGCCTTGACGATGCCCAGCACGTAGCCGAATTCGCGCGGCCCCACGCCGGTGCCGGTGGCTGCGCCGCCAGCGGTGGTATTGCTGGAGGTGACATAGGGGTAGGTGCCGTGGTCGACGTCGAGCATGGCGCCCTGGGCGCCCTCGAAAAGGATGTTGTGGCCGGACACGATATGCCGGCGCAGCAGTTCGGTCACGTCAGCCACCATCGGCTTCACTTCGTCGGCATAGGCCAGGCAGGCGTCCAGGGTTTTCTGGAAGTCGACCGGCGTGTCCTTGAAATAGTGCTGCAGCACGAAGTTATGGTAGTCCAGCACCTCGCCCAGCTTGGACGCCAGGCGCTCGCGGTGGAACAGGTCGCCGATACGGATGGCGCGGCGCGCGATCTTGTCCTCGTAGGCCGGCCCGATGCCGCGTCCGGTGGTGCCGATCTTGGCGTCGCCGCGCGCTCTTTCGCGGGCTTGATCGAGCTTGATGTGGTGTTCCAGGATCAGCGGCGCGGCTTCCGACACCTTGAGGCGCTGACGCACCGGGATGCCGCGGGATTCTAGGCCCTGGATTTCCTCCAGCAGGCGCGGCACGTAGACCACCACGCCGTTGCCGATCAGGCATTCCACGCCCTCGCGCATGATGCCCGAGGGAATCAGGTTGAGGGCCGTCTTGACGCCGTCGATCACCAGGGTATGGCCGGCATTGTGTCCGCCCTGGAAACGGGCGACGGCCTGGCAACGATCGGTCAGCAGATCGACGACCTTGCCCTTGCCTTCGTCGCCCCATTGCGCGCCGATGATGACTACTGACTTGCCCATTCAATACTCCCTGAAGTCCTGAGGTCGCTCACTGGCCCAGTCTCAACAATTCGTTCAAGTCGGCTGAAAACCCGGTCGCCGGCCGCGCCTGGCCGAACTCGCTGCCGACGCCGTCGTAGCGCCCGCCGCGCGCCACTTCACGGCCGTGGCCGGGCACGAAAGCGGCGAACACCAGACCGGTCTGGTAGCGATAGCCGCGCAGTTCGGCCAGATCAATATGCAGCGCCACGTTCGGCGCCAGCCGCCGCATTTCCGAGACCGCCTGCTCCACCGCGTCCAGCGCTTCCGCCACGGCGGCATCGCCCAGGTCCAGTGTGCGGCGGGCCCGTTGAAGTACCGTGACATCGCCATTCAGTTCCATCAGCGCGGACAGGCCGGCCAGCGAGGCGGGCGCGAGCCGCCGCGCGGCGGCGAAATCGCGCAGATCGGGCTGCGATTTGCGCTGCAGGATGTCGAACACCGCGGTCTCCGCCGCGGCATCCAGCCCCAGCCGCGACGCCAGCGCGCGATAAATGCCGACGTGGCCCAGGTCCAGGTGCGCATTGGCGATGCCGGCCAAGCGCAGCGTCTCCAGCATCAGGCGCAATATTTCAAGGTCGGCGGACAAGCCGGCCTCGCCGAAGATTTCGCAGCCGACCTGGCGCGGCGCGCGCGAGCCGCCGAGACTGTCCGGCCGGGTGCGCAGCACGGTGCCCAGGTAACACAGGCGCACCACCGCCTGGTCCGCGAAATGGCGCACCGCGATGCGCGCCGCCTGCGGCGTCATGTCGGCGCGCAAGCCGAGCAGCCGGCCGCCGGCCGGATCGGTCAGCTTGAAAGTCTGCTGCTCCAGGTCGGACCCGGCTCCAGTCAACAAGGTTTCCAGGTGTTCGAGCAGAGGCGGCAGGATCAGCTCGTATCCCTGCACGCGGTACGCGTCGAGCAAGGCGCGCCGCAAGGACTCGATGCGCCAGGACACCGGCGGCAGCGACTCCTCCACGCCCTCGGGCAGCATCCAGGTCCTGGTCATGGGGCCGGTCAAGCGAACCAGTAAACCAGCTGCAGGGCCAGCAGGCCGCCCAACATGCTCAGAAAGCCGATGGTGCGCAGGCCGCGGTCATCCAGCGTGGCGATGCGCGAAAACATTTCGCGCGCCCGCGGCGGCGACAGGAACGGCAGGATGCCCTCGATCACCATGACCAGGGACACGGCGCGCACGAGGTCGAGCCATTGAATGATCACGGAGCGGCCGCCGGCATCACTTGCCGCTCCCCGCATCTTTGAAATACTTGAAGAACTCGCCCTTGGGCTCCATCACGAACACATCGCGCCGCCCCTTGAAGGCATCACGATAGGCATTGAGCGAACCGTAAAAGGCGAAAAACTCCGGGTCCTGGCCATAGGCCTTGGCATAGATCTCCGCGGCTTTGCCGTCGCCCTCGCCGCGCAGGGTCTCCGCCTTGCGATAGGCTTCGGCCAGGGTGGTCTGGGCTTCGCCGTCGGCGTTGGCCCGGATCAGGTCGGCCTGCTCGTTGCCGCTGGCGCGCAAGCCATCGGCCAGGCGTTTGCGCTCGGCCCGCATGGCTTCGAAATAAGCGTCGGCCAGTTCCTTGGGAAGGCTCAGGTGACGGATGCGGACATCGGCGACTTCCACGCCAAGAACCGGCGTTATGTCCTTTGCCTCACGTTGCGCCTCGCGCAGCAGCCCTTCGTCGATATTGCCGTGATCGCCGCCTGCAACCTGCTCGATGCCGCGGCGGCCGAACTGCTCGTGCAGGCTGCTCTGAATCGCCAAGGCCAGCCGGTTGCTCACTACGAGATCCTGGCCGCCGGTCACGCGGTAGTAGGTGGCCACGTCGGCGATGCGCCACTTGAGATAATAATCGACGGTGAGCGTCTTCAGATCGCCGGTTGGCACGCTTTCCGTTCCCGTTTCGGTGCGCAGGCGGTTGTCGAATTTCTTGATCGACTGCGCAAAGGGAATCTTGAAGTGCAAGCCCGGCTCAGCCACCGTACGCTTGAACTTGTCGAATTCGAGCAGCACCGCCACGGCGCGCTGATCGACGACGTAGATGCTGTTGGCCAGCAGCGCAACCAGCACCAGGGCCAGGGCGGCACCCAACAGCAGGGGTTGTCTGGGATTCATCAGCGCCCGTCCCGGTTGCGCGAGCGGGCGCCCGCGTCGTCGCTATTGCCGCCCGCGGCCGGAGGCGCGGCGCTGGGCGCGCCATTGACCGCCGCCGCCGGTTCCGCATTTTCCGGCTCGCTCTTGAGCAGCTGCTGCAGCGGCACGGTGAAATTCGGATTGCCTTTCTCGACGTCGACCAGCACGGCGCCCGACTTGGAATAGATCTCGGTCATGGTGTCCAGATACAGGCGCTTGCGCGTCACCTGAGGTGCCTTGCGGTATTCCTCCAGCACGGCTTCGAAACGCGCCACGTCGCCCTGGGCGCGGGCGATGATCTGGTCGCGATAGGCCTGCGCTTCGTTGACGCTGCGCTCGGCTTCGCCGCGCGCCAGGGGTACGCGGCTGCTGGCATAGGCCTGCGCATCGTCTCGTGCGCGTTTCTGGTCTTCGGCAGCCTTGATGGCATCGGCAAACGCCGGCACCAGAGCGTCGGGCGGCGTCACCCTGCTGAGGCTGACGTCGGTGATCTGCAAGCCGCTGCGGTAACCGTCGAGCATCTGCTGCAGCAGCTGCCGCGTCTTGGCGGCGATCTGCGTCTGGCTGTTGCTCAGGTCGCTCTTGCCCACCACCTCGTCAATGGTGTAGCCGGCAATCACCTGTTGCAAGGCGCTTTTTGCGGCATAGACCAGCGTATCGTCCGGGCTTTCCTTGTTGGTGAAATGATAGTCTTCAGCCGACGAGATCTTGAACTGCACGTTGAGCCCGACATCGACCAGGTTCTGGTCCTTGGTGAACAAATCCTCGCCCTGCACCTGAGCTTGCCGCGGCAAGCCGACATTGATCATCTCCTTGTGCTCCAGCGGCGGCGGCAGATGCCAGTGCAAACCGGGAAGCTCGGTTCGGGCATAGGCGCCGAAGCGGATCACCAGGGCGCGCTCCTGCTCGTCCACCTTGTAGAAGCCGAACAATAGCCAGATCAAGCCGGCGAACGCCGCAACCAGCGCCACCGGCACGCCGCCCAGCCCCTTGCCGCCGCTCCAGCGCGCCTTGAGCCGCTTCAACAGCTCGTTGAGCTCGGGCGGCAGGTCGCCGCGCTTGCCCCCCGGCCCCTGACTCCAGGGGTCGCGGTTGTTGTTACCCGGTTCATTCCAGGCCATTTTTTGCTTCGCTCAATGGAATCGGTGGGGAAATGCGCGCTTTGCGAACACGCAAGCTTACGGCAAACATTCCCGGTAAGTTCGGTAAAAATGTGTTTGAAGACGGGATTTTAGGAAGCGGCGGCGGCGGCGGCAACCGCCCGGGGCGGCAACTCGACCCCCGCCTCGCGGCACAGGCGCTGCAGCCGCGACCAGGGCAGGCGCACGGTCAGCCGCAGGCCGCCGTCGTCCTCGACCTTTTCGGAGCGCACGGCATGCAGCGCGAACAGCTGTGCCCGCAGCCGCGCCGCGCTGGGCGGCAGCAGGATTTCGTCCTCGACCAGGTCGGGATAGAGGCTGGCGGCGATAGCCGTGCGCAGCAGTTCCAGACCTTCGCCGGTGCGCGAGGAAATGAAAACGCGGACCGGCCGGCCCAGCTCATCGCGTTCGATGCGGGCGACTTCCGGCGTCGCGCCTTCCTTGCGCAAATCGATCTTGTTGTAGACCAGCAGGCGCGGCACCTGGTCGGCGCCGATCTCGCGCAGCACCGCATCGACCTGCTCCATGCGCGCACCCCGCTCCGGATCGGCGG
>CAJCJI010000478.1 GCA_903970595.1 Verrucomicrobiota bacterium
GACACTTAGGATACGCTTAACCTGCGAGAGCAGGCGCTGGATGAGGCAGAAGTTGCCAACTGTGATCCGGGCGTCGGTCGAGACCGTCATCACCGGCTGTGTGGTGGCGTACGTAGACCAGGGCGAGCTTATCATTGGCAGTATAGCGGCGGCGGTCGTGTCCGGTAATGATTTCAACGTGTGTGCTGTCCTGGGCAGGTGTAAGCCTAGGTCCTCATGGTTGCGCCGGGTATCCGGCCGGAACTAACCAACTGGCCTTCTGGTACGCATAAGGGGACGGACCGTGAACATCATGCCGCCTTCCTGGGCACGTCGGGAGCAGCGCGCAGCGGCCTCAATCCGTCATTGTTTTCCGACATGTCTTTTGGTAACGACCAGACGTAGTCGCCGGTGAGGTTGATGTGCTCCCAGCCGAGCGGAGAAAGATGCGCCAGTAGGGCTTTGGGGACATCTTCCGTCTGGCGCAGCGTGGCGACGGCGCGTTCGAGGTATCTTGTGTTCCACAGGATGATCGCGGTGATGACCAGGTTGAGGCCGGACATGCGGTGTTGCTGGTTTTCGTAGGTGCGATCACGGATTTCGCCGAGCCGATGAATGAACACGGCGCGCGCCAGGCTGTTGCGGGATTCGCCCTTGTTCAGCTCCTGCCCGGTCTGGCGGCGAAGTTCGGGATCCTCGATCCAATCCAGCGTGAACAGCGTGCGCTCCAGCCTACCCAGTTCGCGCAGTGCGGCGGCGACGCCATTCTGCCGGGGGTAGGAGGCGAGTTGCCGCATGATCACCGAAGGCGACACGGTGCCCGCGCGGATGGAGGCGACGATGCGCAGGATTTCCGACCAGTAGGCGCGGATCAAGTCGACATTGATCCGTCCGCCGATGAGCGGCTCCAGCGTCGGATGATCGGCCGGCTTGCCGAAGCTGTAGAGCCGGCGATGCTTCAGATCGGGAATGCGCGGCGCGAACTGGAAGCCCAGTAGCGTGCACAGGGCGAAGACATGATCGGAATCACCGCCTCCATCTGTATGGTGGCGGCGGATCGTGGCCTCGCCCTTGTGATAGACCAGCGCATCCAGAACATGCAGCGCCTCGCTGGCTGTCGCCGCGATCAGTGTGCTGCAATAGGGCCCGTAGCGGCCTGAGATGTGCGTGTAGGCCTTGAACCCTGGCCGCTGCCCGTAATGGGCATTGCGGCGGCCGGCATCGCGGCCGAGGCCGGCGGCACGGAAGAACTGGCCGTCCGACGAGGAGACGCTGGCGCTGCCGAAATTGGCGGCGAATGGCTCACGCTCCTGCTGGCTGAGCAGACACTGAAGCGCCGCCGCGTAGGTTTCCTCGCGGATGTGCCAGTCCGATGTCCAGGCGAGTTCGCCCAGGCTGGCGATGCTGCAGGCCTCGGCCATCCGGGTCAGTCCGAGATTGAGGCCCTCGGCCAGCAGCCCCGCCATCAGGATGCGGCTGTTGGACGCCGCCTCGCCGGTGCGCAGATGGGTGAAGCAGTCGGGGAACTGGGTCCAGCGCGCTACCTCGGCGAGCAGGTCGGTCACCCGGATGCGGGGCAGCATCGCGTAGAGCCGTTCGGCCAAAGCCTCGGCCTCGGGCGGCGTCGATTTTTCGATCGGCGAGATTTTCAAGGCGCCTTTCTCGATCGTCACGCCTGCTAGCAGCCCGTCTTTGGCGCGGCTGTTGACGTGCATCAGCCGCTCGTCGAGCAGAGTGCGCCGCTGCACGATGAACGTGTCGAAATCTGCCTCGACCGCGACCTGCAGGGTGCCGCTGGTCAGCAGCGCTTGCAGCGTTTGTTTCGAAACCAAGCGTTCTTCGGCGGAGCGATGCCGCCGACTGCCGGCCACCCATACCTCGCCGGCGAGCAAGCGGTCGCGCAATTCGGACAGCACGCAGAGTTCGTAGTGGCGGCGGTCAACGGCGCCACCCGGCATGACATAATCCGCCCAGCGCCGCCGGACGAATCCGGTCGGCACGGATTTGGGCAGGGTTGGCGCATCCGTCTTGTTCATCTCCCGCAGGATTTCGATGGCGCGCATCAGCGAGGCCGACGCGGGCACACTCTCGAAGGCGAACGCCGCGAGGAACCCGGGCGACCAGCGCCGGATCGAGGCGTAATGCTCGCCGAGTTTCTCGAACGCATCGAATTCCTCCGGCCTCGCCAGGGCCTCTGCTTCCGCGACAGTCTTGCAAAAACGCTCCCACGGAATGACGGTCGCGATCGCGCCGAATGGGTCCTGCTCTTGCGTCTGCGCGGCGATCAGGGCGGCGCCGACACGCGCGTAAAGCCGGACCTTCTCGTTGATGGCGCGAGCATCCGCCTGGAAAGCACGTGCCTGTCGTCCTTCGGCCTTGCGGAATATCGCGCCGACCAGACGGTCGAACAGATCGATCGCCTGGTCGGTCAGGCTGGTGGCGAAATCCAAGGTCATCGCCACCAGCGTCGCATGACGGCGCTGCCGCTCGAACCGGGCAACGTGCTGGACCGTGGTCTTGTCGGCCTCGCGCGCGAGTTGGCTCAGGCGCGCTTGATGGATCAGGTGTCCCTGGCTCGGCGCGATGCCGATCGTGCGGACATGGTCGAGGCGCTCGAGCAGGCCCAGCATCGCACCGGGCGTGGCGGCTT
>CAJCJI010000479.1 GCA_903970595.1 Verrucomicrobiota bacterium
TGGACAACCCCGATTTCGGTCGAGACGCGGTGAAGCGCTTTCGTGCACAGGCTGTCAACGAGGGGCTCGCGCGCCACATGTCGGCGCTCGATTACGCGCTGGAGCGAAACGCCGCCGAATTGCGCGATGCATTCCAGGCGCGGGAGACGATGGAGCATCTGCGTGCCTTGCGTGTCGAGGCGGCCGCTACAAAGCGCAGGATCGACGCTATTTCAGACGACGCGACGCGGCCGGCGCCCAGGTCGAACGGACCGGGCATGTAGGATGCTGGCCACCCCGAGCTGGTTGGATCGATTTCAGCTATTCGCAGTCACGCAGCTTCTCGGACCCACTGGCGGAACTTACGCGACAGCGGTCATTCTGCTCTGGCCGAGTAGATCTCGTGCCCCGGTCGACCTGCGATGCTTGAGGTCTCCTTAGAGCAATCGCAACCCGGCGTCGGGCCTGCGTCGCCGCGCACGAGATGATGGTCGATCCACTCGGCGACCAGCCGGCGCGCCTCCCTCATGGGCGCTTCCGGGTGATGGATACGATAGAGCGTCGTGCAAGCCCGAAACGCGGGGAGGTCGGCCGTGCCATGAACGCGAAGGTCCCAGTATGCGGTCACGACAGCGCGTTCGCAGCGCCGGCCGATTTGGCTGAAATCACGCGCCATCTCGAACATGAACCCCGGCCCAGGTCTAGTTGTAGCGGCGGCAGCCAGAGGATGATTATCGTCCGTCCGCGCCATCGGCCGCGATTCATCGCCACTGACTCGGTCCGTCCCCATCAAGGCCGCGATCGTCGCGACCCCAACCGAACGATATCTCTCCACCCAGCGCCTCCATCATGACAACCTGATCTTCTCTCAATTGCGAGTGATTCGCAATAGCAGTTCTTGGGGTTGGGCTGGGTAGAGACTTTGCGGCTATCAGGCAGGCTGTCCTCATGGCCGATAATGCGTAGGCACCCAGACATATAATCCATTGCGCCAGACGTAGCGGCCTTGCACGAGTGCCGCGGCCTGAACCTCGCGCAACCTGGTTTCCGGCGGCACCCAGACATAGTTCGAGCCATGAAGGGCCCAGTGCCCCGGCAGCAGAGCACGTGTGGTGATGGAAAGTGGCGGCGGGATAATGGAACCCGCTTCGGAATGCCCGATGTTGCCACCGGGTTGAGTAGCCGGTGCGAGGCTGGTCGGCTGCGCCGCTGCTGGTGCGCAGATTTGCGCCGACAGGCCGATCGCAGCGGCGTAGGCCACCAGGATAGTTGATGCGCGCGTCATAGCCATTCCTTTGCTCGCTGTAAGTTTCTTGATGTATGGGCGAATTCTCGCTGTGGGCGGGTAGTTCGATTCCCGTGCGGGTCAGGCTGCAAGTTTCAGACTTGCAGCGGAGCGCAATTTCTCCAATTGCTCGATGACGGCCTTGACTTGCATTTCCAACACTTCGGCGGACATCGACGGCGGTTCCACGATGACGGTCTCGGCGAGCGCCTCGTCCCGATCGGCGAGAACCGATAGTCCGGCGCCCCGGAGCATCGTTTCCCCCACGCCGGAAGCCCGCTCGATCTCCGCGATTCCGCGTAGCAGGCGGTCATCGATGGGCTCGTTCGGCAGGCCGGCCTGCTCAGGCCCGGCGAAAACGCGCTTGCTTGAGACGGAAAGCATCGGCGTCAGGCTGGTGACCGGGGTGCCGTCCGCCGGCGGGGCAGGGCGGGCAGGCAAGTCGCTGTCCGGCAGCTTGGCGATCTCGGCGAGCGCATTCCGCGCGCAGTCATGTGCAGTGCTGCCGCTTCCGGCCGCCGTCGAGAAACCGCGCAGCACTGCGGCTAAACCGGTCGAGAGCGCCACGTTCGAACCTACCATCAGCTGGCCTGTTTCGATGGCGGCGGCGACCTGACCCGCTCGTTCCAGCCGCGTGAGCAGTTCGCTGGCATCAGGTGGCTGCAGCATGAGACTGCGGCCAATGCGTTTCGGTCCGGTGTCGTCGATCTTTGCGTGGAACACGCGGGCGTAGATGCGTCGGCCGCCGAACAGGACGATCGCCTCGCCCTCGATCAAGGACGTCAGATCGTTCCAATCCACCCGTGATATCGTCCGAACCTCCGCATGCCGGGCTTCGCGATAATTGCCGTCGCTCGATCCTTGGTAGGACGTGGCCTGGGTGACGTTGGTCTGGCCGGCGGTCTTCTCTATGTAGTCGCGCGTTCGCCCAGAATCCTGCTGGCGCATGGCGATCATGATATTCGCGTTGCCAAGCAACGAGGCAGTCTTTTCGCCCAGGCGCGCGTAAATGCCTGACACCTCCTGAAAGCCGAGCATGAAGCTGATGTTCAAGCCACGCCCCATCGCCAACATCCGGTCGAGGCCGCTCGTCGCGTAATAGGCCAGCTCGTCCAGTACGACTGGGAACGGAGATGGGCCCATACCGGGTTTATCGGCCTCGGTGTAGTCGCCTTCGAGAGACGCGCCGAGTAGCTGTGCCATCATACCGCGCAACGACGCGACGACGAGCTTGCCCAGCGCCGCCAGGGTGGCGTCGGAATTCTCTAGCGCCGGCAAGTTGACCACCAGGATGCGGCGATTGAGGACGATGTCGCGCATGTCGATGTCGCCCATCTCGCATCGAAAGATATGTCCGAGCGATACCGCCAGCTGAGTGAATGTTGCCGTGAAGTAGAATTGCGCAAACCCGTGCTGCTTGCTGGGTTCATCGCCTTTCTGCTTGTCCAGCGGCATGGTCGGATCGTAGCCCGGCAACTCGCCCAGATAGGCCTTCAGCGGCCAGATGATCTCTTCGGGAATTTCGCCGTTGACATCGATCTCGGTCTCTTTACCGGTGTCGGCATTTCGCAGAACGTAGATCTTCTGCATCGCGAGCTTCCAGATCCAGCGTAGCTCGATCGAGAAGCGGATAACGTCGATGTTCAGCGGCACGCCCTTGTGGTCACGAAGCCAGACCAGCACCGGCGCGATCGTGCCGATCAGCGCCACGGCGCGCTCGCGGAAGACTCCATTGGCATCGTTCTGCGCGGCATCGCCAAGTTGGCTCGCCAGCAGTTCGCGGATCGCGTCGGCATTGCCGGTCGCGAATGCGTTGAAGGTGTGGCTGTCCTTTAGGCCGGAGGCGACCATGAAATTCAGCACGCGCACGTCATCCTCGCGGCCGAACCGGCGCGCGAGTGCGAGCACCGTCCCAAACAGGCTGCGATCCGCCTTGCCGTCCACCAGGACGAAGCCGGAGCCTTGTGCGAGCGAACTGCACAGCAGGCTCATGATTGCCGTGGTCTTCCCCGCGCCCGTGGTGCCGGGGATCGTGATGTGCTGCCGGGCGTCTTCGGCCGTGACCCAAAGCTCCTGTCCATTGATCGCCCAGCCGATGAACAGGCTGCCGCCTGCCATCTTCGGCTTTCGGCTGCCAGGTGTCGGGTTGCTGTAGTCCGGCAATCCGGAACTCCGGGGCAGGCGCATCGGCAGCGCCACCCGCCGGGTCAGCACCCAGGCGGCATAGGCGATGGATGCCGGGGCGACGATATCGATGGCGGCCGGCTCGAAGAAGCACCCGACCGCTGCCATGCCGAGCACCAAGCCGGACGCGGAACTCCGCAGCGCCTCCGACAACCGGACCGTGAAAGGCCGGATGTCGCGGAGACTCTGCGCCCCGGTGCGCTCGAATTGCTCCTGCGGCCCGAGGATCTGACGCGGGATCATCGATCAATACCGGCGAGGTCTGCTGTCGTGCTGGACATCGGGCTGGCTTACTCGTGCAGCCCGAACGGGTTGGCCGGAGTTGGAGTGCCGGGCGCCACGACCGCAGCCTGACCTGGTGGCGGCGCGACTTGCGGTGGCTGCGTCAGTTTTTCCCGAAACGCCGGGGGTATCTCGGCAGCTTCCGGCGGGTCGGCCGCTGCGGCGGCGCGCGGCAGAACGGGCGGCTTGCGCTCCTCAACGGAGGCCTGGGCAGACGGGATCGGATCGCCTCGGTGCGACATGACCCGACCGGCCTGGAAGGCTCCAAGGATCACCACGCCCGCGACGACGCCTTTCAGGAAGCGGCCGCCCGATTTGAGGGCAGCCGGTTGGGGTGCGGTTTCACTCGGCAGTGCAAGCAGGGGGGGCTTGCCGATCGTGATGTGGACCTGAGCCCCGTTTGGGATCACCAACTCCATGCCTTTGTCCTCCGCCAAGCGCTTGTTCGGGAACGAGGCTACAAGGCGCTTTTGCGAACGGGTGGGCCTCTAGAACCCTGCTGGGTGGGAAGGCGATGTGGCGGCGTGATATGTCGCCGGCCATGACCAAAATGCAGAGTGGCACGGCTGCTGAGTTCACGCCCGGCGAGCGTGACTATATCCGGCGCGAGCTGGACATGTTCTTTTCAACCTATCCGAGGGTAGCCGACGGCTTCCAACTCAAGACCTGGCGGGGTGGCCCACAGGCCAGGCAGGCGAAGCTTCCGCCGACTGCCAAGGGTCTGGTCGAACGCGGCCTAATGCGGCTGGACACCAGTGAACGTCTGCCGCGCCTGTTCTTCACTGAGTCCGGTATGGCCGAGCTGAGGGCCATGATGATGGATCGGCGTCTCGCTGACCCGGCCAAATTCGCGCACGTCAGACAAGAACTAGGGATCGATCCGGTTCCTCCAGAGAGCGCGTAGAGCCTCCGTCGCGAGCTTTTTGAGGGGTTTCGTCAGACTCTCCTGATGCAACTTCGCGGGCCGGCAGTCGGATGCGGGAATGGCCGATGATGGTCGCGCCAGGGTCGATGTGTCGACCATGCGACAGGTTGAATGCAGGCCTGGACTTACCTCAACGCTCGGGTGAACTCAGCAATGAGCTTCCGCCAACTTTGCCAGCCAGTCACAAAAGACAGTGCTGGCAGGGTTGGTCAGGTCGTGCTGTGGCAGGTATGCGAAGTATGTGCGGGCCGGCAGGCTCACATCCGGGAAAGGTGCCACCAGCCGGCCGGCCGCGAGATCATCGCTGACCAACGCCGTTGGTCCCATCGCGACGCCCAGACCATCGACCGCAGCCTGAATGGACAGGTAGAAGTGATCAAGCGTCAACGTCGCCGCTGGCTTCAATTCCGCATGCCCGGCAACCGTCAGCCAGTCACGCCAGAGTTTCGGCATGGTGCTGACGTGCAGCAGCGTATGTCTCTCTAGGTCAGTGATCGTTGTCAGAGGATGCCGCTTGGCCAGAGCGGGGCTGCAGACCGGCAACCGGCGCTCATTCAGCAAGGGTCGTGAAACGAAGCCGTAGAACGTGTCCGGGCCACCGCGGATCACCACGTCGTATTCCTCCGGCAAGGCATCGACAGGCTCGTTGGCCGTTGTCAGTTGAACCTCGATGGCAGGATGCGCCTCGCGAAACAGCGTCAGGCGCGGCAGCAGCCAGCGCAGGCTGAACGTTGCCAAAGCATTACCCCGCAGCACCGTTGCTATGGGTCCCCCCTGCCGTTCTCTGTGCTGTCGCGCCGCGGTCGAGATACGGTCAAGCGCCGGACCAAATTCGACAAGCAGGGCACCACCTTCAGGCGTCAGCGTCACGCCTCGATTCCGCCGACCGAACAGTGCGGGCGCACCGAGCCACGCCTCAAGCAGGTGAATCTGTCGGCTGATCGCGCCGTGCGTCACGCCGAGTTCGGCAGCTGCATCCTTGAAGCTGCCACGGCGTGCAGCGGCTTCGAAGGCACGGACGGCATTCAGCGGCGGAAGTAGTCTGCGTTGCGAAGGGTTGCGCGACATTAGGTGAGTTTTTCTGACCTGAAGTCCGAAAATAACTCGGTTGTGGCTGACCCAGCAAACGCCCAGTTTGATTTGGGTGACATTTTTGCCTCGATGCCGCCGACTCCATCAGTCCCACTAGGAGGAACCGCGGTTGAGCCACTTCGCTGTCTCCACGTCATTCCTTAGTGCCAGCATGGACCTGCCTCCAAAGGCCCATGCGCGGCGCACGCTCGCGCTGGCTGGGATCGCCCATGCCCTGCACGACGGTCTCACTGACATGATTTACGTGCTGCTGCCGATTTGGCAGTCGCAGTTCGCGCTCAGCTATGGCGCACTTGCGGTGCTGCGGGCCCTGTATGTCGGCGCCCTGGCCGCACTCCAGGTCCCGTCCGGTCACCTTTCCCGTCACCTGAATGGGCGAACCGTCCTCGTGCTCGGCACATTCGTCTGCGCGGGCGGGTACGCTTTGGCCGGGATGTCGGGTGGACTTGTGGGGTTGTGCGTCTCCCTTGCCTTGGCCGGCGCAGGTGGCAGCACCCAGCACCCGATTGCCTCCGCCGCTGTATCTCGCGCCTATGGCAAGACGGCGCGCGGGCCGCTGGGCACATACAATTTCGCCGGAGACCTCGGCAAAGCGGCACTTCCGCCGAGTGTCGCCCTGCTGCTGACTGTCATGAACTGGCGTTCGGCGCTCTGGGTCGTTGCCGGTTTGGCAATTGTCGTCGCGCTGTTGATCCGGTGGCTCATGCCGCTCGTCGCGGATCCCCAGGCCGCGGTCGAGACCGCGAGGGCGCCGGCCCGCGAAGGGTCCGGTCGCGGCGGGTTTTCCCTACTACTCGCCATTGGCGTGCTGGACACCGCACCGCGCATGGGTTTCCTTCTGTTCCTCCCGTTTCTGCTCCAGGCCAAGGGCGCCTCGCTGACGACCGTCGGCCTCGCGTTGTCGCTGGTGTTCATCGGCGGCGCACTCGGCAAGGCGGCGTGTGGCTGGCTTGGCGCACGGCTTGGCCTTCTCGCGACGGTGATCACGACCGAGGTCGGGACAGCAGGTTCAATCCTGGCCGTGCTCGCCTTGCCGCTGATACCAAGCCTCATCATACTGCCGTTGCTGGGCGTGATGCTCAACGGCACATCCTCGGTACTCTACGGCACGGTGCCGGAACTCGTGCCGGCCACGCGAATCGAGCGCGCCTTCGCGCTGTTCTACACGGGCATCCTGGGATCGAGCGCGCTGGCGCCGGTGCTATACGGGCGGCTTGGTGATGCGGCGGGGCCTATCTGGGCTACAGGTGCGGCGGCGGTGACGGCGCTTGCGGTTGTGCCACTGATGCTCCTGCTGGCACCGCGGCTGGCATCGTTTTCGAACCCTCAGAATGCTTGAGTTCCGCCGCGGCAGCCTGCAAAAGATTCTGTTAGTCTAGTTCATCGGCGCCTTCCACGGTGCCAACCCCGACGACACCGTCAATGTCGCTGAGCTTGGCGATCAAGTGCGAAATCGGACGCTTGCCTTTTACGTTCATGCAGAGAACGACATCACCCTTTCGCGGGAAAACACCAACTTCAACACCCTCTTCATCGGCACGTTCGCGCGCCTCTTCGACTGCAGTTGAGAAAACGCCCTCACGCTCAATTTCAACCTGGTCAATCGCAAAGCGAAGGTTGGTGCATGCGATCAGTATCGTACGCAAAAGGCCGCGGCCGTCTTGGTAGGAAATTCGGATTCTTGTTGCCGTGCGGCGCTCCTTTGGCAGGAGGCGGACCAGCTTCGGAAATACGAACATTATAACGAAGTGGCCGATTGTCGTTGCGACGGCGAGCACGGGCAGCCCGGCACCGCACGCCATACCCAGCGCAGCTGTCAGCCAGACCGAGGCCGCAGTAGTCAGACCGCGGACCACATCGCGTCGCATGAAGATGACACCGCCGCCGATAAAGCCGATACCAGAGACGATCTGCGCCGCGACCCGAGACGGATCTACAACAACGCGTCCGTTCTCCAGCACATCCATGAAGCCATACTTCGAAATCAGCATGAACAGGGCTGCAGAGACGCCAACCAGCGTGTACGTTCTCAACCCAGCGCTTTTTTGGCGAACCTCTCGTTCCAGCCCGACTAAAGCGGAGAGCACGAAAGCCAGTGTCAGCTCTTCGAGCTGTAGCCAGCCCTGGCCGGTCACATCAAAGAAACTCGACATCCAGTTGCACTACCCCTGGCCGGAATTGAGACCCGATGAGGTGGCCACCCCCTCCGCCCCGCGACCGAGCGGGAGCGATGTACCCCTACCACGACCCTATACGCGGCCGAACCGGGCGCCCATACCTTGAGTCTGGATGGAAGAAAATGGGCCGATTCGACGGTCTAGTGATAGGAGCTTTCGCTATGGAGAGTCGGCAGGCCTGTTTGCCAGATCGGCTGTCAGCCTGTTTCGGACTCTTGCTGAGCTGGTAGTGAAATAGGTGTAAAGCGCTGGATGCATAAGTCGAAAAGCTCAAGTAAGCCCCGTACAGACAAGGGCGGTCGGCAATATGCTGCTATTCCAGTGCGCTTTAGCGGCGACGGCCGGCTAGAGGTTCTGCTCGTTACTTCTCGGGGCAGCCGGAGGTGGGTCATCCCGAAAGGGTGGCCTATGCGGAAGGTAGCGCCGAGCGCCGCAGCCGCGCGGGAAGCTTATGAGGAAGCCGGCATTGAGGGCGTAATCCGTCCGGGCGGGGCGGTAGGCAACTACCACTATGCAAAGGCCCTCGGGGCAGGCGAGATGCCCATCAAGGTGAAGGTCTTCCTACTTTGGGTTGAACGGCAACTCGACAGTTGGCCAGAGCAAGCGGAACGAGAGACCCGTTGGTTCAGTCCTGAGGAGGCTGCCGAGTTGGTCGCAGAGCCCGAACTCGCAACCCTTCTTCTAAGCACGCGCGACATGGTCGCTAATGAGAAGCCGTGATGTGCGAGCGAGGCAATAGTATGTCCATTGGCGGCTTCCTTTTCCAATCACGGCTTTCACCCGACACCCAGCCACGCTGACGGCTAAGGCCCGGCCGGTTCGCGGGCCTCTTTTTTGGTCTACCAACGCCGACGGGACGATGAGGCAGCGCTGGCGCTGAGTGCGTTGAGGCCGGGCAATTCGATCCTCCTGATACCATTCATCGCCCGTGCAATCTGGGGCGAGAGGATCGGCCGCCCCGCCAGACGCTCCGCGGCCCAGTGGTCGCGCGCGCCGGCTGCCTCGATACGCGGGTTCGGATGGAGGTAGCGGCCGAAGCCGTCCGTCTCGAAGCCCAGCGAATGCAGGGCATACCAGAGACGGCGGTCCACCAGTTTGAGCCAGACGAACTGCGCCGGCGCCAGCACCCCGGCCTTGAGGCGTGCCTCGTTTAGCAGGGCCATCAGGGCGGTATGAGCATACCCATGGCGAGCGGCGACCGCGGCGGCCGGTGTCAGAACCTCGAAATCGCGCAACGCGGCGTCGGCCTTGACGACCGCGGCATCAGGGAAGCTCAGGGGGGCCTCGGGTCCCTCCGGTTCATCGTCTCCTGCTGCGCTCAGCGCGTTGGATAGCTCACCGAGCAGACGCTGCGCCTCGACCCGGCGGCCCGCCATGTGCAAGGCAAAGGCGGCGAACAGGGCCCGCATGTGGGGCGGCGCCTGTTCGACCCCGCGCCACGGCGGTCCGAGCTGCAGCGCCAGGCTCCGAAATGCCGCCGCATCGTCGAACAGGCCATTCGGCTTTGTCGCGAATCGTGCGACCCACTCTTCCGGGGTCAAGGCATAATCGGCGGGGCGCGGGTCGGCGGAGGGCGCCACAAGCCGCAGATGGCGCTTCGCGAACGCGGCGCTGGTCGGGAACGACACGGCCTGCTCCCGGATCAAGCCATCGAGGTCGAAGCCGCGCTTGTAGCGGGACGGGGCTGCCCGCCACATGGCGACGGAGGCCAGGATCAGGATCAGCGCCGTAGCCGGGATGCGGAACGACGCCCCGACCGCGTGGGCGATGCCGTAGAGTTCGCGCAATTCGACGTCGCCGGGATCCGCCGCCGCCATCTGCCGGTCGGCCAGGTCATACCGGTTGGTGAAGTGCCGCAGGAAGACGATCTGGTCGTGAAACAGCGCCATGACCAAGCTGCTGATGGTTGCGTGGAAATTGACCCACAGCACCCAAGCGAGAATGCCGCTCCCGACCAGGATGACAATCAG
>CAJCJI010000480.1 GCA_903970595.1 Verrucomicrobiota bacterium
CCCGGGGTGCTGGCGGTGCTGGGCGGCCTGGCCGCGCTGCGCCGGCGCAAGCGCCTGCCCCTGGCCGCGCTGTTGTGCGGCGCGGTACTGTCCGCTGCCGTGCTGCCCGCCCCGGCGCAGGCCCAGCAGCTGGCTTTCGATACGCAGCATGCCTATGTCGGCCTGAAGGTAGGTGAGGGCATCTATGGACTCACCTCCGGCGAGTTCAGCGCGCAGCTGGCCGCCAAGGGCGACAACGTTTCCGGCGTCAGCCTGGACCAGCACCGTGTCGCCGGCGGGATTTACGGCGGCATTCCGTTCTGGGCGGGGCTGGCGGTGGAGGCCGGTTTCGTCGATCTGGGCAAGTACGAGGTCAGTTTGGACAGCACCAGCAGCCTGTCCAAGGTCACCGGCGATGTGACCCATGCCCTGCGCCCCGCCGGCCAGGGCCTGACCCTCGGCCTGGGCGGCGCGCTGCCGCTGGCCGACCGCTTCTTCCTGCAACCCCATGTGGCCATGCTGATCTACGATTCCACCCAGCAGGCCAACTCCGCCGTCGGCACGCTCAAGGCGCACAAGGCCGGCATCGGCGGCGCTTTCGGCCTGTCGGCTTTTTATCGTCTGGCCGGCGGACTCAATGCCGGGCTGGGCTTCGATGCCTATGTGCAGGGCGGCGGCACTTCGGTCTATCTGCCCAGCGCGCAGATCGAGTACCGGTTCGGACCGTAGCAGCCTCACCGGAACAACAGTAGGGCGGCCCGTGGCCGCCGTGCCGGCTCTCGCGCACAACCACGGCGGCCATAGGCCGCCCCACGGCTTTCCCGGAGACGGACTGCCAACGCCCGGTGGATCGAGTAGCATGGAAGCGAACGGTCCCTCTGTTCGCGGCCGTGCTTCCAGCGCAGTCCGGTGCGATATCGAAAATCGCGATGAACGAAACAACATTGAAGTCCATCGTCCCGATCCTGTTCGTTAGTGACGTAACAGCGAGCGCCGCATACTTCCGGGACACGCTGGGCTTCGCCATCGACTTCCTGCATGGATCCCCGCCGTTCTACGGCTCGGTCTCCCGCGGCGCCGCGCGGCTGCATCTGCGCTTCGTCCATCAGCCGAATTTCGCCGAGCTCGCCGCACGCGAGATTTCCCTGATCCTGGCCACGGTCGAGGTCTCCGACGTTCATGGGCTGTTCAAGGAATTCAGGGCACGCGGCGCGGAGTTGCCGCAGCCGCCGACCCGGCAAGACTGGGGCGGGACGGATTTCCATGTGCGCGATCCCGACGGCAACGTAATTTCCTTCGTCAGCTTCGAGTGACGGCAGCCGCAAGCCGTCCTACGCGCTTGCAAGATCGGGGTAATCTTCGCCAGCACTTCGAATCCAAAACCCCGCCCGGCCGCATCCAAGCAGTTGCCAGTTCATCGGAAAATCCCCATGTCCGCTCCACGCCTCGTCAAGCTGCTTGCCATCGTCCTCGCCGGCGCCATCGCCGTGGCCCTGGTGCTGCAGCTGGGCACGCGCACGCTCCGCGGACACTTTGACATCAACTTCGACGACGACCGTGGCGGCCCGACCGTGCATCAGCAGCGCACGGTCGAGGCCTTCGACGCCATCGAACTGCGCAGCCAGGCGGACATGGAGGTCACCGTTGGCGCGGCGCAGACGCTGACGGTGGAAGCCGGCCAGGCACAACAGCCGCGGATCGTCACGCGGGTGGAGGGCCACACGCTGATCGTGGAGTCCGCCGGACATCCCGGCCACAGTCACATCCACTTCGGCAGCGACACGCCGCATGCCGCCATCACCATCACACTGCCCGGGCTCACCGCGCTGCGCGTCCTGGGGGCCGGCCGCTTCAATCTGCACCAACTCAAGGGCGAACAATTCGATTTCGACATTCAAGGCGCCGCGGACCTGCGGGCGGACGGCGCGGTGGACCGCTTCAAGCTGCGCATCGAAGGCGCCGCCAAGGTGAACGCCGCCGACCTGCAGGCGCGGACCGTCGAGGTCGATGTCGATGGAGCCGGCAGTGCCACGGTGCGCGCGACGGAGTCTCTGAAGGCCAAGGTCGATGGCATCGGACGCATCGTCTATTTCGGCGATCCGCCCACGGTCGACAAGCACGTCTCGGGACTGGGTTCGATCCGTCCGGGCGAGCCGCCGGGATAGCGGCCTGGCCGGTGGCCGCCAGGCCCTGGAATAACAAGCCCTTTAGCCAGCTCTCCGCTTGCCCGCCGTACCGGCAATTCGCCGGGACTTCGCTCGGCGCGGATGGCGTGCCTGCCAGCGCCAGTTGCTGATCAGCAGCCCCGCCCCGATGAACATTGCGGACGCCACGTACCGCACCGGCGATTCCAGCGCCACGGCATTCAGGATGCCGCCCCCGATATAAAGGGCGGGAAGTGCCTCATACACCGATTTATTCATCATTTGTGGATTCCATCGGATGGCGTGCCAGTCTGCGCCAATACTTGTAGGCGCAATCGGCGGCGATGTCCATGTGCGGATGCACATTGCCCATCAATCCGACCAGCCGAAATACACCGCCGCCACCGCAACGGTGTCGATGAAGCCATGCGCCAGCACGCAAACCCAGAGGTTGCGGCCGGCAAGCAGGTAGGCCGAGCCCAGGATCAATCCGGCGACGGCCGAATCGATGATACCGGACGGGCCCTTGTAATAGTGCCCGTAGCCGAACAACACCGAGACGTACACCATTCCCAGCCAGTACGCCGCAAGCGAACCCTTGCCCAGGTCCGCCGCCCGCCTGAGCAGATAGCCGCGGTAGGCGATTTCTTCGCCGAAGGCGGCGAAGGTCCAGACGATCAGCAGGGCGATCCCCGCCGCCCCGAGGTTGCCGGTGATGGTCTCGCTGCCCTTGGGCGCGATCGGCGCGGGCCAGAAGTGGCCGGTGAGCGGCTCGATCACGTAGTTGCCGAGCAGGATTCTCAAGGCCGCCGCCGCCAGGGCGATCAGCACAACGCGGCGCCAGGACGCCGGCCGCACCAGGCCGACCGCCGACCAGGTGCCGCTGCGCAGCCGCAGCGAGGCCAGGCCCAGCACGAACAGGATCGGCACCTCGTTGGGCACCACATGGAACACGTTGTGCCCGATCACCACTACGCTGCCGAGCAGCAACTCAAGGCCACTCAGCAGGCGGGACTGCGCAAAGCTGGACGATGCACGCTGATCGGACATCTGCACTCCCCGGTTTGGCCGGACAAGACACGGCCTTTGTGCCGTCACGCTAGCATAAACTGGCATTCGTCTATCTATAACTATAGTTATTGACTATTAATCACTATGGTTGTAGTATGGGTGTACCCTCAACAGGAGAACGCCATGACCGGCCAAGCCCCCTCCATAACCGCCTGCCAGGGCCGCAGCGTCATCGCCGCCGCCGACCTTTTTCAGACCCAGGCCGACGCCGCCGAACAGATCCGTGCCGAGGTCCAGGCCGGGCTGCGGCAGTTCCACGACAGCTTCCTGGACGCGCTGGGCGGCGACTTCCTGGCCGAGGCCGACGAGCGCCGCCTGCGCGACAAGTTCCGCAACCAGCCCGCCGCGCTGGGCCCGCTGCTGGCCCGCAACCGCCGCTGCCTCGGCGCCCAGCGCGCCCTGCATACGCTCTACAACAAGCTGCAGGCCGGCGCCGCCATGAGCCTGGAGGAGCGCGCCCTGGCCGAGCACGCCGGCGACCTGTGCCAGGGTTATGCCCAGCGGCAGTTCGAGCGGCGCAGCCTGGCGGCGGGCCTGTAGGCCACAGCGCCGAAGGGCCGGTCGATTCGCGCTATTGGACGCGCCGGCCGGATCGGATACAGTCGTCAAGGCGTCATCATTCAATAGCAGCCGCTGCGGCAGGACCCGGCGCATTCAGGGCCCGACAGCGGCCTTACTTCAGGGGGAGGAATCATGTCCACGTCTTATCGCCGTGCCGCGCGCCTTGCGCTGGCTTCCTTCGCCGGGCTGGCCTTGTCCGG
Source organism: Verrucomicrobiota bacterium (assembly GCA_903970595.1). Classification (GTDB taxonomy): domain Bacteria; phylum Pseudomonadota; class Gammaproteobacteria; order Nevskiales; family Nevskiaceae; genus Nevskia. The sequence goes on from CAJCJI010000480.1 coordinate 3,956, forward strand.
GCTCGCCGCCTGCGGCAGCAGTAGCGCCCCGGCGGGCCTGTCCGCCGCCAGCGCGGTCGCCGCGGCCCAGTGCGGCGCCGGTTCGCTGCCGGAAACCGGCGTGCAGGGCGAGGTGCCACTGGCCGACCGCCAGAGCGGCCGCAACCTGCAGGGCTACCGCTGCAACCTGGAGCTGGTCGGCCAGTACCAGGGCACCGGCGCCAGCGTGGTCAGCCCCTCCACCGACACCTGCGCCTACATGTCCACCAGCGGCACCCTGCTGGACCCGCTGCAGGCGCTCGAACCCTCGCCCGGCACCCTGGTGGTCGACGTCTCCAACCCGGCGCAGCCGGTGCAATCGGCCAATCTCACCGGGCCGTCCATGCTGATCGGCACCTGGGAGTCGCTCAAGGTGAGCGAGACGCGCAAGCTCCTCGGCGGCGTCGCCGTGGGGGCGCTGGTCGGCGGCGGCTTCTTCGACGTCTACGACATCTCCAACTGCGCCCACCCGGTGCAGACCAATGCCATCGGCGGAACCAGCCTGGAACTGCCGGACAACGTGCTCGGCCACGAAGGCAACTGGTCGCCGGACGGCCTGACCTACTATGCCACCGGCACCGCCGCGGGCTCGATCACCGCCATCGACGTCAGCAACCCGGCCTCGCCCCAGATCATCTACACCGGCCTTGAGGGCTTTCCCGCCAACCACGGCGTGGAACTGAGCAACGACGGCAACACCCTGTACCTGGCTACCTGCCTGCCCGGCGGCGTGCTGATCCTGGACGTGAGCGACATCCAGAGCCGCAAGTCCACGCCCTCCATCCGCCAGATCGGCGCGGTGACCTGGAACCCCGCCAGCTGCGGCCAGCACGCTCTGCCGGTGACCTGGAACGGCAAGCCCTACCTGATCGCCCCGGACGAGTTCGACTCCGAGGGCATCCACATCATCGACATCTCCGATCCCACGCAGCCCACCATCGTCAAACAGATCCAGCTGCAGATTCAGCTGCTGCAGTACGCCGCCCTGCGCACCGCCGACACCGTCGGCGACGGCGCCTTCGGCTACGAATCCCACTACTGCACCGTGGACACGCCCACCAATCCCTCGGCGCTGGCCTGCGGCTATTTCCAGTCCGGCATCCGCGTGTTCAACATCACCAATCCGCTGCAGCCGCACGAGATCGCCTATTTCAATCCTCCGGCACAGACCGGCAAGGGCCTGAGCCTGCAGCACTCGCTGCATGCCTGGATCGGCGGCCTGCTGCCGCCGATCTCGGATCTCTACACCTCCGACTCCGGCGCCAGCGTCGGCACCGCCACCATCGACATGCGCTACGTCAGCGGCTTCGTCGCCGACCTGCCGGCCCTGCTCGCCAGCGCCGGCAGCGGCCCGGTGTCCGGCAATCTCAGCGCCGACTGGTGCAGTTCGCCGCCGCGTTTCGTCGGCAACCAGCTGTGGGTCACCTGCGAGGACAACGGCTTCCTGGCCCTGCAGTTCACCAACGGCGTCTACCCGATCCAGTGAAGCTGCGGCGCCTCGCCGGCATCGCGCTGCTGCTGCTGGCCGGCGCCGGGCTGACCGAGACCGGCCGCCGCTTCGCCGGGCGCGCGCATGAGGCGCCGGCCCTCGCCGCGCCCGGCCCGGTGGATATCGGCTTCGCCCAATCCATGCGCGGCCACCATGACCAGGCGGTGGTGATGAGCCAGATCCTGCTAGACCACGGCAGCACCCGGCTGGCCGGCCTGGCGCGCTCCATCCAGACCGCGCAGCTGATCGAGATCGGCGAAATGAAAGGCTGGCTGCTGCTGTGGGGCAAGCCCCTGCTGCCGGCCACCGCCGGCATGGACTGGATGCTGCTCGGCCGCACGCCGCCGGACGCGGCGCTGAGCCGTTATATCGCCGACTGTCGTGCCGCTTCCGGCGGCATGCCGGGCCTGGCCACCAGCGATGAACTCAACCGCCTGCGCAACCTCGACGGCGACGCGCGCGACCGCCTGTTCCTGCAATTGATGGTACGCCACCACCAGGGCGCGCTGCCGATGGCCCACTTCGCCGCGCGCAACGCCGAAACCGAGGTGGTCCGCACCCTGGCGGCACAGATCGAGGTGCAGCAGATGGAAGAACTGGGCGCGATGGCCATGCAGGCGCGCGGTCGCTGATGCGGTCGCTGGCGCCTTCTGATGCCTATGGCGGATCGAAAGGATTCAGGGAAGTCCCAGCACCGTTCGCCCTTCCGGATAGCTCAGCGTGTAGTGCGTCTTGAACGTGGTGCTTTCACCGGGCTTGAGCGTCGGCCGCCATGCGACTACGCCCTTGCGGGAGTCCCAGTCCTGGACGTCCGGCACCGGAGTAAAATCCTTGTCGACCTTGATCTCGTCATCGGTCGATACAGGCGTCGGGTCCAGCACCAGCAGAGCCACGGAGCCGCGGTGGCTGCTGCTGATGGTATATACCTCATTGATCTCGCGTGATCCGCGCTTGCCCAGCAAGCCGGCTGTGCCGCTGCGATCCTGCATGCGCTGGTAGGCAACGTGGACCAGATCGTCTCTCCCGAACGGCAGCAACAGCTTGTCCTCCCTTTGCGGCTGCCAGAAGCTTTGGCCGACGTAATCGCCGTCGCGCAATAGTTGAACGCTTCCGGGCAGCCAATCGCCCTGAGGACGCGGTGCTTCTGCCTCGACATAAGCGGTCGCCTCGATCCGCGGCACGATGCGATCCCGCACACTCGCATCGAGCTGATGGTCGCTCAAGGCCAGGGTCGTCTCGGTGCCGTCGGATGCCAGACTGACCGGCAATGGAACATTGAACTCGGTCGTGAAAGGTGCTTGAAACTCCTCCACTTCGGCCGGAGGCGCCGCGGCCCGGGCACCTGACATCGCAAACATCGGTGGCGGGGCCGGAGCGGGGGCTGCCATGGAAAATGCCTGGGGCTGACGGTATTCCGGCTGCAGACGAAGCTCCCAGGCCGCAGCTTGTGGCCCGCTCACGGCCAACTGAGGCCGGCCGGTGGAAAGGCGCAGGCTGATGTCGTGCCAGTCCTCGCCGGTTTTCTGGTGCACGATCGCCTGGAGCCTCAAGCTGACCTTGCCGCTGGCCGAGTCGAGTTCGGCGCGGTAGGCCGGCCGCCAGCCGGCGCCCCGTAGAGGATAAGAGATCAGGACCTTGCCGGCGTGTACGGCGGCGATATCGAAGGAAAGCACGCGCTGGCCGGTGCGGCCGCTGCGCAGCTTCTCGAGGTCCTGGTTGCCGGCATCGATCTGCCGATCCAACTCCCTCTTTTGCTGATCCACCTTCTGAATGGTGGCCAGCGATTCCGTGCTGGATTTGCGCACTTGTTCAAGGATGTCGGCCAGACCATGGCCGGTCAGAACCAGGGCGGGGCCATCCTTGTCCGAACCCAGGCTCAGCCGTCCGAGCACATCCCTGACCGTGCCGGCGGCCTGCGCATCGATATCAAGCGTGGCCTCCTTGTCCTTCAAGGACTGAATCCGGTCCTCCAGCTCTGCCTCACGCGGGTCCGGCCGTGCCGTTGTAGCCTGGTCTTTCACGCTGAGCTGGCCTATTTGAATGCCCTCGCTGCCTTCCACCCGAAGGCTGTCAACGGCGAAGTCCGTGGGCAAGCCCTCGATCTCGATGCGCCTTGATCCCGGAACCACGCTGACCTCACGATGCACCAACGCGGTACCCGGGTAGAGCACCACGGATCGGATCGGCGCTTCGGTCCCGGCGGCGGCAATACCCCATGCCGAAAGCAAGGCAATTGAAAGGCAGGTATTTCGTACCAGCATGAAATGATTCCCCAGGCAGGATTTGGCCACCACGATACTCCCGTCGCTCTTCCACCACGGCAGACCGGTCATTCCGTCCACCGATCGATACATTAAACGAGGGCGTATGCAAAACGGGGTTAACCGCAGCTGCGATTTATTCACGGATAAGCTCTTAGTGATCCTGCGATCTCTGTTCAGGGGTTGGCGAATGCCTCGATCAAGGCATCCAGAAACGCACGCACCTTGGCGCTGAGCAGCCGCCGCGAACTGTAGAGCGCCCAGATCTCCACAGCGGGACCGTCTTCGACGCCCCAGCAGACCAGTCGCCCCCCGGCGACATCCCCGGCCACCAGCAGCTGCGGCAGCAGGGCGGCGCCCACGCCCGCCAGCACCGCCTCGCGCACCATCAGCAGCGATGACAGCCGCACGATAGGTTCCGGCCGCAGGATGGCCGCGCGGCCGTCCGCGGTGCGCATACGCCAGACCGTGCCCGCGGGCGCCGCCAGCGGCAGCACGGCGCGTACCGGACGGTCCGCGTCCGCAACCGGCAGCGCGGCGGGAGCGGCTGCCCCCGGAGCCGCCACCACCAGCCGGCGGTCGCTCAGCAGGCGCCGCCCCACCAGCCGGTCATCCGCGGCGGGATCGATG
>CAJCJI010000481.1 GCA_903970595.1 Verrucomicrobiota bacterium
GGAGGGCGAGGGGCGAGGGGCGAGGGCGAGGGCGAGGGGCGGAGGGGCGGAGGGGCGAAAGGCGGAGGGCGGGGGAGCGAAGGGGGTTATTCAATTGAAACATCGTCAACGTCATTCCCGCGAACGCGGGAATCCACGCCGGCCGGCTTGCTGCTGCCGGGTTTACCTTGTGATGGTGCCGTAGAGGTCTTGCCAGTCCGGGTTGGTTTCTTCAATCAACTGGATTTTCCAGGCGCGAGTCCACTTCTTGAGTTGTTTTTCGCGGGTGATGGCGGATTCGGCGTTGGGGTGTTGTTCAAACCAGACCAGTTTGTCGATGGCGTATTTTTTTGTGAAGCCTTCGATTTCTTTGTTTTTGTGTTGCCAGATGCGTTTTGTGAGGTCGGAGGTTACGCCGATGTAGAGGGTTCCGTTTTTGCGGGTGGCCAGGAGGTAGACGCAGAAGTTTTTGCGGGGATTCACCGGGGCGATGGGTCAAACGGAGCTTGGATTCCCGCGTTCGCGGGAATGACGATGGGGCGAAGGGGGCTATTTCATTGTTGCTGGGGCTGGGGCTCGGGCTGCGGGCTCTGCTGATCCTGCTTTTTCTTTCCGAACAGGCCTTGCAGGTTGTTGATGATGTTCTGGGCCTTCGGGCTGTTCAGTTTCTGCACCAGCTTCTGCACGGCTTCCTGTTGCAGGACGGCGGCTACGTCGATCTGGTATTTCGGCGAAGTGAGCACTCCGGTGAGGTGCACGGGCACGACGATGCCCTGCAGTTGCGACAGGTCCTTGCCGCCCTGGCCGCCGGCGGTGTTCACGAAGGTGGGCTTGGCGGTGTAGTCGATGGTGTTGGCGGCCAGGTCCACCTGGCCGGTGCCGCTCAGGCGCAGCAGGGGGCTGGCGGCGGCGAGGTCGTCGGAGTGCAGCACGCCGTTGGCGATCTTGCCGCTGGCGCTCATGCTGCTGAAGTCGGTCTGCTGCGTGCTGTCCTGCGGTGCCGGCTGGCCGGACTGCAGGGCCTGGGCGCGGCGGATCAGCTGGCCGAGGTTGAAGCCTTTCACGGCGCCGTCCTGCAAGGCGAAGGACAGGGTGCCGTTGAGGCCGCGCTTGAGTTCGTTCACGCTGGCGCCGGCGGAGGTGAGGTCCAGCGACAGGTTGCCCTTGCCGCTGATGGATTCCTTGCCGGTGAGGTCCTGCAGCAGCGGGCCGGCGCTGATGGTGTCCAGTTTGAGCGTTGCGGCCACCGTGGGGCGGGCGCCGGGGCCGATGTGGGTCACGGAGGCCAGGGTGCCGCCGTAGAGCCGGGCGTCGAGGCCGATGGTCTTCTGCGCGCCGCGCACGGTGGCCAGCTTGAACCTGGCGTCCGTCAGGTTGAGGTTCTTCAGTTTGAGCCTGGCGACTTCCACCGTGCCGTCGGCGCTATAGCCTTCCAGCCGCTCCAGCGGCATCGGCGCATTGTCGCCCTCGCCGGGCTTGCCGCCCGGATGCGGCGCCAGGGGGTTGCGCTCGGCGGGGGCGAGGTAGCGGTCGGCGTCGATCTGGTCGAGCTTCAGCGCGAAGCGAAGCAGCTTGCCATCGGTTCCGTTCAGCGCGGCGCTGCCGGTGAAGGTGCTTTGGTCGAGCATGATCTTCAGCTGCTCGAAGCGCACATCGCCTTTGGCAGCGTCGATCACGGCGCTGAGGCTGGCTTGCTGCATCGCGTTGGGGTCCGCGGTGCGGGGCGCTTCCAGGCCGGCGGCCTTGAAGGCATCGCGCGGGTTGAAGCTGGCGACGCTGAGCTGGCCGCCGATGTGTCCGGCGTCGCCGGCCAGGCCGCTGCCGTCGAGCGCGAGGGCGGCGACGATGTTGTCCAGCACCAGCTTGCCGTCGCTGAGCTTGAAGCTGCCCAGCTTGCCGTCGCAATGCAGGCTGCCGCTGAGCTTCAGCTCCTGCTTGCCGCCGGGCACGCCGGCGCCGCTGGCGCTGATGGCGGCTTGCAGGTTTTGCATGTCGAACAGCTTGTCGCGGTCGTCCAGGTCGAAGCGGGCGGAGGCCTGCACCTGCGCGGCGATTGCCGGATCGGCCAGGGTGACGCTGTAGGCCAGCTTGAAGTCGAACGGCCGGCCGGGCGCGATGGCGCCGGTGTTCAGGCTGAACTGGTCGAGCACGAAGGACTGCTTGGCACGCTCGTCGACGTAGCGGATGTTGGCATTGTCGATGTCGATGCCGCCGATCCTGAGGCTGCCCTGTTCGCCGGGCCTGGGCTGCGGGTGCGGCGCCGGGTTCGGCCCCGGCTTGCCCTGCGCCGTCTGGGGCGGCTGGGCGGTTTCCGGCGGGCCGTTGAGATCCTCCCAGTTGCTGCTGCCGTCCGCGTGCCGGATCAGGTTGAGGTGCAGATCCTTCAGCGTGATCTTGGAAATCGCCAGCTGGTGATCGAACAGCAAGGGCAGGATGCGCACGCCGATCTGCGCCTCGCCCACCTGCGCCAGGGGCTCGTCGCCGAAGCCGGGCGCATTGCTCAGGCTGAGGTTCTTGACCCGCGCGCCCAGGGTGGGGAACACGCCCACGTGGATTTCGCCGATGGCGAGCTTGCGGTGGCTCTTCTGCTCCACCTCGGCGCTGATCCGGCCGCGCAGGTCGATGGAGTCCAGCAGCACCATCACCGCCACGCACAGCAGCAGGAAGCCCGCCGCCAGGGTAGCCACGATCCACAAAAAAATCTTCATGAAAAATCCTGTGAACGAATTTCAGTCAGCCCGGCCGGCCGGCAAGGCTTTCGGCGGAAGGCTGACAGACATTGCCCAGTTTAGATGCACCCCGGCGGCTCTGCGGATTCGCCGCGCGGCGCCCGCTCCGAGCAGCGCCGGCGCCGGGCGCTGTAAAATAGGCCTTTACCGCCCGCTGCAGTTCCATGCCCTCCCCAGCCGCAACCCCGCGCCGCCGCAAGCCGGCCCCAGCCGCCCAGAGCGCCGCCCCCAAGGTCGGCTTCGTCTCGCTCGGCTGCCCCAAGGCGCTGGTCGACTCGGAGCGCATCCTGACCCAGCTGCGCGCGGAAGGCTACCAGACCGTGCCCAGCTACAGCGCGGCCGACGTGGTGGTGGTGAACACCTGCGGCTTCATCGACTCGGCGGTGGAGGAGTCCCTCGACGCCATCGGCGAAGCGCTCAACGAGAACGGCAAGGTGATCGTCACCGGCTGCCTGGGCGCCAAGTCCGGCGTTATCCGCGACAAGTTTCCGGAAGTGCTGTCGATCACCGGGCCGCAGGACTACAAGGGCGTGATGGACGCGGTGCATGCCGCGGTGCCGCCGCAGCACGATCCCTTCCTGGATCTGCTGCCGCCGCAAGGAATCAAGCTGACGCCGAAGCATTACGCGTACCTTAAGATCGCTGAGGGCTGCAACCACAAGTGCAGCTTCTGCATCATCCCCTCGATGCGCGGCAAGCTGGCCTCGCGCGGCGTGGACGAGGTGCTGATCGAAGCGGAGAAGCTGGTCAAGTCCGGCGTGCAGGAACTGCTGGTGATCTCGCAGGACACCAGCGCCTACGGCGCCGACCTCAAGTACGCCGGCAAGACCTGGAACGGCGCGCACTACGACACGCGCATGCTCGACCTGTGCCGCGGCCTGGGCTCGCTCGGGGCCTGGGTGCGCCTGCACTACGTGTACCCCTATCCGCACGTGGACAACATCATCGCCCTGATGGCCGAGGGACTGATCCTGCCCTACCTGGATGTGCCGTTCCAGCACGCCAGCCCCAAAGTGCTCAAGGCGATGAAGCGGCCCGCCGCCGCGGAAGACACCCTGCGCCGGCTCGAGGCCTGGCGCGCCATCTGCCCGGACATTACCGTGCGCAGCACCTTCATCGTCGGCTTCCCCGGCGAAACGGAGCAGGACTTCGAACTCCTGCTGGACTGGCTGGACCAGGCCCAGCTCGACCGCGTCGGCTGCTTCAAGTATTCGCCGGTGCAGGGCGCCAGCGCCAACCTGCTGGCCGATGCGGTGCCGGAGGAAGTGAAGGAAGAGCGGCTTGCCCGCTTCATGCAAAAGCAGGCCGTGATCAGCGCCGCCAAGCTCAAGGCCAAGGTGGGGCGCACGCTGGAAGTGCTGATCGACGAAGTTTCGCCGCAGGGCGCGGTCGGACGCTCCTGGGCCGATGCGCCGGAAATCGACGGCAAGGTTTATCTGGAAGGCAAGCTCAAGCCGCTGCCGGGGCAGCGGGTGCAGGCGAAAGTGACGCGGGCGGATACGCATGATTTGTATGCGAAGCTGGTGAGCTGATTCGCTCGCCTCTCTCCGGCGCTTCACCAAGGGCGGCCTGCGGCCGCCGGGCGCGAGGCTTGGGAGGGTGGTGAAGCGGCGGCCACGGGCAGCCCTACAAAAGCTTTGAAGCCAGGGAAAGCCCCTCTCCCCTAACCCCTCTCCCGCAAGCGGGAGAGGGGAATTACAGCAGCAAATTCGCCAGCGGCACCGTGACCAGCGACAGCAGGATGCCGGCGCCCAGCACTGTATTGGCCAGCGGCGGCTCCAGGCCGTGCTGCTCGGCCAGGATCGCGGCGGAGATCATCGGCGCCATCGCCGCCTGCAGCACGCCCACTGCCAGCACCGGTCCGCCGACCCCGCAGGCCACGCCGAGCAGCCAGCACAGCAGCGGCGCGGCCAGCATCTTCCAGCCCAGGCCCAGGCCCAGCGCGCCCAGTTGCGAGCGGCCCAGGTGCAGGCGGAATTGCAGGCCCACCGAGAACAGTGCCAGCGGCGTCAGCGTGTTGCCCAGCCGCTCCAGCACCTGCTGCAGCGCGTCCGGCCAGCCGCCGAGCGCGCCGGCGGCGATGCCGCCGATCAGGGCCAGAAACGAGGGAAACAGCAGGATGCGCCGCAGCGCCTGCAGCGGCACCAGCCGGGCGCTGCCGTAGACCGAGGCCACCGCCACGCCGCCAACGGCCAGCGCCGCGAAGGAGCCCAGCTGGTCGGCGATCACCGCCAGGCCCAGGTTCTCCCGGCCGCGCAGCGCCTCGATCATCGGATAACCCATGAACGAGGTATTGCCGAACCCGGCCACCAGGATCAGCGCGCCGATGCGCCCGCGCGGCCAGCCCAGCCGCGGCCCCAGCAGGCCGAACAGCAGCCAGGCGCCCAGGAACACCAGCCACATCGCCGCCACCGGGAACCACAGCTGCGGATCGAAGCGGACGCGCGGCATCAGGGCCAGCACCAGCGCGGGCAGGGCGATGTTCAGCACCCACCAGTTGAGGCTTTGGGCCAGCCCGGCGGGCGGCCGGGCGAAGCGGCCGACCGCTACGCCGAGGGCCAGGCAGGCGAACAGCAGCAGGAGGGCGGGCATGTGGGCGGGAATGGGGAATCGGGAGTCGGGAAAATAGGCTTTTGCCTCTACGATTCCCGATTCCCGACTCCCGACTCCCAATCGACCAGTCCAAAACTCCGCGGATTCAGTATCCCGCGCGGGTCGCGCTTGCGCTTCTCCGCCGCCAGCGCCTGCTTCAGGGCGGCCGGCGCGCGCCGTTGGAATTCTTCGGCCCACTTCGGGCCGATGCCGTGCTCGGCGGAGAAGGTGCCGCCGAAGCGCAGTGTCACGTCGAACACCAGCTTGACCAGTTCCGCTTCGTGCGCCTTCACCGGCTGCTCCCGGGTGCCGAGCAGGTGCAGGTGCGCGCCGCCGACGCCGGCATGGCCGAAGGCGACGAATTCCACCTCGGGATGGGCGGCGCGCAGCTCCTGCTCCAGCGCCGCGAGGTAGTCGCCGAACACGGCCACCGGCGTGGCGGTGTCGAAGCTCAGGCGGCCGCCGCCGAGTGCGCGCATGCGCGCGTTGCTGGATTCGGTGATCGAGTGGCGCAGCTTCTTCAGCAGCGGCAGCGGCGCGTAGCCGATGCGCTCCGCCGGCCAGTCGAGTATGCCGGCGAGGAAATCGTACAGCGCCGAGGCCAGGTCTTCCTGCGGGTCCTGCGACTTCACCTGCAGCAGCACGTAAAAGGGCGCATCGATCTCCGGGCTTTCGAACGGCCAGCGGAACGCGGCGCCCAGGTGCGCGCGCACCAGTTCCAGCGACTGCCGGCTCATGAACTCGAATTCTTCGATGCCGCCGGGAAAGCTGTCGCGGGCAAAGTCGAGCACGCGCATCGCCGCCGGCATGCCGTCCACCGGCAGCAGCGCGGCTTCGCGCTGCGCCGGCATTGGGCAGGTGCGCAGGCGCACCCGCGTGATCACGCCGAACAGGCCCTGGCTGCCGACCAGGCCCCAGTCCGGCCGCACGCTGGCCGAATCGATCGCCAGCTGCCGGGGCGGCGGCCGACAGCGCGCCGGCATTGGCCGACGCGAGC
>CAJCJI010000482.1 GCA_903970595.1 Verrucomicrobiota bacterium
CGGCGGCGCCGGGGTGTGCGCCGCGGTTGAGGCGATCCGCCGCGAGGTGCTGCTGCGCCCGCGCGATGCCGTCAGGCTGCGCGCCGACGTGGCGGAGATGCGCGCCAGGATGCGCGCCAGCCTGGAGCAGCGCCGCGCCGGCTGCTGGGACGTAAAGCAGGCCGCCGGCGGCCTGATCGACGTGGAGTTCATCACCCAGTACCTGTGCCTGCGCCACGCCGCCCGGCATCCTTCCGTGATCGAATACACCGACATCTGGCGCCAGCTGGAGGCCCTGGCCGCGGCCGGCCTGATCGGCGCGGCGCAGAAGGAAGCGCTGCTGGCCGCGGACCGGGCTTACCGCGGCTGGCTGCACCGGCGCGCGTTGCAGAGCCAGGATGCTTTGGCCGATGATGCCGACCTTCAGGAGCACCGCGCGGCCGTCGCGGCGCTGTGGCAGGAATTCATGACGGGAGCTTGATGTGATCGTAGTGACTGGCGCCGCCGGCTTCATCGGCTCGAACCTGATAATGGGGCTCAACGGCAAGGGCGCCACCGACATCATCGCGGTGGACGATCTGCAGGATGGAACCAAGTTCCGCAATCTTGCCGACACGCAGATTGCCGATTACCTGGACAAGGACGAGTTCCTCGGCCTGGTCGAGCGCGGCGAGTTGCCGAAGATCGAGGCGGTGTTCCACCAGGGCGCCTGTTCCGCCACCACCGAGTGGAACGGCCGCTTCATGATGGACGTGAACTACCGCTACACCAAGACCCTGCTGCACTGGTGCCAGGATCGTCGCGTGCCGTTTTTCTACGCCTCGTCCGCCTCGGTCTACGGCATGGGGCGGCAGGGCTTCCGCGAGGAGCGCGCCTGCGAGAAGCCGCTCAACATGTACGCCTATTCCAAGTTCCTGCTGGACCAGTACGTGCGGCGTCTGGGTTACGACACTGCGGCCGCGAAGAAGGCCGGCAAAGGCAAGGCCGGTGGGCGCGTCAAGCCGGCGCGCCCGCAGGTGGTGGGCCTGCGCTACTTCAACGTCTACGGCCCGCGCGAGCAGCACAAGGGCGGCATGGCCAGCACCGCCTTTCACTTCAACAACCAGGTCGGGCAGGAAGGCGAATGCCGCCTGTTCGAGGGCAGCGACGGTTACGGGCCGGGCGAGCAGCGGCGCGACTTCATCCACGTCGACGACGCCGTGGCGATGAACCTGTGGTTCTGGGAGCACCCGGCCAAGTCCGGCATCTTCAACTGCGGCACCGGCCGCGCCCAGCCCTTCAACGACATCGCGCGGGCCGTGATCGCCTGGCACGGCAAGGGCAAGCTCAAGTACGTGCCGTTTCCCGAGAACCTGGTGGGCCGCTACCAGTCCTATACGCAGGCCGACCAGGCCAAGCTGCGCGCCGCTGGCTACGACCACCCGTTCCTGACGGTGGAGCAGGGGGTGAAGAAGTATCTGGACTGGCTGCATCAGGAATAAGCGGGCACTCCCGTTTCTGACCGGCATATGGAGATCAAGCCCTATCTGCGTGAGATTTCCCTCAAGCGCGAGCGGCTAACCGGTCTGAATCAATACCCCTTCAACATTCCGGCGGTGCGCGAACTGGACCACCTGAGCTTCCACCCCGACGTGACGTTCTTCGTCGGGGAGAATGGTTCCGGCAAATCCACCCTGCTCGAAGCCATTGCACTGGCGCTCGGCTTCGGGCCCGAAGGCGGCACGCGCAATGTGCGCTTCAGCACGGCCGATTCCGTCTCGCCCCTGCACCAATACCTCAAGATGGTCAAGAGCTTTGCCAAGCCGCAGGATCATTATTTCCTGCGTGCGGAGAGCTTTTTCAATGTCGCGACCTATATGGATGAAACCGGCTATATCGGCGGCTACGACAACAAGTCGCTGCACGCGAGGTCGCACGGCGAGGCCTTCATGAGCGTGATGCGGGACAAGCTCCACGGCAACGGCCTGTACCTGTTCGATGAGCCGGAGGCCGCGCTGTCGCCGAGCCGGCAGATGGCCGCGTTGGTGGCGATCCACCGCCTGGTGGAGGAGCGCTCGCAATTTATCATCGCCACCCATTCGCCGATCCTGCTGGCCTATCCGCGCAGCAAGATCGTGCTGTTCGACGGCACCGGCTTGAGCGAAGTACGCTACGAGGATACGGAGCACTACGCCATCACCCGGCATTTCCTCAACAACCACCGCAAGATGGTTGAAACCCTGATGCAAGATGACTGAAGCCGAGATTACGCAGCCTGCGCCTGGTGCCGGGCGCCCGGAGTTGCACCAGCTCGCGCCGGAGCGCGCGGCGCGCCGGCTGCTGTCGCGCCAGCTCAAGCAGGCCGAGGCGGCGGCGCAGCGGCTGGCCGGCGGCGATGACGACGAGGCCCTGCACGATTTCCGTGTCGCCTTGCGGCGTTTCCGTTCCATCGAGCGCGCCTACCGTGACTGGGTGGCGGACGCCTTGCCGAAGAAATTGCGCAGGCGCCTGCAGGAGCTGGTGCGCAGCACCGGGCCGGCGCGCGACTGCGAGGTGCAGCTGCACTGGCTGGACGCGCAGCACGCGGCGCTGCGCCCGAACCAGCGCACCGGTTTCCAGTGGCTGCGCCGCCGTCTCGAAGACCGGCAGCGGCAGGGCTATGCGGCGGTCCGCGCCGCGGTGCCGCTGCAGTTCTCCGCCCTCAGCGCCTTGCTGCGCGCGGCCCTGGCGATGCCGGCCGAATGCACGCCGACGAGCTTCGGGCGGGTCACCGCAGGGCAGCTCAGGCCGCTGGCCGCCGAATTGGGCGAGCGCTTTGCCGCCATCGCCGGCGACGAGGAAATGGCCCACGTGCATGCGGCGCGCCTGCTGGTGAAGCGCGCCCGTTACCTGTTGGAGCCCCTGGCGGCGGGACTGCCGGACGGCAAGACGCTGGTGCGCGAACTGGGCGGTCTGCAGGAACTGCTCGGCGACATGCACGATGCGGAGGTGCTGGGCAGGAATCTCGGCGAGGCCGCGGCGGAAGCCGGCGCGGCGCGCTATCGCGCCCTGGTGCAGCAGGCCCTGGGCGAAGGCGCGGACGCCTATGGCCCGGTGGTACCGCGCCGCGCCGACGAGCGCTCCGGGCTGAGCGCCCTGGCGCAGCGGGTGCGGGCGCAGATGCAGCAGGCGCGCAGCGGCCTGCTGCAGAAAATCCGCAGCGGCGAGGTGGCGGCGCTGCTCCGCCGCCTGGATCAGGCGGCGGAGCAGTTGGCGCCGCCGCAGATACCGGCCTGGCCCCAATCCCTGCATATCGACCTGTGATACAGGACATCCTGGTGGTCGGCCCGTCCTGGGTCGGCGACATGGTGATGGCGCAGGCGCTGTTCATGCGGCTGCGGCAGCTGCATCCGCAGGCGGCGGTCGATGTGCTGGCGCCCGGCTGGTCGCTGCCGATCCTGGCGCGCATGCCGGAGGTGCGGGAGGGCATTGAGCTGCCGCTGGGGCACGGCGAATTCGGCTTTTCAGTGCGGCGGCGTGCCGGGCTGGCGCTGCGCGGAAAAAACTACGCCCAGGCTCTGGTGCTGCCGGGCTCCTGGAAGTCGGCGCTGACGCCGTACTTCGCCGGGATTCCGCGGCGCACCGGCTATCGCCGCGAATTCCGCTACGGCCTGCTCAACGACCTGCGCCGGCTGGACAAGACCGTGCTGCCGACGACGGTGCAGCAGTTCCTGGCCCTGGCCGAGGACGGCGCGGTCACGCAAGCCCCGCCGATTCCGCAGCCGCGGCTGCGCCACGATGCACAGCGCATCGCGGCCCTGCGCGAGCAGCTGGGTCTAGACCCGCGGCAGCCCGCGGTGGCGCTGATGCCGGGCGCCGAGTACGGCCCGGCCAAGCGCTGGCCGCCGGAATATTTTGCCGAGCTTTCCGGCCGCCTGACCGGCGCCGGTTACCAGGTCTGGGTGCTGGGCTCGGCCAAGGAGCGGGAACTGGGCGCCGCCATCGCGCAGGGCCGCGCGCAGATTCACGACCTGTGCGGTCGCACCCGCCTGGAAGATGTGGTCGATCTGCTGGCTGCGGCGCGGACGGCGGTGAGCAACGACTCCGGCCTGATGCACGTGGCGGCTGCGGTGGGTACGCCGCTGGTGGCCATCTACGGCAGCTCCTCGCCGAAGATGACGCCGCCGCTGTCGCCGAGTGTCAGGCTGCTTTACCTGGGGCTTGACTGTAGTCCGTGCTTCGAGCGCACCTGTCCGCTAGGGCATCTGAACTGCCTGCGGCAGATCGGTGTGGAGCAGGTGCTGGCGGCGGTGCTGAATGGCTCGCCGCAATCCGGGTAGCCCTGCGCGCTTCCCGGGCTACCTGGATTGCGCCGCAAACGAGCGCCGCAGGAAATCGAAGGTTTCGGCGTGCGCCGCCTCGGTCGCCTGCGGAGAATAGGCTTCGCGGTCCTCGCAGCAGAAACCGTGGCCGGCCCCGGCGTAGTTGCTGATGCTGTGCGGCTTGTCCAGTTCGCCCAGGCGCTGGGCGATACGCGCGCGCTCCGCCGGGGGAATGCCTGCGTCTTGGCCGCCATAGATCAGCAGCAGCGGCGCCGACAGGGCAGCGGCTTCGTGGATCGGCGGGGTGCGGCCCAAGCGGTCCCTGTGTCCTTCCGGGAAGATGCTGCCGCCGTAGAAGGCCACACTGGCGCGGACCCGCTGCGCGTGGCGGCAGGCGGCGAGAAACGCGAGGCGGCCGCCCATGCAGAATCCGAGCAGGCCCAGTTGCGCACGGGCGACGCCCGGCTGCCGCGCCAGCCAGTCCAGGCTGGCGCCGATCTCGTCCATGACCCGGTCGTCGGACAATCCGCGCAGCTTGGCCAGCACCGCGTCCATGTGATTGTCGTAGGGCAGCACGTCGCCGTGGTAGATGTCCGGCGCCAGGGCGGCAAAGCCGGCGGCGGCGTAGCGGTCACAGATACGGCGGACGTGCGGCGTCAGGCCGAACGCCTCCATCAGCACCACGATGCCAGCGGCCGCAGCCGCGCCGGCTGGTGCGGCGTAATAGCCCTGGAGGTCTTCCGAGATCTGCAGCAGGCTCTGGTCTGGCATAACAACTCCATGATTTTATTTGGGTAAAATGGCCGGCGGCAAAAGTCCGCGGGCGCAGGAGCAGGGTCCGCCGCGGCTGCTTCCCCTATAATGCCAGCGGCCGCGCCCACGCGGCCTTTATTTTCCGCTTTCGAGGATATTTGCGATGACGACGATGGCCGACCGCGACGGCTTCATCTGGTACGACGGCGAACTGATGCCCTGGAGGGACGCCACCACCCATGTGCTGACCTACACCCTGCACTACGGCGTCGGCTGCTTCGAGGGCGTCCGGGCCTACGCCACGCCCAAGGGCACGGCGGTATTCCGCATGGAAGAACACACCCGGCGCCTGTACAACTCGGCCAAGATCCTGGGCATGAAGATCCCGTTCTCGCCGGAGCAGGTCAACGCCGCTACGCTGGAAGTGTTGCGCGCCAACAAGCTCAAGGAAGCCTATATCCGGCCGATGGTGTTCTACGGGGCCGAGGGCATGGGCCTGCGCGCCGACAACCTCAAGGTGCACCTGATCATCGCCGCCTGGACCTGGGGCGCTTACCTGGGCGCCGACAACGTCGAGCGCGGCATCCGTGTCAAGACCAGCTCCTATTCGCGCCACCACGTCAACGCCGCGCTGTGCCGCGCCAAGGCCAACGCCAACTACCTGAACTCGATGCTGGCGCTGAACGAGGCCTTGCGCGACGGCTACGACGAGGCGGTGATGCTTGACCCGCAGGGCTTCATCGCCGAAGGCTCGGCCGAGAACATCTTCCTGGTGCAGGACGGGGCGCTGCACACCCCGGATGTCACCTCCGCGCTGGACGGCATCACCCGCCGCACCGTAATGCAGCTGGCCCAGGACGCCGGCATCAAGGTCCACGAGCGCCGCCTGACCCGCGACGAGTTGTACATCTCGGACGAGGCCTTTTTTACCGGCACCGCCGCCGAGGTGATGCCGATCCGTGAAGCCGACAACCGCATGATCGGCGCCGGCAAGCGCGGCCCGGTGACCGAGAAGCTGCAGAAGGCCTACGCGGCCCAGGTCAGGGGCGAGAGCGCCGGGTATCCGGAGTGGCTGAGCCTGGTCAACGAACCAACGGCGCAGAAGAAGACTGCTGCTGCTTGATTGCAGGCTAACGACCGTGAGGCGAGAAGCCGGGCAAATGATTCCTAAGAGCCCGTGCGTGGGAGGCGGGAGGCGTAAAAGCGCGAGGCATCGCATAAGCCGCCCGCGGTTTTTCGCTTTTGCCTTTGCATTTTCCGCCTTCCGCTCCTCGCCCATCGCCAGATGCTGACCGCAATCCCGGAGTTTGATCGCGCCCGCCTGCTGGTGGCGGGCGACGTCATGCTCGACCGCTACTGGCAAGGTCCGACCTCGCGCATTTCGCCGGAGGCGCCGGTGCCGGTGGTGCGCATCCAGAAGGACGAAACGCGTCCCGGCGGGGCTGCCAACGTCGCCCTTAACATCGCCGCGCTCGGCGGCCATGTGCATTTGCTCGGCGTGGTCGGCCGCGACGACACCGCGCACAAGTTGCGCGAGGCGCTGGTGCTGAAGCGCGTGCTGCCGGATTTCGTCGAGTCCGCTGCTTATCCCACCATCACCAAGCTGCGCGTGCTGTCGCGCAACCAGCAGCTGATCCGGCTCGACTTCGAAGAGTCGCTGTCGCAAGTCGGCGCCTTCGATCGCGCCGCCTATCTGCTGCGCTACAAGATCGGCCTGAGCGACGCCCAGGTGGTGATCCTGTCCGACTACGGCAAGGGCACCCTGACCGACGCCGCCGAACTGGT
>CAJCJI010000483.1 GCA_903970595.1 Verrucomicrobiota bacterium
GCTCCGGCGCGTTCGCGTCACGCACGTCGGCGGCCAGGGTCCTGATGTCTGCCAGCTTGGAAAGCTCGGCGGCGAGATGGTCGAGCCGGTCCTGCCGGCGCGCCACCGCGACGATGGAAAAGCCGCCGCGTGCGAAGCGCCAGGCGATGGCATCGCCGATGCCGGCGCTGGCGCCGGTGATCAAGACGACCGGCTTGTCGGAGGTTTGCTGAGCCATTTCACCACCCCTTGGCAGCTGCGCATGGGAGGCAACTGGGCCTCGGGCGCTTGTGGATTGCTTTGCTTGGAGCCGGTGGGAATCTTATACGCGGGGCGGCGTCCGCCAGCGCGGCGGCTCGCGCAAATGCTAGTGCATTGCGGCCGCAGGCATTACTTTGAGCACCGACAGACCAGATCGGCCGGACAGCATGCTTCTTGCCGGCGGGAACCCGCTACTGCAGGCTGGTGACCTTGCGGTAGCCCTGCGGAGTCGAGCCGGTCCAGCGCTTGAAGGCGCGGCCGAAGCTCGACTGCTCGGAATAGCCGAGCATCGACGCCACCTCGTCCAGGGACAACTGCCGGCGCTCGAGGTAAGTCCTGGCCAACTCGATACGCTGCTTCTCCAGGATGTCCGAGAAACGCAGCCCCTGCACGCTCAGGTTGCCTTGCAGGGTGCGCACCGAGGTGCCGAATTTCTTGGCGCAATGTAGGATCGAGCAATTGCCCGAGGGCAGCGAGCCGCGCACGTAGTCCTCCACCCGCTCGACAATGCTGGTGCGGGACACTTCCCTGACCCGGTCCAGGTAGCCGCTCACCAGCCGGAACAGCAGGCGGTTGGCGGTGGGCACCGACTGGTCGAGTACCGAAATCGGGAAGGCGATGGCGTTCGCCGCCGAGCGGCTGTGGAAATGGCAGCCCATGCGGCTCTCCACCTCGGGGATGTCCTTCGGCCGCGTATCCACCGCCAGGTTGACGTAGCTGGGGCGGAACGAGCGCCCGCCGATCAGGCGCAATAGCTTGAGCATCAGCATCGCCGCCTGGTAGTTGGCCTGGTTGTTGATGCCCAGGTCCGCTCCCACCGCCCAGCGCAGCTCCGCCGTGTCGCGACCTTCGACCAGCTCCAGGATGGTCATGGGCGAATGGACTACCGGGATGTAGTCGATGAAGCTGGTCAGCCCCTCGCGGAAGGAAGACGCTCCGCGGCACAGGGCGGCGACGCAGCCGAACACGTCCGGCTCCTGCTGCTGCGCCAGGCGCAGGCCGAACAGGGCATCGTTGAAGGACACGCTGCAGTACTCCAGCACGTCCACCAGGCACTTGCAGTCGATGTAGGAGTCCGGGTCGCGGATCACGCGCGGGTCGATGCCGTGGTGCTGGAGAATCCAGCGCGGATCGGCGCCGAGGTTGCGCACCAGGTCGGAGAAACCGCTGAAGTTCGCCGTGCGCATCTGCCCTTCGGCGGGAAGGGAATCGAGCGGACCTTCTAGGCTGTAAAACATGCTTTCGCCCAACTGCATCTCCTCCTGCGCAGATCCACTCTCGATGCTGGACTGGCGGTATTTGCATTGATTGTAGACGCGGGGCGGTGAAATGCCAAGACATCCGCGCAGCCCTATGGCATATATGTCATTCAGGGTCACCCCGATAATAAGATATTTAAATTCAATAGATTATACTGAATTCCCTCCCCTGCTCCCCAAGCTTAGGTACGCCATGATCGACAGCGAAGTTTTAAAAAAAGAGGCTGAAAAGTACATCAGCTTTGAAAAGAACAAGGAAAGGAAAATTGCCTATCTCACGTTCAACCGGCCGGACCGCCTCAACGCGACTTCCGCCGGCATGCGCCTGGTTTACGCCGACCTGGTATACAAGGCCAACATCGACGACGACATCAAGGTGCTGGTGATCCGCGGCGCCGGCGATCACTTCGGCGCCGGCGGCGACCTGCCCGAGCAGGCGGAGATGCATTCGGGCTCCGACGAGGACGTCTCGATGCTGCACGAGTTCGAGATCGACGACCCGGACGTGAAGTATCCGCCGAAGGGAAGCTTCCGCTTTCTGCATGGCCTCACCGACCACTATGCCAAGGCACGCGCCGGCAACCGGCCGCTGCAGGAATTCAAGAAGATCAGCATCGTCGAGGCCAAGGGTTATTGCTACGGCTGGCACTTCTACCAGGCCGCGGACGCCGACCTGCTGATTTCCTCCGACGATGCGCTGTTCGGCCACCCCTCGTTCCGCTACGCCGGCTGGGGCCCGCGACTGTGGACCTGGATCGAGACCATGGGCCTGCGCAAGTTCCAGGAGATGCTGTTCACCGGGCGCCCCTTCACCGCCCAGGAAATGGACAAGTGCAACTTCATCAACAGCGTGGTGCCGCGCGACAGGCTTGAAGAGGAAACGCAGAAATACGCCCTCGCCTGCTCGCGCTCCCGGCCCACCGACGTGGTGCAGGTGCAGAAGACCTTCCTGGAGATCTACAAGCAGTACCGCGGCGAATACATGGGCAGCCAGCTCACCGGCTTCGTCGAAGGCATGCTGCCGATGATGAAGAACGATCGCCAGGAGGACGTGCAACTCGGCGAGGACGTGTTCGGCAAGGGACTGAACAACGTGGTCAAGGACCTCGACATGGACTATCCGCCGGAATGGCGGCTGAGCCGGTCGAATCGGCGCAAGCCCTAACCCTTCAAACCGCCACTTCAATCCACCCGTCCACTACCCGCACCGCGTACACCGGCACCGGCCGGGTGGCCGGCAGGTTCAGGGCCTTGCCGGTGGCGAGGTCGAAGCGGGCGCCGTGGAAGGGGCAGGCTATGCTGCTGCCCATCACCCGGCCGTCTTCCAGCGGCTTCTGGTTGTGGGAGCAGGTATTGGCGATGGCGTAGTAGCGCTGGTTGGCATGGCAGAGCAGCAGGCAGGCGCCGCCGGCCTGAACCACTTTCTTGCCGCCGGGCGGCAGATGCGCAGCCTCAAGCACCCGCGTGAAGGCGGGTGATGCCGGTCCTTCGCTCATCCCTCGCCGACGTACTTGTCGACGGCCTGCTCGAAGTGGCGGACGCGGATTTCCTGGTAGTTGCCCAGGGTCAGGGTGCGCTTGGCGCTGGCTTCGATGCCTTCCTGCTGCAGCACCAGGTTGTCGGTATCCTGGTCCAGGATGTTGCCGAAGCCTGGGTCCATGCCCTCTGCCTCGCTGAACGACTGCTCGTCGCGCAAGTGGATCGGCTCGGCCGGCTGCGGGCGCTGGCCGTCCAGCGGCACCGGGCGCAGGAACATCACCTCGTAGAGGCACTTGCGGTGATCGCGCGGGTCGGGGCGGAAGCGGTAGACCATCGGCAGCGAAATGCCGGGGAACAGGAAGGTGTTGGGGAAGACGGTGTAGGAGAAGCAGTCCAGCAGCTCCGAGTCGGACACGCCGCTGAGATCGGTATTGGTGGCCTGCTCGAACATGCCGCGGAACATGTCGGCCATCACCTGGCGCGCCGTGCCGCCGTCCTTGAGGGTGCGCTGGCTGCCGCCGAGGGCGCCGCTGTCGCCCAGCGTGAACTGCTTGAGGATGTCCTCCTCGGTGTGCTTGCCGTAGAGGTGCGGGCTGAGCACGCCGAGCGGCGAGATGAAGCGGTTGACGTGCTCGCCGTAGACGTCGTACTGGGAATTGGCGTCGCCGTTGGACACCGCCACCTGCGGGTGCGTCTCGATCACATGGTAGGCCTCCATGAAGGCCTCGATCGCCAGCTTCCAGTTGCAGGGCAGGCGCTTGGACACGTGCAGGTAGGTGTAGCGGTTTTCCAGCTTCCAGGCGTCGATGTGGGCCTTGGCCTCGGCGCCGAGGTACTCGGCCAGGGTCGGCGCCTGCGGGTCCATGTTGATGAAGACGAAGCCGCCGAGCCGCTCCACCCGCGCCTGCGGCAGGGTGAACCTGGCCGGATCGACGTGCGGGAAGTCCCAATGGCAGGTGGCGCCCTTGTGGCTGCCATCGACGTTCCAGCTCCAGCCGTGGAAGCTGCACTTGAACTCGCAGGCGTTGCCGGCGGTGCCCGAGGCGCGCAGCTTGGTGCCGCGGTGCAGGCAGGCGTTGTAATAGGCGCGGATGTCGTCGGCGCCGACGCGGGTGACGATGAAGGAGTACGGGCCGAGGTCGTAGACGTAGTAGTCGCCGACCTCCGGGATGTGCTCCTCGCGGCAGGCGAACTGCCAGGTGTGGCGCCACAGGGTCTGGATCTCGCGGCGGGCGTATTCGGGATCGATGTAGCGGTCTGTGGGAATGTCGGCGTCGCCGAGGAACTGGTAAGCCTCCGAGCGCACCCAGCCGGGCGCGCCGACCTTGTCGGCGGCGATGATGTCCTGGGTGCTGGGCGCGCCCGGGCAGCGGGCTTCACCCTTGGCCGTTGCGCGGTTCTTGTGGTCCTGCTTGGCTTCGACTTCCATCTCTGTCTCCGGACTTCAGGCGCCGCGCTCAGGCAGCGGCGCGGCGCTGGACTGCGCCGCTCTGGTTCTTGTACATCTGCCCGTCCTTCATGATGACGACGAGGCGGGCGGGATCCAGCAGGTGCGAGAAGTTGGCCAGCGGGTCGCCGTCGACCAGCAGCAGATCGGCCAGGTAGCCCTCGCGGATTTCGCCGAGCTTGTCGCCGCTGACCTGGGTCATCAGGTCGCCGCCGTTGCGGGTGGCGCAGCCCAGGGCCTCGGCCGGCGTGTAGCCGTAGTACTGGACGAAAAAGCCGAGGTCGCGGGCATTGGTGCCGTTGGGGCTCCAGGCGAAGCCGTAGTCGCCGCCAATGACGTGGCGGATGCCGCGCTTGCGCAGCTCGGTGTGGGTCTTGGCCGAGGCTTCAAGCAAGGCGCCGATGCCCATGTAGCCGCCGATCTCGGCGCTGAGGCCGTTGCCGGCCGCCTCGTTGTTGGCGATGGTGTGGAACAGGCTGACGGTGGGCGCCACGAACACGCGGTCCCTGGCCTCCTCGAACAGGTCCAGCGTCGCTTCGTCCGAGTATTCGCAGTGGTACAGCACGTCGACCCCGGCGCGCAGGCAGGCCTGGGTGCCGGCGATGGAGCGCGTGTGGGCGTTGACCTTGCGGCCATAGCTGTGCGCGGTGTCCACCGCCATGCGGATTTCCTCGAATGACATGGGTGTGGAATGCGCCGGGGTATTCGGGTAGAAGGGATCGCCGGAAACGTCCAGCTTGATGTTGTCGCAGCCCTCGCGGCAGCACAGGCGCACGGCCTTGCGCATCTCTTCCGGGCCGTCGACGATGATCGATGGCCCCTTGCGCGGATTGTGCAGCTTGCTCTCGTCGCCCATGCCGCCGGTGACGGTGATCTCGAGCGAGCCGGCGCGGATGCGGGGACCGGGCAGGCGGCCCGCGTCGACCTCGTTGCGCACCGCCACGCCAAGCCGCAGCTTGGCCTCGGAGGCGCCCCAGGCGCTGGTAAAGCCGTGATCCAGCAGCACCTTGGCGACCCGCGCGGTGAGCAGGGTATGTTCCTCGGGCGGAGGCGCAATCAGGTCCTCGGTGGCGGTGACCGCCTCGAACGACAGGTGGGCATGGCCTTCGACCATGCCGGGCATCAGGCACAGGCCCTGGGCGTCGATGACCTGGCAGCCGGCGGCGGCGATCTGGCCCCGCGCCCGCGACACGGCGCGGATGCGCTGGCCTTCGACCAGCACGTCGCCCTCGAACGGCGCGGCGCCGCTGGCGTCCCAGATCCTCGCCCCCGCGAACAGCGTCTTGCTCATCGGACCACTCCTCCTGCCTGCGGCGGTACACGGCCGCCCACGGTGCCGTGGAACGATTATGCCCACCGCCCGCCAGGCCAGGATGACCGGGGACGCAGCCCGATTTGCCCAGCGCCGCCAGCCCCCTTATGACCCCTGCCCGCGCTGGCTAGACTCGCGTATTCCTGCGGCGACACCGCCGAGCGCGAGAGCATAGACGCATGATCAGGGGCATCCACCACGTCGCAGTCCACGTGCACGACCTGGACCGGATGATGCGGTTCTACCGGGAGGCCTTTGGTTTCGAGGTGGTGGGCGAACCTTTCGGCTGGAGCCGCAGCGCGTTCATCGACCGCATTGTCGACGTGCCGGACTCGGCCGCGCGTGGGGCCATGCTGCGCGCCGGCACCTGCTACATGGAGCTGTTCCAGTACAGCGCGCCGCCGCCTTCCTCCAGCCGTCCGCTGCAGCCGTACGACAAGGGTTATACGCATTTCTGCGTCGACGTCACCGACATCGAGCGGGAGTATGAGCGCCTGAAGGGCTTGGGCATGCGCTTTGGCCAGCCGGCGCCGATCGACGTGGGCCACGTGAAGTCGATCTACGGCCGCGACCCGGAAGGCAACCTGATCGAAATCCAGCAGACCGCGCCGCATTGCGAGTTTCGCCTGGATCTGCTGCCGCCGGTTGCCAAGTGA
The DNA here is from genome assembly GCA_903970595.1 of Verrucomicrobiota bacterium. Taxonomy (GTDB): domain Bacteria; phylum Pseudomonadota; class Gammaproteobacteria; order Nevskiales; family Nevskiaceae; genus Nevskia. The sequence goes on from CAJCJI010000483.1 coordinate 6,394, forward strand.
GCGGCTCCGACCTGCCGTGCGGGAGCTAGAGCATTTTCGTTTTATCAACTTGCATAGCTGTCCCCTCTCCCGCTTGGGGCGTGTCGCCGGCTTCATGGGGAGAGATGGTGGCCCATAGGGCCGGGAGAGGGGCTGTGAAGCCAGGGAAAGCCCCTCTCCCCCAACCCCTCTCCCGCAAGCGGGAGAGGGGAGTTGTACGTAACTAAGGCAAAAATGCACTTCAGGCCGCGATGACCAAGTCCGTGACCACGCTGGACGACAAGTACCTGCAGCCGGGCGGGCGGGTCTTCATGTCGTCCAACCAGGCGCTAGTGCGCCTGGTGCTGGACCAGGCTCGCCGCGACCGCGCCGCCGGCATCAAATCCGCCGGCTACGTTTCCGGGTACCGCGGCTCGCCGCTGGGGGTCTACGACGTGGCGCTGTGGGGCGCGCAGAAGCTGCTCGACCAGCACCACATCCGCTTCACGCCCGGACTGAACGAGGAACTGGCGGTCAGCGCCCTGCGCGGCACGCAGCAGCTCAAGTGGTTCGGAAAATCCGAGTACGAGGGCATCTTCGGCCTGTGGTACGGCAAGGGCATCGGCGTGGACCGCGCCTGTGAGTCGCTCAAGCTCGCCAACCTGGAAGGGACGGCCGCCCGGGGCGGCTTCCTGGCCGTGGCCGGCGACGACCACGGCGGTAAATCCTCCGACAGCGCGCACCAGTCGGAGCACACGCTGATCGCGGCTTATATGCCGATCCTGTACCCGTCCACCATCGCCGAGATCATCGAGTTCGGCCTGTTCGGCTGGGCCCTGTCGCGCTACAGCGGCTGCTACGTCGCGCTCAAGTGCATCACCGACACACTGGACCTGTCCGGCGCGGTGGAACTGCCGGACGCCTTCCGCGCCTATGCCATCCCGGCGGACTTCGCGCCGCCGCCGGCCGGGCTGAACCTGCGGCCGAACCAGCCGCCGCTGGTGGAAGAGGACTGGGTGATCAATCACCGGCTCCCCGCCGCCGCTGCCTTCGTCCGCGCCAACGGCATCGACCGCACCGTGATCGATGGCGAGCGCCGCGAGCTGGCCATCGTCAGCGCCGGCAAGGCCTGCCTGGACGTGCGCCAGGCGCTGAGCGACCTCGGTTTGGACGAGGCCGGTTGCCGCCGGCTCGGCATCCGCCTGTACAAGCCGGGGATGATCTGGCCGCTGGAGCGCGAGGGACTGGTCGCGTTCGCCGCCGGAGCCCGGGCGGTGCTGGTGGTAGAGGAAAAGCGGCCGGTGATGGAGGAGCAGATCGCGCGTCATCTCTACGCCCTGCCCGCCGAGCGGCGCCCTGCCCTCGCCGGCAAGCAGGATCTGCGCGGCGCGCCGCTGCTGCCTTCCAGCGGCGAGCTGAGCGTGCCGCTGGCGCGGCGCGCCGTCGGCGCCCTGCTCGGCCAGCTCGGACTGGCGGACGAGACGCTCGAAGCGCGGCGGCGGGGCTGGCGGGAGCTTGAGAGCCGCGAACTGGCCACCGGCGCGGTCAACCGGCCCGCCTACTTCTGCTCGGGCTGCCCGCACAACACCAGCACGAAGATTCCCGAAGGCTCGCTGGCCCTGGGCGGCATCGGCTGCCACGGCCTGGTGGCGGTGGTGATGGACCGCAATACCATGCAGTTCACGCCGATGGGGCACGAGGGCTCGCCCTGGGTGGCGGCCGGCAATTTCGTCGATACGCCGCATGTGTTCACCAACATGGGCGACGGCACCTACTCCCACTCGGGCATCCTGGCCATCCGCGCGGCGGTGGCCGGCAAGGCGAACATCACCTACAAGCTGCTCTACAACGACGCCGTGGCCATGACCGGCGGCCAGCCGGTGGAGTCCGGCATCACGCCGATCGACATGGTGCACCAGCTGCTGGCCGAGGGCGTGCGGCCGGTGCGGCTGCTGTCCGACCAGCCGGAGCGGTACGCTGGGCTCAAGCTGCCGCCGGCGGTGAGCGTCCACCACCGCGACGAATTGGACCCGGTGCAGCGCGAGTTGCGCGAACTCAAGGGGGTCTCCGCCCTCGTCTACGAGCAGACCTGCGCCGCCGAGAAGCGCCGCCGCCGCAAGCGCGGCAGCGCCGCCGATCCGGAGCAGCGGGTGTTCATCAACCCCGAGGTCTGCGAGGGCTGCGGCGACTGCTCGGTGCAGTCCAACTGCATCAGCGTGCTGCCGCTGGAAACCGAGTTCGGCCGCAAGCGCAGGATCGACCAGTCCAGCTGCAACAAGGACTATAGCTGCATCAAGGGCTTCTGCCCTTCCTTCGTCACGGTGACGGGCGCGAAGATCGCGGTGCACGCGGCGGGTGACGCCGGGCGCCTGCGGCGGCTGATCGCGGCGCTGCCGGAGCCGGCGGTATCCGATGGGCGGGAGTGCAACATCCTGGTCACCGGCGTCGGCGGCACCGGCGTGCTCACCGTCGGCGCCCTGCTCGGCATGGCGGCGCACCTCGACCGCAAGGGCTGCACCGTGCTCGACATGACCGGCATGGCGCAGAAAGGCGGCGCCGTCACCAGCCATATCCGCATCGGCCCCGATCCGGCGGGCATCTACACCTCGCGGCTCAGCGAGGGCATGACCGACCTGCTGCTGGCCTGCGACCTGATCGTGGCCTCGGGCGCCAACGTGCTGCGCACGCTGCGTCCCGGCCGCAGCGCCGCGGTGCTCAACAGCAATGTCGCCCCCACCGGCGACTTCCAGTCGAACAAGCACCTGGACCTGAACGAAAGCCGCCTGCGCGCCGCCGTGGTCCAGGCCATAACCGGCGCGCCGCTGTTCGAGCTGCCCGCCACGCGCCTGGCCACCCGCCTGACCGGCGACAGCATCGGCACCAACCTGCTGATGCTGGGCTATGCCGCGCAGAAGGGCCTGCTGCCGATTTCGTTCGGCGCGCTCCAGGAGGCGATCCGCCTCAACGGCAGCTTCGTCGAGGGCAACCTGCACACCTTCGGGCTGGGGCGCCTGGCCGCGCACGACCCGGAAGCCCTGGCGCGCGAGATGGGCGACGAAGCCCCGCCGGTGCCGCTGGACACCGTGGACCAGGTGCTGGCCAGCCGCACGCGCCTGCTCACCGCCTATCAAAGCGCGGACTATGCCGCGCAGTACCGCCGCTTCGTGGATGCCGTGCGGGCGCAAGTCGCGCCGCTCGGCCTGGCCGGCGGCGAGCGCTACGTGCGCGAGGTGGCGCTGAGCCTGGCGCGCCTGATGGCTTACAAGGACGAGTACGAAGTGGCCCGGCTCTACACCGACCCGGCCTATACCGGCCGCCTGCGCGAGCAGTTCGCCGGGGACTTCAAGCTGAAGTTCCACCTGGCGCCGCCGATGCTGCCGGGGCGCGATCCGTCAGGGCGGCCGCGCAAGCGTGCATTCGGCGGCTGGATCATGACGGCGTTCAAGCTGCTGCGGGGCTTGAAGGGCCTGCGGGGCACGCCGTACGACCCGTTCGGCTATACAGCTGAGCGCCGGCTGGAGCGGCGGTTAATCGTCGAATACCGCGCGCTGATCGAGCGCATCACCGGACGGCTCGACGGCGCCAATCTCGACGCCGCCATCGAACTGGCGCACGCGGCCTGGGACGTGGCGGGCTATGGGCCGGTGAAGGCGGCTGCGGAGCAAACTTATGCGGTGCGGCTGGAAGAGTTGCTGAAGCGGTTTGAACAGGCCAGCACTGCGAAGCAATCCCGCGCTGCCTGAGTGCGGCGTTTTCACCGCATGCGTGCCATGCGTGCCATGTGTGCCATGGATTGGGGGATGGCATGCATGCGGCGATCGATGCGCGTCCCGAGGGCGGAGAGGATCGGGAAGGGTCGGAAACGTCCGAAAAGGGATCGAGATGCATCTGCGTCTCATTGGCGATGTCCCGGGCAGGCTTTGAGCCTGGATATCGCTGGCAATGGCTCGACCGGCAGGAGCAAGTCCGCAGCGGCCGGCGTTCCGCGTATGCCTAAAGCAAACCAGAACTAATGGGGGCCTGGAAATGGGTGCTGATCCAGGCGTAGAGTGATTGCGCAGGCCGCTGATTTGCGGTCCAATCCAGAATCAGAGCAGACCAGTCGTTTACATATCAATGAGTTACCGGGGTATCACTTAAGGAAAGCCGCAGAAATGCAGCAATTATTTGCCGCTATTGATCCGTCCAATTGGCGTTGAACTAAACCGCTATCGCGGTAGGGTGCTTGGTGAGGTTGTTCTCTCCTGTTTGAGACTATCTTTTTAGCTTTCTCGTCACGGGAATCTTCCCGTTCGACGAGGAAGTGCCATG
>CAJCJI010000484.1 GCA_903970595.1 Verrucomicrobiota bacterium
ATTCCGCCGCACCATCGTGCGCTGGGAACGCCACGCCGAAAATTTCCGGGCTTTCATTCATCTGGCTTGTGTCATGATCCTGCTGCGCAGGTGTTTATGAGATGAGTTCTAGTCACTAAATTTGGTTACATTACGGAGAAAGTCATGGCCAGATATTGCATTATTGCCGCAAATCACAACAATCCAAATAATCATGTCGCCTCTTCCTTTCATGTCGTGCTTATCAATGACCAGAAGAACACTTGGTCCAGCCTCGGCTCAAAAACTGCAAAGGAGGTAGTCGGACTTATTGAATCGGGCAATAAAGTCCTGACGGGCAAACTCGACGCAAATGGAGAGGATCTGAATTTAGGAGAACCCGTAGAGGTGGAATTGCGCATAGCTAAAAACTCCTCCAACTATGATATAAGCAAAATGCCGAAATTCTGATAGGCATTTTTGATCAATTTCGTAGGCTGAAGCCGGCGTTAGTACATGGAAGTTGTGATTAGGGAAATTAGTGGTATCTACTGGGTTTAGCGTGTTAGCCAGTAGATATCTTCCCAGGCACCCATTTTTTCCTTGACCATGACGCCATAATACATATACTCAATTTATATCCCCCCGGTCGCTTCGGTGGCCGGGCGCAAGGCCGCCTCCGGGCGGCTTTCGCTTTTTTAGGGGAGTCCCGTCCTGATAACAAACATCTACATCGACGGGTTTAACCTATTTTACGGTGCCCTACGCAAAACTCCCTATCGCTGGCTGAATCTCGAACGGTTGTGCGAAGTCCTGCTGCCTCAGCATGCGATCGGTGAAATCAAATACTTTACGGCCATGGTTTCGGCACGCCCAAACGACACCGACAAGCCCATACGTCAACAGCTCTACTTGCGTGCTCTCAAAACCTTGCCCAAGGTTTCAATCCACCTGGGCCATTTCCTGACGCATGAAGTGATGATGCCCCTGGCTTTGCCACCCGGGCAACCACAAAAATATGTGCGTGTGATCAAGACCGAAGAGAAAGGTTCTGACGTCAACTTGGCAACGCATCTGATCCACGATGCGCATACCGGAAAATTCGACGCTGCAGTCGTGGTCTCCAATGACTCCGACTTGTTGGGGCCTATCAAGATCGTTCGTCAGGAACTCAAGAAAAAGGTTGGCGTGCTGAACCCGCAAATGCACCCAAGCCGGGCCATCCTACCGCATATCGATTTCATGAAGCAGATCCGTGCCGGCGTGTTGAAACTCGCGCAGTTTCCACCCAGCTTGAGCGATGCTCACGGTACGTTCAAAAAGCCGATTGGCTGGTGATTTTGCCGCCAGCCTCAAGCGGCCCAACATTCGCGGCCAGGTTGAAGGCGACGCTTTTTTCGCCCTTAACCTGGCCGCGTCAACCAACAAGCGGGCTTGAACAAATGTTGAAGCCCGGCCACTCCGAGCGAAGCGGGGCAAGCGAAGCGCGCAGCCGGCCATCGGCCGGCGGAGGCGCGCGCAAAACGCACCCCTGGTCCGCCTCGGCGGGGGTGCTCCAAAAAAGCCGGACTGCCACCGCGTCGAATCTCGACGCTCAAATCCTCGTCAGCCCGTCAAATCAAAATGGCAAATCCCTCAATGCGCCTTCAGGCGGGATTTGCTCGAAGCAGTTTCGGCCCCGCCATCGTTCACGCTGGCAGAAACCGGGCCTGCACCCTCAAAAGCCGCCGGCTCCCATCCCGGTACCCCTTCAAGAATGCGCTCGGCATTCTTGCTCGGCGTGATGTGGCCGTAGTGATCCTCGATCATCTTGACCGAAGTTCCCATCTGTTTTGCCAGGAAGTAAACGTCGATACCTTCCATCAGCCTGAACGTGGCATAGGTATGCCTGAAACAATAGGAGCATCGGCGCGTGCCTGCTGCACTCATCAACAAGCCGGCCTCTTCCAAAAGACTGGCAATTGTCTGGCTATAGATCGTGGCGGTAGACTTGCCCTCCATCGTTGTAAACACGAAATCTTCCGGCTTAGTTGCTTTGCTGATTTCGCGGACGCGTTCCAAATAGGTTGCGACATTGTTGGCCGCAACAAGCTCACGAGCCTTGTTCTTGCCGTGTACGCTGAGAACGACAAATGTGCGTTCCTGTTTATCCACGCGCACATCAACATCCCGCCAACGTAGATTTTTTGCCTCGGTCGGGCGCATACCGGTGTTCGCCATGACCAAGGCGAAGTTATACGTCATCGTCCGATACCACTCCGTAATCGCCGTCGGAGCTTTCTTGATCCAGCTGCGCGCGAACGTGTGCAGATGCCGGTATTCCTGCGGTGTAAATGCCTCCCGTCGCGCCGTTCCTCTGGCAATCTTGCTTTTAGGAACCTGATTTTCGCGAATGTAGTTTTTCTCGGCCGCAAACTTAATGACGGCACGAAACTCGATCAACTCCCGGCGGATGGTGCCGTATTTGATCTGGCCGCCGCCAATACCCTTGCCGTTCTGCTTACGCCAAGCGGCGTATCCGCGCCATTTCTCTTCATTGACCAAAGTAATCTGCATATTGCCGCTATACGCGATCACAGATCGGACCATTGACTCCTTGGTCTTAAAAAGCTTGTTGGTAATCTCTCCTGCATCGACCGATTGCTTAAGGCGCGCCACGTATTCCTTGGCAACCTCGGGGAAGGACTTTTCAAAGACCGGAACATCGTGCTTCTTCCGAAAACGTATGTCCGCGTCGTGATCGAACGCCTTATCGCGTGCCTCGGCGATGTTGGCGGTTTTGAGGGAGATCGTCTTGTATCGGCTTTCCTGGGGGACTTTGACCCGGCAGTACCAATTCAGGTGCTTCACATCAGAGCGGCGAAAGATGATGAGCCCTGGTTTTAAGGCTTGCTGATCGACGATGAAGGCAGTCATGGGGCACCTTTCTGTGCAGAATCTGTGCACACAACCGCCTCTAAGTCCTTGATTCCTCGTACCTGTATAGGCATTGTGTATGAATCATTTTATCAATCATTTGCATATAAATCAAATATTTACTATAGTATGGCACTCCCAAAGGGAGAGGCAAACGAACGTCATTGCCAATCCGCTGCTGCAATCGCTCACGGCGCAGGCGCCACGCCCATTGCCTGCCACAGCGCGGCGGAGTCGTAGAGGCGGTCGCCGCGCAGCACGGTGCGTACCTTGCGGATGTCGGAGATGTTGAGGCTGGGATCGCCGTCGACCAGGATCAGGTCCGAGACATAACCGGGCGCGACGCGGCCGTAGACGTCATCGTGCTTCATCACGCGGGCGGCGCCGAGGGTATCCAGGCGCAGCACTTCCGCCGGCGGGATGCCGGCGTTGACGTAGAGCTCGAACTCGCGCGCCAGGGTGAAGGCATCCGAGCCATCCGTGCCGGCGACGATGGTGACGCCGCTGCGGTACAGCTCGCCCACCATCTCCACCATGCGCGCATAGGACTCGCGGTAGCGCGCGTCCATGCCGGCCGGCACCTGCAGACCCTCGCTGCCGGCGCGGACCTGGCGCTGCAGGGTCAGCGGCAGGCGGTCCACCACACGGTTATAGGTGGGCGCCATCAGGCCCGGCCGCTCCGTGAACATGCCTTCAAAGGCGACCAGGGTGGGATCGCTGACGATGTGATGGTCCTTGAGCAGCTGCACGAAGTTCCGCACGCGCGGCGAGCCCAGGTCCAGTTCGGCGCCGTGCTGCGCCACGGTGGTGAAGCGCGCCGGGGTGCGCGTGTCCTTGACCGTATCGAAGAAGAAATTCAGGAACAGGAAGTTGATGTGCTGGATCTCGTCCACGCCGTCGGCGACGAACTGCTCGGCGTTCATGAAGGCCGGCACGTGACCGCTGATGCGCAGGCCGCGGGCGCGCGCCTCCTTGACGATCACCGGCACCAGCTCCGGCTTGACCGAGCTGTAGATCTTGATCTGCACGTAGCCGCGGTCGGCGTAGCGGTCCACCTGCTGCACCGCTTCCTCCGGAGTGTCGGCGAAGATCTTGATCGGAGACTGGAACGGCCCGTGGCCGTCGATCAAGCCGGCCTTGATCACGCGTGGCCCGATGTCGCGGCCGGAGTCGGCGGCGTCCGTGAGATCGGCCAGCACATCGGGGTCGTTGCCCAGGTCGCGGATGGTGGTGATGCCGGCGGCGACGTCCAGCGGGCCGTCGTTGGCCGCCAAGTGCACATGCATATCCCACAGACCGGGCATCAGGAAGCGCCCCTGGCCGTCGAAGCGCTGCGTCTGCGCCGGCAGCTTGAGCGTGCCGTCGTCGCCTACCGCAGCGATGTGCCCGCCTTGCACCAGCACCGTCTGCCCCGGCTTGGCGCTGAGCGCATCCGGGTCGAACACGCGCACGTGCTCGATCGCCAGCGGCTGATCGAGGTGCCGCGTCAGCGACGCGGCACGCGCCGCCGCGAGCTTCTGGTCCTGTGCGTTCTGCAGCTTGCCCAGCGCCGGCACCACATCCTCCCAGCCCTCGCGTACCAGCGTGGACCAGTCCGAATAGCTGGCGAAGAAGCGCCCGTCGGCGTCCAGCCAGAGATAGTCGGGCGTGAGGTCCAGCCCGGTCACCGCGTAGAGCGACAGGCGCTGGCTGCCGGCCTTGCCCTCCAGCGTCTCCTCGCTCAGCTTGCGCAACTGCGCCTCGCCCGCCGGCAGCAGCGGCAGCCGCTGTCCCGGCGCCTTGAGCAGGGCCTGCACCAGCAGGGTCATTTCCTCCGGCGGGCTATGGATGCTGATGTAGAAGGCCGGTCCGGTCACCGCGCGCTGCTCGTTTTCGCCGCTGTCCTGCCAGCTCGCTTGACCCTTGTCCAGCGCAAAGTGCTCTTCGACCGCCGCCTTGAGGTAACTTAGGCCGCCGGCGTCGATACGGGTCGGCGTGCCGTCGGCGGCCAGCCGGGATACCACGTCCATATTCGGCCCGCGGCCGCGGTCGTTGAATTCGAAATGGGATTTGATGCCGCCGTCGGGGGTGGGGGTTATTTCCTCGAAGCCGGAGGGGTGGCCTTGGGTGAGGTAGGTGGCGCGCTCCACCGGTTGGGCCGCGGGCGCGGCGGGCGCCGGCAGGACTGTGCAGGTCATGGCGAGGAGCGGGGCGCCGAGCAGGCGCTGATGGATGGACATGAGGTTCCCCCTGTTTGGTATTGGGGCATTGTATGGGAACATTGCCTCATGAAGGGTGCGCATAGCGCACTGTGGCTAGCAGCGAAACCTCAGCACGCGCGCTTGCGCGCGGCCCGTATCCTCCCTTGCGGCTTACCTCCCTATTTCGCCTTCGGCGACCTACTTCTTTACAACAGCGTAAAGAAGTAGGCAAGAAACGCCGCCCCTGAGTCTGCGCCGATCAATCGCTTGCGCGATTGATCGGTCCCCTGCGCTCCGCAGCCGGAGCGGGGTCCATCGACAGGCCTACATGGCCTGACGATGGACGCT
>CAJCJI010000485.1 GCA_903970595.1 Verrucomicrobiota bacterium
CCCGGGATCAGGAACAGGCGGCCCTGGCGGAAGGTCCAGCGTTCCGAAATCCAGGCGCGCGACTGCCAGCGCTGCACCGGCAGGGCGTAGCCGCGCGGCTGGTCCAGGCCGCGCTCGAACACCTTGGCGATGCGCGCGCGCTCTTCCGGGTCCTTCAGCTTGTTGTCCTCGGGCAGCACGTTGTCCGGCAGCTGGCGCTCGCGGTGCAGGTAGAAAAATGCGTCCTCGTAAGCGGGCAGGGCGTTGTTGGGGGAGACCTCCAGCCGCTCGGCGATGCCGCGGATCAGGGCCCGCGCGGCGGGGATGTCCGCCTTGGTGCCGCCGCTGGCGAGATCGGTATGGGTGATCGGCTTGCCGTCGCCGCGGAAGTAGCAGGCATAGGCCCAGCGCGGCAGGGACTCGCCGGGATACCACTTGCCCTGGCCGTAGGTCAGCAGGCCATTGGGGGCGAAGCGCGCGGCCAGGCGCCGGATCAACTGGTCCGCCAGGGCCTGCTTGGTCGGGCCCACCGCTGCGGTGTTCCACTCCGCGCCCTGCATGTCGTCGATGGAGATGAAGGTCGGCTCGCCGCCCATGGTCAGGCGCACGTCGCCGGCCTTGAGCTTGCCGTCCACCTGCTGGCCGAGCGCGTCGATGGCCGCCCACTGGTCCTCGGTGTAGGGCTTGGTGACGCGCGGCGATTCGAACAGGCGCTTGACGTACATCTCGTGGCCGAACTCCACCTCGGCCTCGTCCACGGCGCCGCTGATCGGTGCTGCACTGGAGGGCTCCGGCGTGGCGCAGACCGGGATATGCCCCTCGCCGGTCAGCAGGCCGGACGTGGGATCGAGGCCGACCCAGCCGGCGCCGGGCAGGTACACCTCGCACCAGGCGTGCAGGTCGGTGAAGTCGTGGTCGGTGCCGGAGGGGCCGTCGAGCGACTTCACGTCCGGGGTGAGCTGGATCAGGTAGCCGGAGACGAAGCGCGCCGCCAGGCCCAGGTGGCGCAGGATCTGCACCAGCAGCCAGCCGGTGTCGCGGCAGGAGCCGGAGCCGTTCTCCAGCGTCACTTCCGGGGTCTGCACCCCGGGTTCCATGCGGATCAGGTAGCTGATGTCCTGCTGCAGGCGCTGGTTCAGGCCCACCAGGAAGTCGATGGTGCGCACCTTTTCCAGCGGGATCTCCGCCAGGTATTTCTTCAGCAGGGGGCCGGCGGGAACCGGGCGCAGGTAGGGTTTGAGCTCCTCCTTGGCCTCCTCGGAGTAGGTGAAGGGGAACTGCTCGGCCTCGCCCTCGATGAAGAAATCGAAGGGATTCCAGATCGACATGTCGGCGACCAGGTCCACCACCACCTTGAATTCGGTCACCTTTTCCGGGAATACCACCCGCGCCAGCCAGTTGCTGAAGGCGTCCTGCTGCCAGTTGATGAAGTGGTCCTTCGGCTCGATCTTGAGCGAGTAGGACAGCACCGGGGTGCGGGCATGCGGCGCCGGGCGCAGGCGGATGATCTGCGGCGACAAGGTGACGCGCCGGTCGTAGCGGTAGATCGTCTCGTGGTGCAGGACGGCGTGGATGCTCATTGGCGGGCTGGGCGCGGATCGTGCGGGGGATTGGCGGGTACAAGGAGCCTACAATAGATTGAATCGCCTCTGCGCTGCAGTCCAAAATTCCGCCAGGCTAGGCGCGAGCCGCAGCGAATGGTATTTCCATTCGCAAGGCTTGCAACGACGCATGGTGGAATTTTGGGCGCAGCCCTGCGGGACGGGCCCAGTATCGCGCATTGCGTCGTCTCTCGTCGCTTATGTACTCCAAGTACACCGCGCTCCTCGTTTCTAGCACTGCGCGATACTGGGCCCGTCGCAGAGGCGATTCAATCTATTGTAGGCTCCATGCAAAAATCGCCGCACTGTGTCGGCGGTGCTCATTGTTCGAGGGTTTTCCATGCCGGTTTTCACCCATCCCGAGTTCGACGCGCACGAGCAAGTCTGTTTCCGCTTCGACCGCGCCAGCGGCCTCAAGGCCATCATCGCCGTGCACAACACCCGCCTGGGCAAGGGCCTGGGCGGCTGCCGCATGTGGCCCTACGCCTCCGACGACGAGGCCCTCACCGACGTGCTGCGCCTGTCGCGCGGCATGACCTACAAGGCGGCGCTGGCCGGCCTGCCGCAGGGCGGCGGCAAGAGCGTCATCATCGGCGATCCGCGCCACGACAAGACCCCGGCCCTGATCCAGGCCATGGGCCGCTTCGTCCACAGCCTGGGCGGCAGCTACGTGGTGGCGGAGGACTCCGGCACCAGCGTTGCCGACATGCGCCTGATGGCCGCCGAGACGCCCTACGTCGGCGGCCTGGCCGACGCCGCCTCCATCGCCGCCGGCCGCACCGGCGACCCTTCGCCGGCCACCGCTCTGGGGGTGTTCATCGGCATCCAGGCGGCGGTGCGCGCCAAGCTCGGCCGCGACGATCTGAAGGGTCTGCGCGTGGCGATCCAGGGGGTGGGCAATGTCGGCGGCCGGCTGGCGCGCCACCTGAGCGAGGCCGGCGCCAAGCTCTGGGTCACCGACCTGCACCTGCCGGCGGTGGAGCGCTGCGTGCGCGAACTGGGCGCCCATGGCGTGCCGATGGATGTGGTGCAGTCGCTGGACGTGGACGTGTTCGCGCCCTGCGCCATGGGCGCCGTGCTCAACGACCACAGCATCCACCAGTTGAAGGCCCGCATCGTCGCCGGCGCCGCCAACAACCAGCTGGCCCGGCCCAAGCACGACCACGCCCTGCTCGAGCGCGGCATTCTCTACGCGCCGGACTACGTCATCAACGCCGGCGGCATCATCGACATCTTCTACGAGGGCCCGAACTACGACGAGGCCACGGTCAACGCCCACCTGCAGCGCATCGGCCATACCCTGACGCAGATCTTCGAGCACTCGGCCAGGGAGAAGCGGCCGACGGGTGAGATTGCGGATCGGATGGCGGAGGCGATTTTTCGCTAACGCGAAAAATCGTCGTTTCCAGTGACTGCAGTTTCCGGTTTCCAGAGAAGCAAAAGCAGCACCGCGCTCGCCGGCATTTCTGGAAGCCGGAAACCGGAAACTGGTGCCCATGAGTGAAATACCGTCCGACGAAAGCCTGCAAACCCTCGCCCGCAGCATCGGCGAGCGCTTGCATGCGCGCAAAGAGTTCATGGCCACCGCCGAATCCTGCACCGGCGGCCTCATCGCCAAGCTGTGCACGGATATCGCCGGCAGTTCGCGCTGGTTCGAGCGCGGCCTGGTGACTTATTCAAATGCCTCCAAGCGCGAACTGCTGGGCGTTTCTACGGCGACACTGGAACAATCCGGCGCGGTCAGCGCCGCCGCGGTGCAGGAGATGGTACAGGGCCTGCTCAAGGCCGCGCCGGTGCAATGGGCGATTGCAGTCAGCGGCATCGCCGGCCCCGCTGGAGGCAGTGCGGACAAGCCGGTGGGCACGGTATGGATCGGCTGGGGCGGGGCGGATGGGGCGGTGTCAGTGAGCCGCTTCCTGTTCGAGGGCGATCGCATCACGTGCGAGCGCGTGTACTTCGACCAGACGACGATCCTGCGCCAGCTCGGCATCGCGCACGACCCGAGCTCGCTGGCCGGACGCGCCTCGATCGTGCTGAACCACCCGCTCACGATCGGGCGGGCGCTGCTGAAGGCGCGCAAAGCGTAGGCGCTCACCGCGCCCGAGGCCACACACCGCGGTCCCCTATAGAGACTCGACAGCTACAGCGAGTCGATCGCCTCCACGCATCGCTCGGCGGCGTGACCGTCGCCGTAGAGCTCGGGGTGCTCAGCCGGCGTCGGGCGCTCGAGCGCGGCCAACGCAGCGCCGGCGTCGAGGTCCACGAGCGTGTTCCACCCGGCCTCGACCGTCTCCACCCACTCGGTG
>CAJCJI010000486.1 GCA_903970595.1 Verrucomicrobiota bacterium
AAAAAGGCCGGCCCGCCCGCAAGGGCGGGCCGGCCTCTATATCTTACTTCGACGCGGGGGCGATGGTGCCGCCGGCCGCCTTGCAAGCGTCAGGGGTGGCCATGGTGAAGCCCTTGCCCTTGCAGGAGTTCTGGCCCTTGCAGGAGTTATTGGCGCCCTTGCAGGAGCTCTGGCCCTTGCAGGAATTGCCGCCGACGCACTTGCCGGTGGCGGCGGTGCTGCCCTGGGCATTGGCCATCGGGGCCGTCAGGAACATGGCCGCAGCCGCGGTGGCGAGGGCAATGCCCGTTACTTTCTTGGTCGCTACTTTCATGTGATTCTCCGTGGCCGTTGAGGCCGTTGTGGTTCGATAAAGTTGTTCTGCCGTGTGCATCGCGCCGGGCCCGAAAGCGCCGCGCCCTGCATACGAGCATCCTCCGGCAATCACCGGTACCGCACCAGTTTCGCGCGTTCGGCATTTATGTCCGGCCGTCCGCACACGGGTGCTGTCCTGTGAGGTGCCGCGATTAATACTCTACTCCCGGCCTTGCGGATGCAGCGCAAGTTTGTGACGAGTTGCTGCAAGCCGCGGAAACGGATGCTATATTGGGTGAAATGTTTCAGGTAACTGCCTGCGGATCAACGACTTTGATCAAGCCCGCCCTGCTCTTCAGCTGCATACTGGCACTGGGTTTCTCGGCCCAGGCGGATACTCTGGTCATGCCCGAAGGCTCCGCTACCGCGGCCATGCCGGCAAGCCTGCCGGGCAAGGGCCAGACCATGGGCGAGGTGCTCAAGCACTTCGGCCAGCCGCAGGTGAAACATGCCCCGGTCGGCGGCGACGCGCCGAAGCATCCGCCGATCACGCGCTGGGACTATGCCGGGTTCTCGGTGTTTTTCGAGCATTCGCACGTGGTGGATGCGGTGGTGCCGGGGCGTCCGCCCGAGGTCTACCACGCCGATCAGCTGCAGCAGGCCTCCAGCCGCTAAGCCGCTCCGCCGCCCCTGCGGGCCACTCGCGTCACGCGGACGCAATATTTTGCTGGCCCACTGACACGGCCGCGCCACCATCGACCAACCTGGACCCATGGCTACCTGCTTCCTGCCGCCCGAATGGGCGCCACAATCCGCCGTCATGCTCACCTGGCCGCGCCGGGATGGAGACTTTGCGCGCCATTTCGAGGCGGTGGAGCGCAATTTCGTCGCCATCGCGGTGGCGATCGGCCGTTACGAAAACCTGCACGTCAACGTGGCCGAGGACGCCCCCGGCCTGGCGGCGCGGCTGGTGGCGGCCGGCGTGCCGAACGAGCGCCTGCGGGTTTACGCCATGCCCAACGACGATGTCTGGGCGCGCGACCACGGGCCGATCACGGTTTTGCGCGGCGGCAAGCCGGTGCACCTGGATTTCAGCTTCAACGGCTGGGGCGGCAAGTTCCCGGCGGAGCGCGACAATGCCCTGACCAGCCGGCTCATCACCCTGGACGCCTGGCAGGCGCCGGTGGAGACGGTGGATTTCGTGCTGGAGGGAGGCGCCATCGAGGTGGATGGCGCGGGCAGCCTGCTCACCACCGAGCGCTGCCTGCTGGCGCCGACGCGCAATCCGCGGCTGTACCGGGCCGGCATCGAGCAGGTGCTGAAAGACCAGCTGGGCGTACACCGCATCCTGTGGCTCAGGCATGGAGACCTGCTGGGCGACGACACCGACGGGCATATCGACACCATCGCCCGTTTTTGCGACGCCGGCACCATCGCCTACCAGGGCTGCGAAGACCGGGACGATCCGCATTTCGCCGAGCTGGCGGCGATGGCGCAGGAGTTGGCGGCCTTGCGCACGGCGGAGGGCAAGCCCTACCGACTGGTGCCGCTGCCGCTGCCGGCGGCGCTATACGATCCCGACGACGGGCGCCGGCTGCCGGCCGGCTACGCCAACTTTCTCATCGTCAACGGCGCCGTGCTGGTGCCGGTGTATGGCGATGCGGTCAACGACCCGGCGGCGCTGCAGCGCCTGCGGCCCTGTTTTCCGGGCCGCGACATCGTGCCTATTGAATGCCGGGCACTCATCCACCAGTATGGAAGCCTGCATTGCGTGACGATGCAGATTCCCGCAGCCGCTTGAGGGCAGCACCATGGACACGATTACCCAAATCCTGAACGATCCGCGCAAGACCGCCCTGGTCGGCGCCGCCACCGGTGCCGTCAAAGGCGTGGTGGTAGGCGTCGTGGTGGGCAAGGTGCTGCTGTTCACCGCCGTGGGCGCGGCAACCGGCGCGGCGGTGGGCGCCGGCGTTTCCTGGCTCAGCCGCCGGGCGCCGAAGCCGTACAAGGCCCTGCCCTGGCCGGAAATGGCGGCTTGAGCCGCATCCTGCGCGCCGGCCTGGTCCAGCAAAGCTGCGGCGCGGACCGGGAAAAGAATCTCCAGGCTTCGACCGCCGGCATCCGCGAAGCGGTGGCCCGCGGCGCGCAGTTGGTGCTGCTGCAGGAACTGCACACCGGCCCCTATTTCTGCCAGCACGAGTCGACGGCGCTGTTCGACCTGGCGGAGTCCATTCCGGGCCCGTCCACCGAATACCTGGGCGCGCTGGCCAAGGAACTGGGCGTGGTCATCGTCGGCTCGCTGTTCGAAAAGCGCGCGCTGGGCCTGTACCACAACACCGCGGTGGTGCTGGAGCGGGACGGCACGCTGGCCGGCAAGTACCGCAAGATGCACATCCCGGATGATCCGGGCTACTACGAGAAGTTTTACTTTACACCTGGCGACGCCGGGACCGGCGTCGCGGGCACGCCTGGCGACCTCGGCTTCACCCCGATCCAGACCAGCGTGGGCAAGCTGGGCCTGCTGGTGTGCTGGGACCAGTGGTACCCGGAAGCCGCCCGGCTGATGGCCCTGGCCGGCGCGGAACTGTTGCTCTACCCCACCGCCATCGGCTGGAACCGCGCCGACGATGCCGCCGAACAGGCCCGCCAGCGCGAAGCCTGGATCACCATCCAGCGCGGGCACGCCGTGGCCAACGGCCTGCCGGTGCTGGTGGCCAACCGCATCGGCTTCGAACCCGACCCCAGCGGACAGACGCAGGGCGCGCAGTTCTGGGGCTCCAGCTTCGTCGCCGGGCCGCAGGGGGAATTCCTGGGGCAGGCTGGAGGTGAAGGCGCCGAGGTCTTGGTGGTCGATGTCGATCTGGAGCGGAGCGAGAATGTGCGGCGGTGGTGGCCGTTTCTCAGGGATCGACGGATTGATGCTTATGGGGAATTGGTGCGGCGGTTTCGGGACTAGTGTTATCTGAACCTTTGGCGCGCGCGCTTGCGCGCGATCATTTGCCCCCGAGCCGAACCCTTGTGTTCCGCCCTGATGGCGGGTAACTTTTCTTTGGGTTTCGCCCAAAGAAAAGTCACCAAAAGAAATGCGACCCGATGTCTGCGCCGAATCATCGCTACGCGATGATTCGGTCCCCTGCGCTTCTCGCCCGCGGCGGGTTCCATCGACAGGCCATCCCTGGCCTGACGATGGAATCGTCGGCATCCCTG
>CAJCJI010000487.1 GCA_903970595.1 Verrucomicrobiota bacterium
CGCGCCGCCAGCATCAGGTCGGCGCCCTTTTGCTCGGCGAAACGGCCAATGAAAATCAGCAGCGGCATCTTGCCTAGGGGCAGGCCAAGTTCGGTGCGCATGGCGTCCTTGTTGGCGGCCTTGCCGGAGACCACGTTGCGCAGGCTGTAGCGCGCCGCCAGCGCCGGGTCGATGGCCGGATTCCAGATGTGCGGATCGATGCCGTTGAGGATGCCGCGCAGCACGCCGCCGCGCGCCCGCAACGCGCCGTCCAGCCCATGCCCAAAGTCGGAGGTTTGAATTTCCCGTGCGTAGCTGGGGCTGACCGTGGTGATCGCGTCGCCGAAGTTGAGCCCGGCCTTCATGCAGGAAAAGCCGCCCCAGAACTCCAGGGCATCGGGCTGCCACATTTGCTGCGGCAGGCCAAGGGCATCAAACTCGGCGCGGCCGAATACCCCCTGGTAGGCCAGGTTGTGAATGGTGTAAACCAGCCGGGGCCTTGTCGGGGCTTGTGCCAGCCAGGCCGCGGCAAGCGCGGCCTGCCAGTCGTGCAGATGCAGCACGTCCGGCTTCCAGCCGTCGATCCCCGCGGCCAGCTGCGCCACCACCCGCGAGAAACAGCCGAATCGCAGCGCATTGTCCGTCCAGGGCCTGCCTTGCTGATCGTGATAGGGGTTGCCCGCCCGGTCGAACAAGGCGGGGCAATCCACCAGCCAGAAACGCAGGGATTGGCCGCTCAGGCTGCCTTCGAGCACCTCGACGTCCCGCCCGTAAAGGCTCATGCCCCCAAGCCGGCGCAAACCGTCGAGAAGCTGCGGCAGGCCGCGGTAAGCGGGGATGCAAACCCGCACTTCGGCGCCCAGCTCCGCCAGCGCGGGCGGCAGGGCCGCCAGCACATCGGCAAGGCCGCCGGTCTTGGCCAGGGGGAAACATTCGGAGGCGGCGTGCAACACCTTCATCGGAACACTCTATCCGTCCTTGCTGATTGGCACCGATTTCGCATGCACCAGAATAAGGCGCGATGTTCATATGATCGACCGCCAGGCGGTGTACGCTTGAGAAGCTTCAGAACACTCTGCACCCAATCTTAAATGGAGAAGCAGCGTCTTGGCTCAGCCAACCGAACTGCGCGTCGTCAGCCGCGCCACCCGCGACACCCTGGCCTTGGTCATGGCCGGCGGACGCGGATCGCGTCTGATGCAGATGACCACCCATACCGCCAAGCCGGCCGTGCCCTTCGGCGGCAAATTCCGCATCATCGACTTCACCCTGTCCAACTGCATCAACAGCGGCATCCGCCGCATCGGCGTGTTGACGCAATACAAGAGCCATTCCCTGATCCGCCACCTGCAGCTCGGCTGGGGCTTCCTGCGCGGCCAGTTCGGCGAATTCATCGAATTGCTGCCGGCGGAGCAGCGCACCGAGATTCCGTCCTGGTATATCGGCACCGCGGATGCCGTCTACCAGAACCTGGATTTCATCCTGACGCACCAGCCGGCGCACATCCTGATCCTGGCCGGCGATCATATCTACAAGATGGACTACGGTCCGATGATCGCCCAGCACGTGGCGCGCGGCGCCCTGGCCACCGTCGGCTGCCTGGAAGTGCCGATCGCCGAGGCGCGCGAGTTCGGGGTGATGAGCATCGATACGGAGATGCGCATCAACGGTTTCGACGAGAAGCCGGATGCGCCGAAATGCATCCCCGGCAAGCCCGGCCATGCCCTTGCCAGCATGGGCATCTATGTCTTCGATGCCCGCTTCCTGCTCGACCTGCTCAAGCGTGACGCGGGCGTCAGCGAATCCAGCCACGACTTCGGCCGCGACGTCATCCCCCGGGCGATCCGCGAGGACCGCGTCTTCGCCTACCCCTTCCGCGATCTCTACGACTCCGGCAAGCAGGGTTATTGGCGCGATGTCGGCACGGTGGATGCGTACTGGCAGGCCAACCTTGAACTGACCGATGTACTGCCTGAACTCAACATCTACGATGAACTCTGGCCGATCTGGACCTATGCGGCCCAGGTGCCGCCGGCCAAGTTCATCCTCGACCGGCCGGGCGAACGCGGCATGGCGGTGGACTCCCTGGTCAGCGGCGGCTGCATCATCGCCGGCGCCACCGTGCGGCACTCGGTGCTGTTCGTCGACTGCCGGGTCGAAACCGGCAGCAGCATCGAGCATTCCCTGCTGCTGCCGGGCGTCAAGATCGGCCGCAACTGCCGCATCCGCAAAACCATCGTCGACGAAGGCTGCACGATCCCCGATGGCACCGATATCGGCCTGGACCCCGTCGAAGACGCCAAGCTCTACCATGTCACCAAATCCGGCATCACCTTGGTGACGCGGGAAATGCTGACGGCTTAGGGAATGCCGGATTAAATCATCACCCCGGCGAAAGCCTTGGTCCAGAGCTCGAAGCGCCGCACGGAATTCCCTGGATTCCGGCTTTCGCCGGAATGACGATCAAGAAACTGTTCGGAGCTTCCTCAGTATTATTTCGATCGATCCAGATCAATTCGGCGTCGCGCTGGCAGCGTTGGATGCCGCACTCGTCACCGCGTTGGCGTGGTTGTAAGCCTCGACCACAAATGAATACTCGGTGCCGCTGGTCAGTCCGCTGAACGTGGTGGATGTTGCGGTAACCGCCGCACTCTTGGCGGTGGACCCGCCGGCCGGGGAACTGTACACGTAATAGTCCGAGGCTCCGGCGGATGCGGTCCAGCTCAGCGTCACTTGCCCGGCGCTGGCCGTCGCCGTCGCCGTGAGCTTCGTCGGCGCGGCCAAGGTGAAGGCTGTGTTGGCGAGCGCGCTCACTTCGTTTGAAGGCTGGCTGGTGAGGGCGGTGGCATGGTTGTAGGCCTTCACCACGAAATAGTAGGTGGTGGAACTGCTCAAGCCGGTGATGGCCGTAGAGGTGCCGGTTACAGCGGCGCTCTTGGTGGTTTCGCCGCCCGCGGCAGTGCCGTAAAACACATAGTAGTCGCTCGCGCCGCTCGCAGCCGTCCAGCTCAAGGCCACCGACCCGGCGCTGGTGGAAGTGACGGCAAGATCGGACGGAGCCAGCGGTGGAGGCGTGGCGCTGCCCGTCATGAAGGCGGTACGAATGGCGGCTCCGCACACGGCCGACAGATAAAAGGGCGCGGAGGTGGCGACGTTGGTCGCATTCGTGTCGTAGCGGGCAACCATGCCGTAGTAGGTCTTGGTCGAATCGACCCAGGGATAAAATCCGGTCTTGCCCGGACTGCTGTAAGCGCCGTCTCCGCTGACGGGGTCGCTTTCGATCCAGTGCGTGATCGAATAATCCCAGCTGACATCGCCCGGTAGCGGCGAATAGGCCGCAAGCGGCTGACCGCTGCTGTTGACGCAGCTCGTATCGTAGGGGTTGGTGCAGACCGCATAAGTATCGGTGGCGGCGGGGAGGAGCAGCGCGCCCATGACCAGTGGATTGCTCGTGCGGATGAGGCCCTGCATGAAGGCCGCGTAATCGCCGGGCGTCGTCTGGACGCCGCCCCCCACCTCGGGGGCACTGTAAGTCAGATTGACGGTAACGCCCGCATTGCTCAAGGCCGTGGTGACTTCGTTGGCCAGTGCGGTGACATTGTTGTTCGCGCCGTTCATGACACCGGCGATGCTGGGGTCGCCTCCCCCTTCAAACACCTCGAGGTGCCCCGAGTTGTAGTAGAACAGACCGGCGTCGGCCGAGTTCTTGGTGCCGTTCGGAACCGGCGGCGATGCGCCGTTGGAAGCTTCCAGGCAATCCTGCACGGTCGGCGTGGCGGCAGCCGTGCAGTTGTCCGTCATGTCGGCGTAGCCGCTGGTGAAATGCAGGAATGGCAGATACGCCGAGGGAAACTGCCAGGTGTTGTCGGTCAACTCGGCCTTGGTTTCCGCCACGTAGCTTCCGTAGAGCCACTTGGTAGCGGAATCGATCTGCATCTCCGTCGTTCTGGTGTAATTTGTCCCTTGCGTCCCCGCCGGCTGCACGCTGCCCGAGGCACTCAGCTTCTTGGCGCTATCGGCGATGATCCCGCTCTCGTTGCCGATTTCCCAATAGAAACCATCTTCGCTGCCGCTCTGATTCTGGCTGATGACACCGCATGACGAAGTCGCAGAGGTGTTGTTCGCGGTTTGCTGGGCCGCCTCGATCTGCGCATCCAGGAACTGTACATCCTGGGCCGAAGTGACCTGCAGCGTGGCGGAGTTGTTGATGGTGCCGCCCGAACCGGTGCAGCTGAGCGTGTAGGTGTAGGTGCCGGCTGCCGTGGGACGCACCAGCACTGGATCACTGCTACCCGAGGTATTTGCCGTACCGCTCCAGGCACCGCTGCGGGAACACGCGGTGGCATTGGTCGAGGACCAGTTCAAGGCCGCGCTGCCGCCGAGCGGAACAATCGGGGGCGCGATGGTAAAGCTCAAGGTCGGCGGCGGTTCGACCACCTGCAGCGTCACCGTCCTGCTGGCCGAACCACCCGAGCCGGTGCAGGTGAGGGTGGAGGTATAGCTGCCGACCTCGCCGAGCGTAAACGTCACCGGACTGCTGGTGCTGCTTTGCGCGGCCAGCTTGCTGGCGGTCCACGCGCCGCTGAGCGCACAGTACCCGGCATAGGTGGAAGCCCAGATGAGCGTGGTGCTGCCGCCGACCTGGCCCACCGAGGGGCTCAGCGAATAGCTGACGATCGGCACCGGCAGGGGATCGACGTGCAGGGTCACCGATTGCGCGGCGGAACCGCCGGAACCGGTGCAGCTGAGATTGTAGGTGTAGCTGCCGACGGCGCTGGGTTCGACCACGATCGGATTGCTGCCGCTCTGCGGAGCCAGCGTTCCGCTCGCCGCGCCGCTGAGCGTGCAGGAGTTGGCATTGGTCGAGGACCAGGTGAGCGTCGAACTGCTGCCAAGCTGACTGACCGAGGGACTGACGGAAAAGCTTACCGTCGGCGCCGCCGAGGCGCTCGCTTCGCCGGGGATTCCAATTGCGCCCCACCCCATGATGGCCGCCGCCGCCAGCAATCGAATCCAGTTCATCGGCACCGAGCGATGCATGGTACAACCCCCTGTTACGGGCACACTGCACTCTAGGCCGCCATGCCACCGTCGCACCCTCGACGGGGATCGGTGAAGCATGCCCAATACTTGCTTGTTGAGAAGCCGCGACTGGCTCGATCCCGTTCGTTCTGCGGTTTAAGAATAATCTGAAAACCGCTGCCTGACTATGTGTTACTTCACACTAACTGCAGGCATCGGACATTGATCTTCAGGGACTTGCGCTGTGACTGCCGGCCTGTCACCCCGACCGGCCGGGGCGCCACTCCAGCAGGCGCCGCACCAGACTGCGCAGCGCGCCAAACAGCGCCTGTGCCCGCTGCGGCTCCCAGGCGAAGGGAGCGGCTTCGTCCATATAACAGGACTGTGCCATCTCGAGTTGCAAGGCCTGCACCCCTTCGTCCGGCCGGCCGTAGTGGCGCGTGATGTAGCCGCCCTTGAAACGGCCGTTGCAAACGGCACTGAAACCAGCGGCGGCTTGCAGCATGTCCAGTACCGCCGCCTGCAATGCTCCATCGCAGCTCCTGCCGTCTGCGGTGCCGAGGTTCAGATCCGGCAATTGGCCGGCAAAAAAACGCGGTACGCGCGAGCGGATGGAATGCGCGTCGAGCAGGATCGCGTAACCGTGCCGCGCCTTGATGCGCTCCAGTTCCGCCGCGAGCGCCTGGTGATAGGGCGCCCAGTAGTCCTGCCGGCGCTGCGCGATCCGCGCGGCGTCCGGTGCCTGCCCGGCCAAGTAAATCTCCTCATTGGCGAAGCTGCGCGTGGGACACAGCTCAGTATTGTCGGCGCCCGGATACAGCGCCGCGTCGCCGGGGTCACGGTTGAGATCGACCACGTAGCGGGAATGCGTAGCCGCCATCAGGCCCGCGCCCATTTCCAGCGCGAACTGATACAGCAGGTGCACATGCCAGTCGGTGTCCGGCACCGTCTGTGCCACGGGCGTCATGTCCTGCCGCAAGTCGGCTGGAATATAGGTTCCCGCATGCGGCACGTTGATCAGCAGCGCGGAGGTGCCGGGCGCGAAGCTCGACAATTTCGGGTTTGGATTCATGCGGGAGTCCCTACCGCCGTATCGGCGTGGTAGCGGCCGACGCAGGGATTGGCGCCGAAGGCGTAAGCCAGCTCCGCCGGGCGTTCGATCTCCCACAAGGCCAGGTCGGCGCGCAGGCCGGGTGCGATACGCCCGGCCTGGTCCTGCAGGCCCAACGCCCTGGCCGCATGAAGGGTCACTCCGGCCAGCGCTTCCGCCGGAGTCAGGCGAAACAGGGTGCAGGCCATGTTCATCATCAGCAGCAGGGAGGTGCAAGGCGAGGTGCCCGGATTGCAATCGGTGGCCAACGCCATCGGCACGAGGGCGGCACACAGCGCCGCAACCGGCGGCAACCTTGTTTCACGCAGGAAATAGTAGGCGCCCGGCAGCAGCACCGCCACGGTGCCGGCCCGCGCCATGGCATCCACCGAGGCTTGCGAGCTGTATTCCAGGTGATCGGCGGACAGCGCCCCATGCTGCGCGGCCAATGCCGCGCCGCCCAGGTCGGACAACTGATCGGCATGCAGCTTGACCGGCAGGCCCAGGCTGCGCGCCCGCTCGAACACGCGGGCGGTCTGTTGCGGACTGAAGCCGATGCCCTCGCAGAACGCGTCCACCGCATCGGCGAGCCCTGCCGCATGAATCGCCGGTAGCATTTCTTCGCAAACCAGGTCGATGTAGTCGTCGGCATGCCCCGCATACTCTGGCGGCAGGGCGTGCGCCCCAAGAAAAGTGGTCTTCACCTCGACGGCGCAAGCCGCCGCCAGCTGCCGCGCCACGCCCAGGATGCGGCTCTCGGTAGCGGTATCAAGTCCGTAGCCGGACTTGATCTCCACCGTGGTGACGCCCTCGGCGAGCAGGGCCGCCAGGCGCGCGCTACTCTGCCGCAGCAGATCCCGCTCGCCCGCCGCCCGGGTGGCGCGCACCGTGGACAGGATGCCGCCCCCGGCCCTGGCGATCTCCTCGTAACTCACCCCCTGCAGCCGCTGCTCGAACTCGGCGGCGCGGCTGCCGGCGTAGACCAGATGGGTGTGGCAATCGATCAGGCCGGGGGTCAGCCAGCCGCCGCGGCAATCGTGCTCGACCTGCGCCCGCCATCCGGCGGGCAGCGCGGCGCGCGGACCCACCCAGGCGATGCGCCCGTCCAGCATCGCCACCGCGCCGTCCTCGACGCTGCCGTAAGGGTCGGTGCCGCTCTGCCCATCCAGCGTTGCCAGATTGACATTGAGCCAGATCGCGTCCCAGTGGTTCAAGCCGGCCCTCAGTTCAGCAGCCGCTTCATCACGCTGCGATAGCGTTTCAGACTGGCCTCGCCCTGCGCGTGGACGCCGTCGCGCACCTGCCATTGCCCCGCCACCATCACGTCGCGCACCGGGGCGCGCACCGGCCCGAAGATGGCCGCGTCGAGCAGGCCGTCGCCGCTCTGCTCGGCCAGCGCCGGATCGTCGCTGTTGAGTACCACCCAGTCCGCACGAAAACCCGGTGCCAGCTGCCCGACATTCTGACCGAGCGCCTGTGCCCCGCCGGCGCAGGCGGAGCGGTAGAGCTGGCCGCCGAGCGAATCGCCGATGGCAAAGGCCAGCACGTTGCGCCGTTCCAGCTTGAGCCGCTGGCCGTATTCGAACAGCCGCAGCTCAAGGAAGGGATCGACCGCCGCATGGCTGTCGCCACCGATGCCGATCCTGCCGCCGGCGCGCAGGTAGGAAGCGGCATTGAAGAAGCCGTCGCCAAGATCGCCCTCGGTGGTGGGGCACAGGCCGGCCACCGCACCGGAGCGCGCCAGTGATATGGTTTCGTTGGCGTCCATGTGCGTGGCATGCACGATGCACCAGCGCGCATCCGTCTGCGCCTGATCCAGCAGCCAGGCCACCGGCCGCGTGCCGCTCCAGCCCAGGCAGTCGTCGACCTCTTGCTGCTGCTCCGCGGCATGGATATGGATCGGCGCACGCGCATCGATGTGCTCCAACTGCGCGATCACCGCCCGCAGTTCCTCAGGAGTCACCGCGCGCAGCGAATGCGGCGCCACGCCGATGCGCTGCGCCGGATCTTCCTTCACCGCGCCAGCCAGGGCTTCGAGGACGCGGCCGAAGCCGTCGATGGAATTGATGAAGCGCCGCTGTCCGCCGGTGGGCGCGATGCCGCCGAAGTTGCCGTGGGCATAAAACACCGGCAACAGGGTCAAACCGATGCCGGCCGTGCGCGCGGCCGAGGCGATGCGCCCGCCGGTTTCCGCGGGATTGTTATAGGGCCGGCCCAGCGGATCGTGATGCAGGTAGTGGAATTCCGCCACGCAGGTGTAGCCGGCGCGCAGCATTTCGATGTATAGCTGCGTGGCGATGGCCTCGACGTCATCCGGACCCAGGTTCTCCAGAAAGCCGTACATCAGCTTGCGCCAGGACCAGAAGCTGTCGCCTTGCGGCCCGCCCTTCTCGGTCAGGCCGGCCATGGCGCGCTGGAAGGCGTGTGAGTGCAGATTCGGCATGCCGGGGATTACCGCGCCGCGCAGGCGCTCCGCACCTGCCACCGCGCTGCCGGGCTCGGCCTTGGCGATCAGCCCATCCTGCGCCACCTCGAACAGTACATTGTCGGCCCACCCCGTGGGGAGCAAGGCGGATTCGGCGAAGTACGCTTTCATTGTTGTTATCCTCCAGCCATTCTGCCGGCGCTGCGCCGCCCGTTCAGGCGAACGAAGGCAGTATGCTCCCAACCATTCCGGTCAGGGCGCCTTCCTCGAGCAGTGCGGTTGCCGCCGCGATGTCCGGAGCGAAGTAGCGATCCTCCGCGTAGAACGGCACGCGCCCGCGCAGCAGTGCGTGCACGTCCTGCAGTACCGGCGAGGTTTCCAGCGGCGCATGGAAGTCGATGCCTTGCGCCGCCGCCAGCAGCTCGATGGCGATGATGCCGCGCGTATTGGCCGCCATTTCCAGCAGGCGCCGCGCCGCGAAGGTCGCCATGCTGACATGGTCCTCCTGGTTGGCCGACGTGGGCAGGCTGTCCACGCTGGCCGGGTGCGCCAGGGACTTGTTCTCGGAAGCCAGGGCGGCGGCGGTCACGTGCGCCATCATGAAACCGGAATTCAGACCCGGTTCGCGCACCAGGAACGGCGGCAGCCCGGACAGCGTGGAGTCGATCAACAGCGCGATGCGCCGTTCCGACAACGCGCCGATTTCGGCGATCGCCAGCGCCAGCGTATCCGCCGCCAGGGCCACCGGCTCGGCGTGGAAATTGCCGCCGGACAACACCTCCCCGCCTTTGCCGTCCTCGGTGCTGAAGGCCAGCGGGTTGTCGGTGACCGCGTTGGCCTCGATGCCCAAGGTCGCGGCGACATTGCGGATCAGGTCCAGGCAGGCGCCCATCACCTGCGGCTGGCAGCGCAGGCTGTAGGGATCCTGCACCCGGTCGTCGTTGACCAGGTGCGAGCGGCGGATCTCGCTGCCGCCGAGCAGCTTGCGGTATTTGGCCGCCACGTCGATCTGGCCCGGCTGGCCGCGCACCAGGTGGATGCGCGGATCGAACGGCGCATCGCTGCCGCGCGCGGCATCCACCGCCAGCGCGCCGCTGACCACCGCCGCGGCGAACAGGTCTTCCGCCTCGAACAGCGCGCGCAGCGCCAGCGCGGTCGAGACCTGGGTGCCGTTGAGCAGGGCCAGGCCTTCCTTCGCCGCCAGCTTCAAGGCTTGCAGACCCGCGCCGGCCAAGGCTTCGCCGGCCGGCGCAATGTTGCCGCCGATGCGCACCTGCCCCTCGCCCATCAGCGCCAAGCTCATGTGCGCCAGCGGCGCCAGGTCGCCGGAGGCGCCCACCGAACCCTTGGACGGGATGCAGGGGTAGATGCCGGCGTTGTACAGCGCCAGCAAGGCCTCGATCACCTGCGGCCGCACACCCGAATAACCGCGCGCCAGGCTGGCCGCCTTCAGCGCCAGGATCAGCCGCACCGTCGCATCGTCCAGCAGCGCGCCGGTGCCCACCGCATGCGAGCGCACCAGGTTGGCCTGCAGCCGCTCCAGCTGCGCGTCCGGAATATGCGTCTTGGCCAGCTTGCCGAAACCGGTGTTGATGCCGTACGCCGGCGCCCCCAGCGCCACCACCTGCCGCACCGTGTCGGCCGAAGACTGGATGGCGGCGTCAGCCGCGGCATCGACCGCCAGCCGCAGGCCGCCTGCCGCAATGCGGCGCATTTGCGCCAGGCTCAAGCTTCCCGGCGACAGCAACATCGAGTCTTGATCAGCCATCGATCATCGGCAGTTTGAGGCCATTGCGCCGTGCGCAGTCGATGGCAATGTCGTAGCCGGCATCCGCATGGCGCATGACGCCGCTGCCCGGATCGTTGGTCAGCACCCGCCCGATGCGCCGCGCTGCCTCCGGCGTGCCGTCGCACACCACCACCATGCCGGCATGCTGCGAGAAGCCCATGCCGACGCCACCGCCATGATGCAGCGACACCCAGGTGGCGCCACTGGCACAGTTGAGCAGGGCATTGAGCAACGCCCAGTCCGATACCGCGTCGGAGCCGTCGCGCATCGCCTCGGTCTCGCGGTTCGGGCTGGCCACCGAGCCCGAGTCCAGGTGATCGCGTCCGATCACCACCGGCGCCCGCAACTCGCCGCGCGCCACCATTTCGTTGAAGGCCAGGCCGACACGGGCGCGCTCGCCCAGGCCGATCCAGCAGATGCGCGCCGGCAGGCCCTGGAACTGGATGCGCTGCTGCGCCATGTCGAGCCAATGGTGCAGGTGCGCATGATCCGGCAGCAGTTCCTTCACCTTGGCATCGGTGCGCCGGATATCCTCGGGGTCGCCCGACAGCGCCGCCCAGCGGAACGGGCCGATGCCGCGGCAGAACAGCGGGCGGATATACGCCGGGACGAAGCCGGGAAAGTCGAACGCGTTCTTGACCCCCTGCTCGAGCGCCATCTGGCGGATGTTGTTGCCGTAGTCCACCGTGGGAATGCCCAGGGCGTGGAAGCCGAGCATGGCCCGCACCTGCACCGCCATCGAAGCCTTGGCGGCCCGGATCACGCCGGCCGGATCGGCGCTGCGCCGCTGCACGGCCTGCTCCAGCGTCCAGCCCTCGGGCAGATAGCCGTTGAGCGGATCGTGGGCGCTGGTCTGGTCGGTCACCAGGTCGGGACGGGCCCCGGCGTCGCCGGCCTGCGCGCGCGCCAGCAAGGCCGGGAACACTTCGGCCGCATTGCCGAGCAGGCCGACCGAAACCGCGCTTCCGCGGGCATGTGCCTCCGCAATGATCTGCAGCGCCTGATCCAGCGTGTCCGCGCGCCGGTCCAGATAGCGCGTATCGAGCCGCATCTGGATGCGGCGCGGCTCGCATTCCACCGCGAGCATGGAAAAGCCGGCCATGGTCGCCGCCAGTGGCTGCGCCCCGCCCATGCCGCCCAGGCCGCCGGTGAGGATCCACTTGCCGTTGACCTTGTCGTCGAAATGCTGCCTGCCGGCTTCGACGAAGGTCTCGTAAGTGCCCTGCACGATGCCCTGGCTGCCGATGTAGATCCAGGAGCCCGCGGTCATCTGGCCGAACATCATCAGGCCTTTGGCGTCGAGTTCGTGGAAATGCTCCCAGGTGGCCCAGTGCGGCACCAGATTGGAATTGGCGATCAGCACGCGCGGCGCGTCGGCATGCGTGCGGAACACGCCGACCGGCTTGCCGGACTGGATCAGCAGGGTCTCGTCGGCTTCCAGCGTGCGCAGGGCTTCGACGATGCGGTCGTAGCATTCCCAGTTGCGCGCCGCGCGGCCGATGCCGCCGTAGACGATCGGTTCTTCCGGCTTCTCGGCCACTTCCGGGTCGAGGTTGTTCATCAGCATGCGCAGCGGCGCTTCGGTGAGCCAGGACTTGGCCTGCAGCGTGGTGCCGCGGGGCGCGCGGATCACACCGCTTCTGCTCATGGTGGTCATGTTATGGGCCTCCTTAGGTCAGTGCTTGGCCGCAGCCGCTTCCGACAACACCCGCGCCTGCGGATAGCCTTGATGCGTCACCTTGTCGAGCGCCTGCTGCGCCACGGCTTCGCTTGGGAAGGGGCCAAGCCGCACACGATACAAGATATTGCCGCCGGCGCCGGTGGTCTGCTGCGACTCGCCGCGATAGCCGATGTTCTGTAACAGGTTCTGTGTGGTCTGCGCGTTGCCCTGGTCGGAGAAGCTGCCGATCTGCACGTACCACAGCTTTGCCTGCGCCGCGGTGGTAACAGGCGCGGGCGGCGGCGGCGGCGCCTGAACCGTGGTCGCAAGCCGGGGCGCCACCGGGACCGGTATCGGTGTCGGCGGCGGCATCGGCTTGCTGCTTTGCGGCGGCGCCGCGGTCGACTTGGGCATCACCGGCAGAGATTGGCTCAGCTTCAACGCCGGCGGCCGCGGCGCGGTGCTGGCCGCGGCCTTGGGCGGCGGCGGCACTGCCGGTGCCGATGCCTGCACTGGCGCCTGTGCCGGAACTGAAGGCGCAGCCGCAGTCTTCGCCGCCG
>CAJCJI010000488.1 GCA_903970595.1 Verrucomicrobiota bacterium
GGCAGGCCGGCGCAGGCGGCGAGCGCGAGGCTCAGGGCGGCGGTGATGGCGGGGCGCAGACTCATTTGTTTAATTATAAATCATTTAGTAATAATCCATTAATGAAATAATAATTCAGGCAGCGCGGAAAAAGCAAGCAGACGGATGGGCGGACGCACTCTCAAACTTCGTCATTCCCGCGAACGCGGGAATCCAGTTTTTGTTGTCATTCTGAGCGTAGCGAAGAATCTGGCCTCGCCCATCGCCGCATTGTAGGTCGGCCTTCAGGCTGACAAACCGTGCGCAGAAACTTCATCGCAAGCGCGTGCGATAAAGTTTCATGGCCGCGAGGCCAGATCCTTCGCTTTGCTCAGGATGACAATTGAAACCGATTCTTGCCTGCGCGGTTTCAGCGCAAGGTGAGAGATACCCCTCACCCTGGCCCTCTCCCCCAAGGGGAGAGGGAACAAAGCAATAGGCTGCGCTAGGTTCCCGAAGCAATGCGTAGCCCATGTAGGGCGGGCCATGCCCACCATCCCCTCACCCGTAGGCCGCCCTACGGTTTGTTGAGCCGGTTCAACAACGGCGTAATCAAATCCATCGGCAACGGAAAGATAATCGTCGAATTCTTCTCGTCGGCAATATCGATCAAGGTTTGCAAATACCGCAGTTGTAGCGCCTGCGGCTCCTTCGACAATTCCGCGGCGGCTTCCTTCAGTTTCTCCGCGGCCTGCAGTTCGCCCTCGGCGTGGATCACCTTGGCCCGGCGGGTGCGCTCGGCTTCGGCCTGGCGGGCGATGGCGCGCACCATGGTTTCGTCGATGTCGATGTGCTTGATCTCGACGTTGCTGACCTTGATGCCCCAGGCGTCGGTGGCCTTGTCCAGGATGGTCTGCAGGTCGCGGTTGAGGACGTCGCGCTCGGTCAGCATGGCGTCCAGCTCATGCTGGCCCAGCACCGAGCGCAGCGTGGTCTGCGCCAGCTGGCTGATGGCCTCGTAGTAGTGCACCACCTGCAGTACCGCTCGGGACGGATCGACCACGCGGAAGTAGACCACGGCATTGACCTTGACCGAGACGTTGTCCCGCGAGATCACGTCCTGCGGCGGCACGTCCATCACCACGGTGCGCAGATCCACCCGCGTCATGCGCTGCACCATCGGCCACAGCACGATCAGGCCTGGCCCCTTGGAGCCGGTATAGCGGCCCAGGGTCAGCACCACGCCGCGCTCGTATTCGTTGAGCACCTTGAACGCGGAGAACAGCAGGGCCGCTCCGAAGAAGACCACCACAACAAATAGTCCGATCATTTCCGTACTCCAGTCCTTCAATGATGTTGTTGGGGTTCCACGGTGAGCAGCAGCCCATCCATGCGCGTGATGCGGGCCAGCGCTCCGGCCGGCAGCGGCACCGCGCAGCGCACGCGCCAGCGCTCGCCGCGCACCCGCGCCCAACCCTCGCCGCTGAACGGCTCCAGCACTTCCGCGGTCTGCCCGATCAGGGCGCCGGCGCCGGTCACCACCGGGGCGCGCCGCGCGCGCCAGATCAGGAACAGGGTCAGCGCCAGCAGCAGCGCGGCGCACAGGGCGATGCCCAGGATCACGCCCAGGCTGATGCCGAAACCCGGCACGTCGGTGTCCATCAGCAGCACCGAGCCGAGCACGAAGGCGATGATGCCGCCGAAGCCCAGCGCGCCGAAGGTGCTGGCATAGGTTTCCGCGATCAGCAGCGCCACGCCGAGCAGGATCAGCGCCAGGCCGGCGTAGTTCACCGGCAGCATCTGGAAGGCGTACAGGGCCAGCAGCAGGGCGATGCCGCCGGCCACGCCGGGCAGTACCGCGCCGGGATGGTAGCCCTCCAGCAGCAGGCCGTAGATGCCGATCAGCAGCAGGGCGTAGGCGATAGTGGGACTGGTCAGCACCGCCAGCAGGCGCATGCGCCAGTCCGGCGCATAGCGCTCGATGCTGGCGCCGGCGCTATGCAGGCTCAGCGTGCCGGTTGCGGTCTGCACGCTGCGGCCGTCAACCTTGTTGAGCAGGTCCGGCAGGTCCGCGGCTTGCAGGTCCACCACCTTGAGCTTCACGGCCTGCTCGGCGCTGAGGCTGGCGGCCGAACGCACAGCGCTTTCTGCCCAGTCCGCATTGCGGCCGCGCTTTTCGGCCAGGCCGCGGATGTAGGCGACGGCATCGTTGACCGTCTTCAACTGCTCGGTGTCGCCGGGCAAGGCCGGCGCCGCGCTTTTCTGCTCGGCCGGCTTGCCGGCATCCTCCGGCTTCTGCTCCTTCGGCGCCGGCCAGGAGCCGCCAATCGGGATCGGCGTGGCCGCCCCCAGGTTGGTGGCGGGCGCCATCGCGGCGATATGGCTGGCATACAGGATGTAGGTGCCGGCGCTGGCGGCGCGCGCCCCGCCCGGCCCCACCCAGGCCACCACCGGCACCGGCGAGGCGAGGATGTCGCGGATGATGCCGCGCATGGCGCTGTCCAGGCCGCCCGGCGTATCCAGCCGCAGCACGATCAGGTCCACCCCGGCGGCCACCGCCTTGGCCTGCGCCTTTTCGAAATAGCCGCTGGTGGCCGGGCCGATCGGCCCCTCGATTTCCAGCAGCGCCGCGCGCGGCACCGGGCCGGCCCAGGCCGACACGGTCCATAGCGCACCAAGCAGCGCGCCCCCGCATAGACTCGCCAAGCGGACCATGCGGCCAGTATAAGCCTGCCGGGCCGCCACTAAGTGACAGCCGGGAGAATTCATGCCGGGCCTGCCCGCGAGGGCGCGACCGCGGCGGCCGCGGAGCCGTGCAACGCGCGCTGCTGCTGATGTTTCTGCCGCCGAACGTCGCATCCGCAAACCGCGCGGGCGCATCTAAGTCGCACCTTTCGCTCTCTTTGGCCCCGCCACATGATCGCCGCGCTCCGCAATCGCAGCCTGTGGCTGTTTCTCGCCGTGTACGGCCTGTCCATCGTCACCCTGGCCTCCCAGGGGCTGCCGCTCGAAGAGTTGCTTGGTGTGCTGGTGATCTTCTGCGTCGGACTGCCGGCGATTGCGCTCCTCTGCTGCCTGGGCCTGCCGGCTCCGGGAAAACCCACGCCGGCGCTGCGGCATGAGGCATGGGTGGTGCTGGGCCTGCTGCTCGGGATCAGCGTATTCCTGGCCTGCAAGGGAAATATCCTGCAGGCGCTGCTGCCGGATGCGCCGGACCCGCGCCTGCGCAACGTGACAAACGCCTTGCTGAAACTGATGGCCTTTGTCGCGGTCCCCGCCCTGATCCTGCGGGCCATGCATGGCGCCTGGCCTTCGGCGGGCACGGTATCAGCCGGCCGCGGCCGCCTGCTGCTGTGTTTCCTGGTGCTGGCGGTGCTCGCCGTTACCGTGCAATTTCTCATCGGCACCGGAGCCAAACAATTGCTGCAGCCGCAGTACCAGGCGCGGCACTGGGTGGCGGGCACGCTGCTGTGCTTCGCCTGGATGTCGCTGGAGGCCGGGATCGTCGAGGAGTTCTTTTTCCGCTGGCTGCTGCAGTCGCGCCTGGCCGCCCTGACCGGTTCACAAGTTTCCGCCGTGTGCCTGGGCGCCCTGGCCTTCGGCCTGGCACACGCGCCGGGCTTCCTGCTGCGCGGCGCGGGTGCGGATGAGGGACTGGGGGCGCATCCCGGCGTGCTGCTGTCCCTGGCCTATAGCGTGGCGATGCAGGGCGTGATGGGCCTGCTGTTCGGCGTGCTGTGGGCGCGTACGCGCAGCTTCGCCCTGGTGGTCGCGCTGCATGGGGCAATCGACGCGGCGGCCAATGCCGCCGGCTTCATGGATATCTGGGGGCTTTAGTGTCCCTGATGCCTATGCTCGCGCCCTAACGATTGGTTTCCTGAATCCAGGCCTTCAAGGGCTTGATCCACTCAGGCAAAGGCTGAAAGAAAGCGCCATGCTTCCTGCCGGTGGAGATGGCGATTTCCTGGAACGAGAGCAAATGGCTGCGTTTTGCCAGTGTTGCGCAGGAGCCCATGGCGTCGGAGGTCTCGTAGATGACCAGCAGGCGCCCGCCCAGCACCAATGGCGGGTCACGCTCCAGTTCGCCGTCGCTGCAAATGGCCAGCAGGGCCGTGTTCAATCCTACCGACTGCAGCGCCCCGGAAGCGTATGCGGTGAGCTGGGCCCCTCGCGAAAACCCGACCAGCGTGATGTGTCCGGGCTTCACCCCGGCAGCCAGCAGACGCTGTACCCAGGACTGCAGGGTACCGGCATAGGTTTGAACATCGGTGTTCTTCGGCCGCTGCTGCGCGATCAGGTTGAAGCCGCCGTTTTCGAACAAGGCCTGCTTGATCGCGGGAAAATCATAAACGCCGTATTCCGGATGCACCGGCCTGGGATTGTCCCCCTCGACGATCAGACCGTGGGAATAGATCACGTATCTTTCGTCGGCGTGGATCGCCGCCGGAAAGTTTTCGTAGATCTCGACGGCCTGGCTGGCAGGAGGCATGAATGCTACCAACACCAGTACTATCTTCAGCAATGGATTCACGAACATAGCTCTGAGGCGACAACTCAAAAAACCAGATTTGCGGAAAAATTTGGAGTACGCCCTTGCTTGATAAGGTCACGCCATATGTCCAGGCAACCAACATCGCACTTCCAAAAGACGCCGCACAACTCTAAGTATTGAAGCACAGCCTCTCTTTCACCCACCTCTAATAATTCCCTGGCTAGCATCATATTCGGGCCGTACGAGTCCAGTTGAGGCGAGCCTCGCGTTCGGCCGGCGGCCAGGAGATGTTCTTTTGCAGTTTCTACATCGCCGCGTCTTAATGCAATGCGGCCCTGGATTAAATTGCACTTGTGAATCACATTGCCATAGTTCCAGTCCGTCTGGTATCGATCGGCAAGGCCGAGTAATTCCTTCGCGGCCCCTGCGGCAGCCTCGAAGTCGCCTGAGTCCACACTCCAAAATCCGAATTTACCCAGTGCGACCCAGCGCTCGTATTCGTTCGCAGCTTTCTCAAGATCGCTACGAGCCTCGGCGAGCTCATATTCAAAGTCGATACGGCGCTCCTCCGACTCAGCCACGGTCCGCATCATTGCAAGCGCGTTCGCCCTGGTCTTTATCATGCGATGAATCTCTATGCCGCCAGCCCCGAATGCTTCAGCAGCGGCTCGATGCTCGGCTTGCGCCCGCGGAACGCGACAAACAGGTCCATCGCATCGGCCGAGCCGCCCTGGGACAGCACGGTGTCGCGGAAGCGGTGGCCGGTTTCCGGGGCGAAGCGGCTTTCCTCAAAGGCGGCGAAGGCGTCGGCGGACAGCACCTCGGCCCACTTGTAGCTGTAATAGCCAGCGGCATAGCCGCCGGCGAAGACGTGGGAAAAGCTGTTGGGCATGCGGTTCCAGGCCGGCGGCGGGAACACGCTGACCTCGCTGCGCGCCTGGCCCAGGGTCTCCAGAACGCGCGCGCCGGAGGCGGGCTGATAGTCGCGGTGCAGGCGCAGGTCGAACAGCGCGAACTCGATCTGGCGCACGGTGGCCAGGCCCGACTGGAAACTGCGGCTGGCCTGGAGTTTCTGCAGCAGCGCCTCCGGAATGGTGGCGCCCGTCTGCCAGTGGCGGGCGAAGCCGTTGAG
>CAJCJI010000489.1 GCA_903970595.1 Verrucomicrobiota bacterium
ACGGCATCATGGCGCTGTTCGGCGCGCCGCTGGCGCATGAGGACCACGCGCCGCGCGCCAGGCCGCGTTCCAGCCGGGTGCGGGCGGCGCCTTCGCCTTCCACCTCGTAGACGCGCAGCGGCGCGTCCATGCCCGCCACGGTCATCTCGCCCAGGTCGCGCAGGCGGAAATACCCTTCCGCCAGGGCGGCGGTGTGGCGCGTGGCATAGATGCGCCCGGGCTCGCAGATCTGCTCCATGCGCGCCGCCAGGTTCACCGTCAGGCCCTGCGCGGTGTAGTCCATGCGCAGGTCGTCGCCGATGGCGCCGACGATCACCTCGCCGGTGTTGAGGCCGGCGCGGATGGAAAGATTCAGGCCCGAGGACAGGCGCAGCTCGTCGGCGTAAAGCCGCACCTGGCGCTGCATCTCCAGCGCCGCGAAACAGGCGCGCGGCGCGTGGTCCTCATGCGCCAGCGGCGCGCCGAACAGCGCCATGATGCCGTCGCCGGTGTACTGGTTGACGGTGCCTTCGTATCGGTGCACCGCCGCGCTGAGCAGGGTGAAGTAGCGGTCCAGGATCAGGTGCCAGGCCTCGGCGCCGGCCTGGTCCGCCAGCCGGGTGGAGCCCTTGATGTCGACGAACAGCACGGTGACCCGCTTGCGCTCGCCGATCATGGCGGTGCGGCTGTTGAGCACGCGCTCCACCAGGTGGCGCGGCGTATAAGTGCGGCGCGGCGCCTCGACAGCGCCGCCGCCCAGGCGGGTGCCGCATTCGTTGCAGAACTTCGCCCCGTCCGGGTTGGCGGTGTTGCAGTTGTGGCAGGCGGGCAAGCGGGTCTCGTGGGGCCGGATCAGCCTCCATCATGAGCCAAGCGCGGGCGCCGCGACAGTTCTAGGGTGTTGGCAAAACAGCCGGCGGGCACGGCCCGCCCTACACAAGCGGCTGCTCATCCTGAGCCAAGCGCCTCAGAGGTACCTGACTCCGGTCAACTCCTCCGATCGCTGCCACAGCCGCGCCGCCAGGGCTGCATCCCGTGCCTCGTCGCTGCTGCCGGCCGGCGCGGGGTAGCCGCGCAGCTCCTTGAGTCCGCCGGGGCCGATGAAGTCGCCGCCCTGCACGTCGCCGGCGGCGGCGGCGTAGAGCGAGGGCAGCGCGCCCATCGCCGCCGGCTGCGCCATCAGGCCGTTGAAGAAGCGCAGCACCGCGTTGCCCTGGTCCGGGTTGGTATTGGACCAGCCGGGGTGCGCGGCGGTGGCGGCGATGTTCGAGCCGGCTTTGCGCAGGCGCCGGTCCAGCTCGAAGGCGTACATCAGCACCGCCAGCTTGCTCTGGCCGTAGGCGTCCATGTCCTTGTAGGGCCGGTGCTCGAAGTGCAGATCGTCGAGCTTCAGGCCCTTGGTCATGCGGTGCGCCATGCTGGAGGTATTCACCACCCGCGCGCCGGGCGTGGCCTGCAGCGTGGGCAGCAGCAAGCCGGTGAGCGCGAAATGGCCGAGGTGGTTGGTGCCGATATGCGTCTCGAAGCCGTCGCGCGTCCGGCCCGGCGGCGCCAGGATGGCGCTGCCGTTGTTGCACAGGATGTCGAGGCGCGTATGGCGCGCCTGGAATTGCTGGGCGAAGTCGCGCACCGAGGCCAGGTCGGCCAGGTCCAGCGGCATGATCTCCAGCCGCGCGCCCGGCACCCGGCGGCGCACTTCGGCCGCCGCCGCCTCGGCCTTGCGTGCATCGCGGCAGGCCATCACCACCGTGGCGCCGGCCGCGGCCAGGCCGGCCGTGATTTCCAGGCCCAGGCCGCGGTTGGCGCCGGTCACCACGGCGAGCTTGTCGTCCAGCCGCGGCATTTGTGCAAGGGTCCACTTCTGCGGCATGCGCCGGCTCCTCAAGAATCAGGCCCGGATACTGGCGGCCGCGGGCATGATTGCAGCCGGCATGGCCGGCGGCATCGTGCGTTCGGAGCAGATGGCTGGCCGCATGCGGCAGGCTGCGGTAAGGTGCGGCTGCCTGAATTTCCTCGCGGCCGCGCATGTCACCCGAAGCGTTCACCGAATTCCTGCACAGCAATATCCCGCTGACCGCCGCCATGCAGCTGCGCGTGGTGCGCGGCGACGGCCTAGCCATCGAGCTGGCGGCGCCACTCGGCCCCAACCGCAACCACCAGGAATCCGCCTTCGGCGGCAGCCTGGCGACGCTGGCCATCGTTTCCGGCTGGGCGCTGCTGCACCAGGGCCTGCAGCGCGAAGGCCTGAAGGCGCGCATCGTGGTGCAGAAAAGCGAGTGCGAATTCCTGGAGCCGGCCGCCGCGGAATTCTTCGCCGAGAGCCGGGTGCAGGAAGAGCAGTGGCTGCCCTTCCTCGCCGCCCTGCGCAAGGGCAAGCGCGCCCGCATTGCCGTTCAGGGCCTGCTGCGCTGCGCCGGCCGCGACGTGGTGCGGCACGGCAGCAGCTTTGTCGCCATTCCCATTCACGGAGAACCGACGTGAGCCAGACCTTCAAATACTGTCCGCGCTGCACCAAGCCTCTGGCCATGGGCGCGGTGGACGAAGGCCCGCCGCGGCTGCGCTGCCCGGACCAGGCCTGCGGCTTCGTCCACTGGGACAACCCGGTGCCGGTGGTGGCTGCCGTGGTGGAGCACGAAGGCGCGGTGATCCTGGCGCGCAACCGCCTGTGGCCGCCCAAGATGTTCGCGCTGATCACCGGCTTCCTGGAAAAGGACGATCCGGACCCCGCTTCCGGCGTGCTGCGCGAAGTGGACGAGGAGCTGGGCCTGAAAGGCCGCATCGCCGGCTTCATCGGCCACTATCCCTTCGAGCGCATGAACCAGATCATCATCGCCTACCACGTCGTCGCCGCCGGCGCGATCGTGCTCGGCGAGGAACTGCTCGAATACAAGCGAGTGCCGCCGGCCGAGCTGCGCCCCTGGCCCGCCGCCACTGGCCTGGCCCTGCGCGACTGGATGCTGGGCCGCGGGCTGACCCCGCTGCCCTACGAGAACGAGGCGCTCAAAGCGATCAAGAATTTCCGCCTGATCGACGACAAGCTGGCCACCGCCGGCCAACCCACCGCCGAACAGATCCGCATCGTACGCGCCAGCGGCTACCAGGCCCTGATCAACCTGCTGCCGGCGGACTCCAGGTCGGCCGTGGCGGCGGAAGCCGCCCTCGCCGCCGAGCAGGGCCTGCGCTATCACCACCTGCCGGTGGCCTGGGAGGCGCCGCGCGCGGAGGACTTCGCGCGCTTCTGCGCGCTGATGCAGGAAGAGGCCGGCCGCCGCGTGTTCGTGCATTGCGCCGCCAACAAGCGGGTTTCGGTGTTCGTGTTTCTCTATCGCGTGCTCAAGCTCGGCGTGGAGCGCGAAGTGGCGCAGCGGGATCTGCTGGCGGTGTGGGAGCCGGATGCGGTGTGGAGCGGGTTCATCGCGGAAAGCCTGAAGACATAGTCGCTCCGTCTTTGCGGTGCTTGGCGCAGCCAGACGGGGGAGAACGTCAACAGCGCAAAGCAAAATCAAAAGCCATGGGACTCAACGCCGAAGCTCAGCGGCGCCCCGTAGCCGCCGGCGCAGGGGCATCCGGTGGAGCGCCTCGTTAGGGCTGGTCACTTGGCCGCACTCATCGAAACCAGTGGTGCGAATACCGCCCAGACCATAAAACCAAATGCCACAAGGCTAGCGAGTAAGCCGAACAGGGGCGCAATAACATTTCGCCGCTTCTGGCCTGGCCAGTAGCGCCAAATTGCAAAAACGGAAGCGGGTAGTAAAACAATTACGGGATAAAAGCGAAAAAGCAGCCGCGTTTGTAATGGTAACTGGCCACCCCAGTTCGTAAAGAGCAATTCATTCTGTGGTATCAACCAGAAGAACAAAATGCAGACCACAAGGCTTGCTGAGAAGGCCACCGCTAATGAAATTCGGGAGAACGTCATCGGAACTGAGCCCTAACGCTGATTGGACGACATTGAGAAACATTGTTGGTGAAGTCTAATCCAGTAGTCCATGACGTAAGCCCCTGAAGTTGGCTTGATTGTGAATATTATGCCGGATCAAATTCCAGCGGCATCCGTTGAAGGCTGAACTGCATGCAATTGATGGTGATTGCTAT
Organism: Verrucomicrobiota bacterium; assembly: GCA_903970595.1. GTDB lineage: Bacteria > Pseudomonadota > Gammaproteobacteria > Nevskiales > Nevskiaceae > Nevskia. The sequence continues at coordinate 4,075 of CAJCJI010000489.1, forward strand.
TGGACAACGGAAATCCTGGTTACAGGCCGCTACAACGGCCAAGCAGAGCCAAGCATTCCTGGATGCTCTCGAGCCTCCACGGATGTTAACGGCGCTCATCGTTGTCCAGACACCTCCGCGAACTTTCGATTTTCATTTTCAATCATGCGTAACAGCACCAAAAAGCTGTCACGCATGTAACACATGGTGAAAACAAGCCGCGAAGGGGCCACTCCCTGCGGAAAAACCGCCGTTACCCGGCACCATAGTTCGGCCCTGGGAGAGGGACGCGCGCAGCGCGTCCCTCAATTAGCAGTTGGCTTTTGCTTTTCCGCTGTTGACGTTCCCCCCGTCTGGCTGCGCCGAGCATCACAGCCCGCGGCGACATGGGCCCGCGCCT
>CAJCJI010000490.1 GCA_903970595.1 Verrucomicrobiota bacterium
GGCCTTGAGGCGGCCGGCATCGAACAGCGGCAGGTGGATCGCCGGTCCCACGCCGTAGCCGGCGGATGCCGCCCGGAACAGCTCGGTGAAGCCGATGGCGTCGGTGCCGGCGAAAGCCGTCAGGCTCACGTCCGGGTAGAACGCCGCCTTCGCCGCCGCCTGGCCGGCCGTGGCGGCCTCCACCCGGTCGCGCGCCGCCAGCACGTCCGGCCGGCGTCCCAGCAGGTCCGCGGGCAGCGCCTTGGGCAGCGGCAACGCCGCCTCCAGGTCCAGCTGCGGCCGCTTGATCTCAGCGTAGGCATCGGCGCCGCGGCCCGAAAGCGCGGCCAGCTGGTGGATCGCCAGCGATACGGCGGCCTGGGCCTGGGTCAGGTCCACATGGGCCTGCGGCACCCCGCCTTCCGCCTCGCGCAGTTCCACGTTGGTGTCGAGCCCGGCCTGCACCCGCTTGCGCGTGATCTCCAGGATATGCAGCCGCTGTTCCTCGGTTTTGCGCGCCAGCTCGGCCAGGGCGTATTGGCGGTACAGGTCCACGTAGGATTGCGCCACCGCGCCGGCCAGTGCCAGGCGGGCGCTGGCGATATCCAGGCCAGCCGCCGCGGTCTGCGAGCGCGCCTGGCGAAGCAGCGCCTGCTGCCGGCCGAAGAAGTCGATGTCCCAGCTCAGGTTCACGCCTTCCTGGCCTTCCCAGTAGATGCCGCCGTTGAACGGCGGCGGGATGATGTCGTTGCTGCTGAAGCGCTGCCGCGTGTCCTTGGCATCGTAAGACACCGAAGGCAGCAGGCCCGCATGGGCGGTGTCGGCCAGGGCTTGCGCCTCGCGCACCCGCGCCATGGCCTGGGCCAGGCTCGGGTTATGCGCCAGCGTCTCCTCGACCAGGCGGTCCAGCTGCGGGTCCTGATAGGCCTTCCACCAGCCGTCCGCGACCGGCGGCGCTGTGCCCGTGCTCAGGCCCAGGGCCGAGTCGTCGATGCTCCGCACCTGCGGCGCATCCTTCGGCGCCAGCACGCAGGAACTCAGCAGGGCGGCGCACAGCGCCAGCCCGAGCTTGCGATAGGGCAGCCTCATGGGGAATCCCCGGCAGACGGTGCGGCGGTCTCGGCCTGCAAACCCAGAATCAACTTCTTGAGCAGGCGCACCAGCTCATCCACCTCGGCATGGCTGAAAGCCTGCAGCGAGGTATTGATCCGCTCCACCACCATCGGCACCACCGACTGCAGCATGCTCTTGCCCTGCTGCGTCAGGTGCAGCTCGACCGCGCGGCGGTCTTCGAGGCTGCGCCTGCGCTCTACCAGCCCGCGCGCTTCCAGCTGATCCAGCACGCGGGTCAGCGCGCCGCTGTCGTGGCGCAGGTTGATACAGATTTCCTTGGAGTTGATCGCGATGTTGTCGCGCAGCGCCATCAGGATGGCGTACTGGGTGAAGGTCAGGCCGTGCTCGGCCAGGCGCGGCTCCAGCGCGTCCAGGCAGATGCCGTGGGCGCGCTTCACCAGATAACCCACGCTGTTATGCGTGGTGTAGGTGTCAGGCTGATAATACTGCTTAAGCATCTTCTGCCTCGGCATTAACTGCTTAGGCAGCTAATTATCGGCATGGCGCGCGCGCAGTCAAGCGGTTACAGTCGGATTCTGCCTTGACCGCTTGAATCGGAAGGAAAAATTTCGCTCCTGGGAGCCGGCGCGCCCGGCATCCGGCGCCGAAATTGCGTTCCGCTAGCGGCCGTCTTCTTTCTTTGGGGGAGTGTTCATGTCTAACGAAAGCGCGATCCGCCGTGACGTCGGCGCCATCGCCCTGATGTTCACCGGCCTGGGCTCGATCATCGGTTCGGGCTGGCTGTTCGGCGCGGCGAAAGCCGCTCGCCTGGCCGGCCCTGATGCGATCTGGGCCTGGGTCATCGGCGCCGTGGTGATCCTGTTCGTGGCTTTCGCCTATGCCGAGCTGGGCGCGATGTTCCCGGAATCCGGGGGCGCCGTGCGCTACGGCCATTATTCGCACGGCTCCCTGGTCGGCTTCGTCGCCGGCTGGGCCGCCTGGATCGCCATCGTCTCGGTGATTCCGGTCGAGGCCGAGGCCTCGGTGCAGTACATGAGCTCCTGGCCCTGGAAGTTCGCGCAGGGCCTCTACGTCCAGGGCGACCTGAGCTGGGCCGGAATCGCCATCGCGGCCTGCCTGGTGGTGGTCTATTTCATGATCAATTTCTGGGGCGTGAAGATCTTCGCCAAGACCAATAGCGCGATCACCTTCGTCAAGCTGGTGGTGCCGGCGGCCACCGCGGTGCTGCTGATCGCCTCGGGCTTCCATTGGGAAAACTTCCAGGTCGGCATCCACGGCGGCCAGCATGTCCACGACCTCTCGGCCGTGCTCACCGCGGTCGCCACCAGCGGCATCGTGTTCAGCTACAACGGCTTCCAGAGCCCGGTGAACCTGGCCGGCGAATCGCGCAACCCCGGCCGCGACGTGCCGTTCGGCATCTTCGGCTCGCTGCTGCTGGCCACGGTGGTGTACCTGCTGCTGCAGATGGCCTTTCTCGGCACGGTGGCGCCGGAGCATCTGCACGAGGGCTGGGCGGCCCTGAAGTACAGTTCGCCCTTCGCCCAGCTGGCCCTGGCGCTGAACCTGAACTGGCTGGCGCTGATGCTCTACGCCGACGCCTTCGTCAGCCCCAGCGGCACCGGCATCACCTACACCGCCACCACCGCGCGCATGATCTACGGCATGGAGCGCAACGGCACCTTGCCCAAAATCCTCGGCAAGGTGCATCCGCGCTTCGGCGTGCCGCGCCCGGCGATGTGGTTCAACCTGCTGGTGTCCTTCATCTTCCTGGTCAAGTTTCCCGGCTGGGACAAGCTCGCCGAAGTGATCTCGGTGGCCACCATCATCACCTACCTGGTCGGCCCGATCAGCGTGATGGTGCTGCGCCGCACCGCGCCGGCGCTGAAGCGCCCGCTGCGCGTCCCCGGCCTGGGCTTCATCGCGCCGCTGGCCTTTGTGCTGGCCACCCTGATGCTGTACTGGGCGCGCTGGCCCGAGACCGGCGAGATCATGTTCCTGCTGATCCTGCCGATGCCGGTGTACTTCTACTACGTGGTCCAGGGCGGCTGGAGCGAATTCGGCAAGCATCTGCGCGGCGCCTGGTGGCTGCTGGTCTACCTGGTCACCGTCGCCGGGCTGTCGTGGATCGGCAGCGCGCAGTTCGGCGGCATGGGGTACCTGCCGTACGGCTGGGACCAGCTGTGCGTGGCCATCACCGCGCTGCTGTTCTACTGGTGGGGCCTGCGCAGCGGCTGGCGCACGCCGGCGGTGGAGGCGGCCGAGGCCGCCGGGCCGACGTAGCCCGGCAAGCGCTACGCGCTTCCTGGGCTACTGTCATCTGCCAGGCGCATGACCGCAAGCGAAACCGACACGCCGCCGCAAGCCTGTCCGAAATGCGGCTATGTGCGGCAGGCATCCGATACCGGCCCGCAGGCTGAATGTCCGCACTGCGGCGTGATCTATGCCAAATACCTGGAGCACCAGTTCCAGTTTGCGCTTTCCTCCAAGATCGCCATCGCCCCCGAAATCGCGGCAGACCAGCCGGACGAACGCGCGCCGCTGTGGCTCAGGATCCGCGCCGCCTTGTGGCACACGCCGGACCGCATCAACAGCCTGACGCTGTACGGCAACGCCGCCGTCCTGATCGGTACGGTGATCTGGGGCCTCTGGTTCATCCTGCAGCCCATCGACGGCGACACGGTCGGCGCCTCGTTCCTGCACCATGTCGACCTGCCGTTCCACGAATTCGGACATGTCTTGTTCCGCCCCTTTGGCACCTGGCTGATGTTCCTCGGCGGCAGCCTGTTCCAGTGCCTGCTGCCGCTGATCCTGCTGGTATATTTCCTGGACTGGCAGAGCCAGCCGTTCTCGGCCTCGATCTGCCTGTGGTGGTGCGGGCAGAACTTCATCGATCTTGCGCCCTACATCGGCGACGCGCGGGCCATGGCTTTGCCGCTCACCGGCGAATGGTCGGACGAAGCCGTGGAGATGCGCGACCTGCGGCATGACTGGCACAACATCCTCGCGCCGCTGCATGCGCTGCCATACGACCATGTCCTGGCCGGGCTTTCGAAGTTCATCGGGACTAGCCTGATGGTACTGGCCTGGACCTGGGGCGGCATGCTCTTGCTCAAGCAATGGCGCAAACTGGAACGATAGTAGGGCGGGCCGTGCCCGCCGAGCTTTGAAACTTCGGTGAGCGCGCTTGCGCGCGGCCAATGCCTTCCCTTCGAACAAGCACAAAGTAGTACGATTCACACACATGCATACGGAGCCACGGTATGTCCACCACAATGACCATACGTTTTGACGAAGAGACGCGGCTTCGTCTGGACCAATTGGCCGGGGCCATGCAGCGCAGCCGTTCCTATCTGGCCGGCGAAGCGATCCGCGAATTCATCGAACTGAATGAATGGCAGATCGGCGAGATTCGCCAGGCCACGGAAGAGGCTGATCGCGGGGAGTTTGCAGCGAATATGGAGGTGAAGGAATTCTTTGCCCACTGGCGCAGCCGTGCGAGCTAAGTTGTAGGGTGCGCATCGCGCACCGGGGTACGCATTGAAATCTCGGCACGCGCGCTTGCGCGCGGCCCGTATCCTCCCTTGCGGCGTACCTCCCTATTTCGCCTTCGGCGACCTACTTCTTTACAACAGCGTAAAGAAGTAGGCAAGAAACGCCGCCCCTGAGTCTGCGCCGAATCA
>CAJCJI010000491.1 GCA_903970595.1 Verrucomicrobiota bacterium
CGGCGTGCAAAAAGGACCCCGTTAGCGGGGTGATCGGCGTCCAAAAGGGACCCCTCATTTCGATGGTGTAGACAGCGGCCTGGTTTTCCAGGTGGCGAGATCGGGATGTTGGTTGTGGAGACAGTGGTTCGTATTCGGCGTGAGCACGCCAGCGGCAAAGCGATCAAAGAGATTGCGCGAGATCTGCGGCTGTCGCGCAAGGTTGTGCGCAAGGCGATCCGGGCACCTGAAGGCGCGTTCGATTATCATCGCTCGGTTCAGCCGCTGCCCCGGATCGGCCCTTTTCAGGAACGTCTCGACACCCTGCTGACGGAGAACGAGGCGCGGCATCGGCGTGATCGGCTGCGGATGACGCGGATCCATGACCTGCTGCGCCGCGATGGGTTCGAAGGGTCCTACGATGCGGTCCGGCGCTATACCCGGCGCTGGGCTGAGGCGCTGCGCAAGGATCCGGGCGGCAATTTGCCTGCTTTCATCCCGCTGCTGTTCAAGCCCGGCGAAGCGTATCAGTTCGACTGGAGCCACGAGGATGTGGAGATCGCCGGCAAGCCGATGCGCGTGAAGGTGGCGCACATGCGGCTGTGTGCCTCACGGGCGGTTTATGTCCGGGCTTATCCGCGCGAGACACAGGAGATGGTGTTTGACGCGCATGCACGCGGCTTCGCCTTCTTCGGCGGGGTGCCGCTGCGCGGGATCTACGATAATATGAAGACTGCGGTGACGACGGTGTTCGTCGGCAAGGAGCGCGTCTTCAACCGCCGGTTCCTGGTCATGGCCGATCACTACATGGTCGAGCCGACCGCCTGTTCGCCAGCGGCAGGCTGGGAGAAGGGTCAGGTCGAGAACCAGGTTCAGACGATACGCGGTCGCTTTTTCCAACCACGGTTGAAGTTTGCCAGCATTGAGGAACTGAACGGTTGGCTTGAGGCAGAGTGCCTGCGCTGGGCGGCGATGCACCCGCACCCCGAGCAAAAGGACATTACCGTTGCGCAGGCTCTTGAGGCCGAACAGCCCGCGCTGCAACCGATGTTGGCGCCGTTCGATGGCTTCCACGAGACGAGCCACGCAGTGACCGGCACCTGCCTGATCAGTTTCGACCGCAACCGCTACTCGGTGGCGGCACGGGCGGTGCGCCGTGCGGTTCAGGTCCGCGCCTATGCCGACCGGATTGTCGTTCGCCTGGGTGACGAGGTCATTGCCGAGCATCCTCGCCACTTCGGGCGCGACCGGACGATCTACGACCCTTGGCACTATCTACCGGTACTGGTGCACAAGCCCGGTGCGCTCAGGAATGGTGCGCCATTCCAGAACTGGGATCTGCCGCCGGCGCTTGCCCGGCTGCGGCGCAAGCTGGGCAGCGGAGATGAAGCCGATCGCCGCTTCGTCCGGGTTCTGGCCGCCATATTGAGCGATGGCCTGGAAGCCGTCGAGGCCGCGTCAAGCGAAGCGCTCGACGCCGGTGCTGCCAGCGACGAAGTGATCCTCAACATCCTGTCGCGCCGCCGCGAGCCGCCTGCAGATCAGCCACTGAGCGTTGTGGTTGATCTCAAGCTCAAGCATCCGCCCCGTGCCGATTGCACGATCTATGACACGGTGCGAGGCCACAATGCAGCGGCATGAGATGATCGACGCCATGCGCGCGCTGGGCCTCAAGGGGATGGCCGGCGCGTTCGACGAGGCGGTGACCACCGGCGTGCAACGCCAGCGCACCACGCCCGAGATACTGACCGATCTGCTGCGCGCCGAAGCCGCCCATCGCCATGCCGCCTCGATCCGCTACCGGATGAGCGCAGCCAAGCTGCCGGTGATCAAGGATCTCGACGCATTCGTGTTCGACGGCACGCCGATCAACGAGGAACTGGTCCGCTCGCTGCACGCCGGATCATTCCTGCCGGCAAAACGCAATATCGTGATGGTCGGGGGAACGGGCACCGGCAAGACCCACCTGGCCATCGCCATTGCCGCCAGCGTCGTGCGTGCCGGTGCCCGTGGCCGCTACTTCAACACCGTCGATCTGGTCACCCGGCTTGAGGATGAGGCGCGGATCGGCAAGGCCGGTGCACTTGCCGCCCACCTCGGCCGCCTCGAACTCGTCGTGCTTGATGAGCTGGGCTATCTCCCCTTCGCCCGTTCCGGCGGTCAGCTGCTGTTCCACCTGATGAGCAAGCTCTACGAGCAGACCTCAGTGATCATCACCACCAACCTGGCATTCGGCGAATGGCCCACCGTTTTCGGCGATCCCAAAATGACCACTGCGCTGCTCGACCGCATCACTCACCACTGTGACATCGTCGAGACCGGCAACGATAGCTGGCGCTTCAAAAACCGCAGCTGACCCGCCCCAACGCCACATAGAAAACTGCTTCGCGCTGGCGCTGCCTCCGGTCGGGCTACGCCCTCCCTACGCCAGCGCCAGCGCGAAATCCGCGACCGGCCCCAGCGTATCGTGATGCCGCAAGGGGGTCCCTATTCGGCGCCGATCGGGGGTCCCGTTTGCACGCCGATTGACAGAGCAGGCTTCGCGCGCCGCCGCCTCACTCCGCGCCAAACCGATAACATGTGCGCCAAGGACGGCGAGCGAACGCATGGTT
>CAJCJI010000492.1 GCA_903970595.1 Verrucomicrobiota bacterium
CACCTCCATGCCCTGGTAGCCGGCGTCGCGCATCGCGGCGATGACCTTCTCCGGGTTCTCCGGGCACAGCGCGATGATCGAGCCGCCGCCACCACCGCCGGTCAGCTTGGCGCCGAGGGCGCCGTTCTCGCGCGCGATCTGCACCAGCTCCTCCACTTCCCAGCTCGACACGCGCAGCGCGTTGAGCAGGCCGTGGCAGATGTTCATCAGGTCGCCGAGGCGCTCCAGGTCGCTCTTCTGCACCGCCTCCACACCCTGCAGGGTGAGGCGGTCGATCTCCTTGAAGATGCGCTCGTACAGCTCGGGGTCGCGCTGCCAGGCGGTGCGCACGCCGCCGACGGTCTTGGCGGTCAGGCTCTCCTTGCCGCTGATGCCGATCACGATCGGAATGGCCTTGGGCACATGCAGTTCCCGCATCAGGGGCTTCGCATCGGCCCCTTCGGCGCGCTTGTACAGCACGAACTTGCCGTAGGTCGCCACCGTGTTGTCGATGCCCGAGGGCGTGCCGTGCGCCACCTTTTCACAAGCGTAGGCCAGCTGGTTGACCTGGGCGTCGCTCAGTCCCAGCTTGAAGTGCTGGTCAAGCGCGCGGATGATCGCCACCGCCATCGCCGCCGAACCGCCCAGACCCATGGCGCGCGGCACGTTGGGAAACACTTCGATGCGCACCGAGCGCTCGGTCAGGCCCAGGGTGTCGAAGATGATGCCGAGCGAGCGCTGGAACGAATCGCGGTGCGAGGGATCGCGGTGCAGCCGGTATTCCACGCCCCAGCGCGGGATCATCATGTCGACACCGCCGGACGTGGTGTCCTGCACCGCGGCGCGCACCGCCAGCGGCACCGGCGCGGCGATGGCGTGACTGCCGTAGACCACCGCGTGCTCGCCCAGCAGGATCACCTTGCCGTAGCCGCAGGCGTGCAGGTCGGGCACCACTTCGCTGGCGCCGCGGGCCTCCTTGCGCACCTGCACCACGATTTCCTGCGCCTTCCAGATCTTGATCTCGCCGCTCTCCACCAGGCGCTCGACCACGGTGTCGAAGATTTCCGGCGTGGCGCCGGCGGCGACGGCGACGCTGCGCGCATGCAGCGTCATGTGGCCCTGCTGGATGCCCTCGGTGACCAGGGCGCGCAGGGCGGAGAAATTCTGCGCCAGGCCCACGGCGCCCATTACTTCGGCCAGCTCGCGCGCGCTCTTGACGCCGAGCAGGCGCAGGTTCAACGCCACCGTGGCATTGGACTGCAACGGGCCGCCGACGGTGCCGACCTTCATCGGGATGTCGAGCTCGCCCACCAGCTCGCCCTTGGGCCCCTTGAACCAGCGCGTCAGCGAGGTGTAACGGCCGCCGCGCGCCGCATAGGCGTGGGCCGCGGCTTCGATGGCGCGCCAGTCGTTGCCGGTGGCCAGGGCCACGGCATCGACGCCGTTCATCACACCTTTATTGTGGGTCGCCGCGCGGTAGGGGTCGATGCTGGCGAATTCGTTGGCCAGGATCACGCCGTCGCGCACTTCCTCGCCGGTATAGCCCTGGCGGCCGCCGAGATGGTCCACCGGGATGACGCAGCGCGCGCGCACCATGGCGCGGTCGGTCAGGTTGGACAGGATGCGCAGGAACACGCGGCCGCCGCTGATCGATTCCACCAGGGAAGCGACGCCCTCGCACATGGTATTGACCAGGTTGGCGCCCATCGCGTCGCGGGTGTCCACCAGCAGGTGCACCACCAGCATGTCGCCGCCTTCCGGACGCGCATGCAGGTGCACTTCCAGGTCCTGGGCGCCGCCGCCGCGCGCCACCATCTGCGGGTGCAGGCTGTTGGCCAGATTGAGAATCTCGGCCTTGCGCTGCAGCAGCGCGGCCTTGGCCCGGGACACGTGGGGCACGTCGACCACCTGCACCTGGCCGATCAGCACCGGCTCGGTGCTTTCCACCTCGAAGCCGCCGGCGCCGCGCACCACCTTGGCGGCGGACGACAGCGCGGCGACGATGGAGGGCTCCTCCACCACCAGCGGCACGATGTAGTCGCGGCCGTTGACCAGGAAGTTCAGACCCAGGCCGACCGGCAGACCCATCACGCCGACCACGTTCTCGATCATCTTGTCGGCTTTCTGGATCTTCAGCGTATGCTCGCCCGAGATCAGCGCCTGGTAGTCCTCGGCGGACAGCCAGCCGCGCTCGTGGATCACGCGCACGCGCTCCGACACCGACAGCTTGTAGAACTCCGGGAAGCGGGACCGTTCAGCGTTCATAGAGAGTCCTCTTTAGTCTTAGGCAATCAAAAGCCGGTGTAATCCAGTTGCAAACCCGCTTCGTCGACCGCCAGCGGCACACAGCGGAACCCGGCCTCGGCGACGCTGCGCTCAAGCTGGACCAGACGTTCCGGATCCAGCGAGAACGCCACGCCGAAATCGCCGCCGCCGGCGCCGCAAGGCTTGTAGCTGACGCCGGCGCGCCCGGCCAGTTCCGCAATTTGGACATGCTCGGCCGAAAAAATGTCCAGGCCGCAGGCCAGGCCGAACGCGCGCAAGGCCGCGGCATAAGCAGCGCAGGCCTCGACCAGGCTGTGGCTGCGGCCCTGCACGATCGCCTCCTGCGCCGCGCTGGAGATGGCGCCCAGCGCGCTCATTTGGCTTGCATACTCCGCGCCATGCGTCTTGCGCCACAGCGCCAGGCGCTCCAGGAAATCCGAAGTGGAAGCCGAACGGCCGGACCAGACGAACAGGGTATGCACCGCGCCGGGCCAGTTCATTGGCTCGAAGCGGGGCAAGCTTCCACCCTCCACCAGGCGATAGGAAATGACGCCGCCGATCAGGCCGGCCGCCACGTCCACGCCGCTGCCGTGTCCGCCCTGGAATTCCCGGTGCAGCTGCAGCAATTGCTCCAGCCAGACCCTGCGATTGGCGGTGGCGGCGCCGCGGCCGACGAACACCGCCAGGGCCGAGGCCAGGGCCACCGTCAGGGCCGCGCTGGAACCCAGACCCAGCTTGGCCAAGCCGTCCAGGCCCCGGTCGAAAAACTCCGCGGTGTCCAGCTGCAGACTGAAGCCGCGGCCGGGCTGCGGCGCCAGCCCGGCCTGCGACAGGCCGCGCAGGGTTTGCTCCACCAGACGCAGGCGGG
>CAJCJI010000493.1 GCA_903970595.1 Verrucomicrobiota bacterium
CCGTGGCCGCCGGAAGCGTGGCGCAAAACCACGGCGGCCACGGGCCGCCCTACGTGAGTACTATGTGACGCGGTCCACAATTCATTCTTGGCCGGGCTCATTGCCGAAGTGAATTGAGAGCCAGGTCGCTTTTTTCCCGCCTCGGATCGTGTCTCATGCTCGGCAAGGGCCCGTAACGGATGCGGGCATTGCGGGGGATGCCATGAAGGACAGCAGCAGGATTGAAGCCAGCCTGGCGGCGGCGCAGCAGGACGTCGCGAGAATCTTCCAGGGCTACGAGGTGCCGCAGGAATACCGCACGCGCCTGACCGCGTATATCCAGTGCTGGTATCTGGACCAGGGACTGGAGCAGGATGCCTGCGCCAGCGCGCCGCGCAAGCCGGGCGGTTTCCAGGCCGCGGCTTAGGCCGGGGGAGGCCCTGAGGGCGGGGTTTTCGGTTTGCCGCGGAACAGCTTGCGGAAGAAGCTGGCCACCGCGGCCAGGCCGATGATGATGAATTTCTTGGCGGCGAGCAGCAGCAGACCCAGTTTGGCGAACAGTCCGGCCTTGGCGGCGATGCCGCCGGCGACCAGGGCGGCAATGCCGTAGGCGGCGACCTTGTCGGTGCCGGAATCGAAATCGGTGTAGCGGTTGCCGCTGGTGAAGTTGGTGAAGGCCAGCACCTTGGGCATTTCTTCGCGGATGGTCGCCAGGTCGCGCATGGCCGCCACCGCGTTGAGCTCCAGCACACCTTTGCGGCCGAGCACGCGGATGCTGTAATTCAGGGTGTTTTCGTCGGCGTTGTCGGCTTTCAACTCCCGCGCCCAGTACAGCTTGTGGCTCTGGCCGTCGTAGCGCGGCGGTTCGGCCCAGCCCAGCAGGTGCAGGCCGGCATAGCCCTGTTTCTTGCGCTCCTCGTTGATCGCGACCTCGTTCTTTTGCATTTTCTGCAGCAGCTCGTTGTAGTCGATCTTGGCGGCGTCGTCGTCGGCGACGTGCCCGTCCTCGTCGTAGCTGATGACCACGCCCCAGCCCGAGGCCGACAGCGGGTTGGTCGCCTGCGGCAGGATCATGCCCAGGGTCTTGATGCCCGGCGGATTGCCCTAGGGCCTGTTAACGCTACTTTGATCGCTGCGACGGGGGTAATTTTCGCGCAGTGCTAGGAACGACGAGCGATGTGTACTGTAAGTACATGAGCGAGGAGAGATAACGCAATGCGTGAAAATCACCCCCGTCCCGGAGGGTTGCCCCCAGAATCGCGTCATCCGTCGTTGCTCGTCGCTCATTTAGTCCGACTAAACCTCGCTCCTCGCGCCTAGATTGACGCGATTCTGGGGGCAACGCAGCGACCAAAGTAGCGTTAACAGGCCCTGGCCCTCCCGCTGCCGGACGCGCCTTGCCGCGATTCCCGGCGTCACAGTGTACGCCGGCCGCAGCCTGGGTAGTGCCTCAGGCGTCGATCACTTCGTCGCGCGCGCGCAGCGCCGGCAGCGCCCGCTCCAGGATCGCCCGCACCTTGGCCATTCCGGCTTCGATCGACTGGTGAATTTCACCGTGGATGTCGCCCGAACCCAGGCCCGCGGCCCAGTTCACGCTGACCGCCAGGGAGGCGTAGTCCAGGCCGAGTTCGCGCGCCAGGGCCGCCTCCGGCATGCCGGTCATGCCCACCATGTCGCAGCCGTCGCGCTTGAGCCGCCTGATCTCCGCCGTGGATTCCAGGCGCGGCCCCTGCGTAACACCCATTACGCCGCTGGAGGCAATGTCCAGCCGCGCGTCCAGCGCGCCGTGCAGCAGTTCGCGGCGCACGCGCTCGCTGTAGGGCTCGGTGAACTCGACGTGCTTGAGTTCGGCGTGCTCGCCGTCGGAATAGGTGTGCTCGCGGCCGTAGGTGTAGTCGATCAGGTCGGACGGCACCCCCACCGCTCCCGGCGGCAGCCAGGGGGCGATGGCCCCGACCGCGGCAATGGCCACCACGGCGTTCACGCCGGCCTGATGCAAAGCCCAGATATTGGCGCGGTAGTTGATGGCGTGGGGCGGAATCCTGTGGCCCTCGCCGTGGCGGGCAAGAAATACCGCCTGGATGCCGTAAACCTTGCCGAGCAATAGCGGCGCCGACGGCGCGCCGAACGGCGTGTCGACCCGCAACTGCTTGTGCACCTCCAGCCCCGGCCACTGGTTCATGCCGGTGCCGCCGATCACTGCCACTAATGCCATGCCCGCTCCTGAACGATAGTTGATGAAATCCTTTATTCCTTTACCGCGTAAATCGCCGGCAGCTGGCGCCAGTATTCCTTGTAGTCCATGCCGCAACCGAAGACATAGCGGTCTGGCACGCTCAGCCCGATGAACTCGGCATGCGCGCCCGGCGCCAGCCGCGCATGCTTCTTTTCCGCAAGCACCGCGACCTTCAGACTCGCCGGAGCGAACTCGAGCAGCGCCTTGCGCACCGCCAGCAGGGTGTGGCCCTCGTCGAGGATGTCGTCGATCACGAGCACGTGCCGGCCCGCCAGCGGCGCGTCGGGCTGGCGCTTCCACAACAGGCCGCCGCCGCTGGTGGCGCCGCGATAGCGGGTGGCGTGCAGGTAGTCCAGTTCGAAGGGGAAATCGACCCGCCTGAGAATCTCCGCCGCCGGCACCAGTCCGCCGATCATCACCGCCAGCACCAGGGGATTCTTGCCCGCGTACTCGGCTCCGAGAGCCGCGGCGAGACGATCGTAAGCGGCACTCACGGCAGCGGCGTCGCAGACACAGTCCGCCTGTCGCAACACCTCTTGGGCTTCCAGCAGACGGCTCATGCGGCGAGCTCCCGGCGATACAGCTTCTGCAGGCGGGCGCTGGACAGGCGGCGCGGCTTGACCGGCAGGGCAGCGAGCAGTTTGAGCAGCGATTCGCGGTCGTTGCAGACCGGGAGCATGTCGCAGCCGGCGTCCAGCGCCATCAGCGCGCGTTCGACGATCTCCCCGCCGGCCTTGGCGCCCGCCATGCTCAGATCGTCGCAGATCACCGCGCCGTTGTAGCCGAGCTGCACGCGCAGCAGGCCGCGAATCCAGCGCCGCGACAGCGATGCCGGCTTTTCATCGATGGCGGTGTAACGGATATGGGCCATCATCAGCGATTCGATGCCGTCCTCGATCAGCGCCCGGAACGCCGCCAGATCCTTGGCCTCGATCTCGGCGAAGCTGCGCCGGTCCACCGGCAGCTCGGTATGCGAATCGGCCGCGACGGCGCCATGCCCCGGAAAGTGCTTGCCGGTGGCAGCCAGGCCCGCCTGGTTGAGGCCGGCGCGGAAGGCGCGGCTCAAGCCGATGATGACGGCGGGATCCTCGGAAAAGGCCCGGTCGCCGATGATCTGGCTGACCCCCGTATCCCGATCCAGCACCGGAGCGAAGCACAGGTCGATGCCATACGCCGACAACTCGCGGCCGATGGTCAATCCTTGCGAACGCGCCTCTTCCACCGCCCTCGACGGCGACTCCTGATGCAGCTTGCCCAGGGTGCCCATGGCGGGAATGCGGGTGAACCCCACCCTGAAGCGCTGCACCCGCCCGCCTTCGTGATCCACCGCCAGCAACAGCCGCGAGCGTTTCAGCGCCAGCAGGTCCGCGCACAAGGCGCGCAGCTGCTCGGGATCGCTGTAATTGCGCGCGAACAGGATCACCCCGCCGACCAGGGGGTGCGTCAGCACGTCGCGATCCTCGGCGGTCAAACCCAGGCCGCCGATATCGGCCATCAATGGCCCAATCATGCTCATATGTTTCTAAACGTAATGAAGAATTCGACGAACTGCCCATGCTCTCACAGATCGATGCCGCCGATATTGCGCGAACTCACAGATTCGGGCGGGCCGGGCCCGCCGATTTCTCGGCCCCGCTCCATTCGCCGTAGGGCCGCTTGGCCAGGGCATGATTGTAATAGCCCAGCTCGGCCGTCACCTCGCGCCCCAGCCATGCCGGCCGCGGAAATTCCTGGTCGACCGCGTCCAATTCCACCTCAGCCACCACCAGGCCGGAGTTGGCCCCTTCGAATACGTCGATTTCCCAGGTCAGGCCATCGCGGTCGACATAGTGGCGGGTCTTCAGGATCAGGCCGCCGCACAGCGTCGCCAGCACCTCTTCGGCCTCCGCGGCGGGGATTTCGTACTCGTATTCGGCTCGTGCCGCGCCGACCACCGCGGCCTTGATGTTGAGCTTGCCCACCGTGCCCTCGACCCGCACACGCACCGAGGCCCGGCTGCCCAGGTCGGTCAGATAGCCGTGACGCATCGGAATGGAGCGCGACGCCTCGGCGCGCCAGTCGTCATTCAGCAGCAGGAACTTGCGTTCGATCTCTAGCGGCATCCCGTTATCCCTTCTCAAACAAGGCCATGGACTCGACGTGCGCCGTATGCGGAAACATGTCGAGCACACCGGCGCGGCGCAGGCGGTAACCGTGCTCCCGCACCAGCACGCCGGCGTCGCGCGCCAGGGTGCCCGGGTGGCAGGAGACGTAGACGATGCGCTGCGGCTGCGCCCGCGCCAGCAGCGGCAGGATTTCCCGCGCGCCGGAACGCGGCGGATCGAGCAAGGCCAGGTCGCAGGCCTGGCGCAGCCAGGGCGCCTGCGGATCCGGCGCAAACAGGTCTGCACGGAAATAGTGCGCTTCTAGGCCATTGCGGCGCAGGTTGTCGCGGCCGTGCTCGACCAGCGCCGCCTCGCCTTCCACGGCCGTGACGCGGGCGCCGCTGCGGGCTAGCGGCGCGGTAAAGTTGCCGAGCCCGGCAAACAGCTCCAGCACCGCCTGACCCGGCTCCGGCGCCAGCCACTGCAAGGCCTGACGCACCATGGCCTGGGCGACCGGGCCGTTGATCTGTACGAAGTCGGCCGGACCGAAGCGCAGCTGCAAGGCGCTGCCGTCCGGCGAGTACACCAGTTCTCGAACGCTGCCCAGCGGCGCGATCGAGTCGGGACCGCCGCGCTGCAGGTAGAGGTCCAGATCGTGGGCGGCGGCAAATGTAGCCAAGGCCTCGCGGTCGGCGGCGCTGGGCTCGTCCAGCACGCGCAACACCAGGGCCGCGTGACCGGCGCAGGCGACTTCGAGCTGCGGCAGCCGTGCAGCCACCGACAGGCCGCCGATCAGCATGGCCAGCGCGCGCAGCCGGGTTCCGATGCGCGGGTCGAGCACCGCGCAGGATTCGATCGCCGCCAGCAAGGGCGACTCGCGTTCCCGGAAGCCCACCAAAACCCCGCCCTTTTTCGGCACCAGCTTGGCGCCGAGGCGGGCACGGCGCCGATAAGCCCACACCGGACCGGTCACCGGCGCCGCAACCTCCTCGGCGGCTACGCCGCCGATACGCGCCAGCGACTCGATCAGCTGCTTCTGTTTGAACAGCACCTGCTGTTCCGGCGCCAGATGCTGTAGCGTGCAGCCGCCGCAGACGCCGAAGTGGCGGCAAACCGGTTCGACCCGGTGCGGCGAGGCCTGCTCGACCGCCGTGGCCGCGCCTTCGTCGGCGTCGCGCGAGACGCGGTCCAGGCGGTAGCGCACCCGCTCGCCCGGCAGCGCCCCGGCGATGAAGGTGGCTTTGCCGGCAACGCGGGCAACCCCGCGTCCGTCGTGCGCCAAGTCGACGATGTCGGCGGTGAATTCTCCTGCCGGTACGGCCCGGCGGCGCGAGCGCGACCCCATCAGCCCCAGGCCGCCAGGAATTCGGCCCAGTGCGGGGCGGCGCTCTGGGCCAGGAAATCGCGGGCGCGCTGCACCTCCTGCCCGTGCTCGGCGTTGGAGAGCAGGCCGCGCATCAGCTGGAAGCGCAGGTAAATCAGGTAAGTGTTGAGCACATCGGTTTCGCAATAGGCGCGGATCTCGGCGATGCGGCCGGCGGCGAAAGCCTCGGCCACCTTGGACCCGTCCATCCCCAGCTTGCCGGGGAAGCCGAGCAGCAGCGCCATTTCGTGCAGGGGCGCATAGGCGCGGGGCTGGTACAGCGCCAGCACATCCATCAGGTCGGTGTGACGGAACTGGTAGCGGCTGATGTAGTTGTCCCACTTGGACTCGCGCTCGAAATGTCCGGTGTCCCAGTAATGCGGCGTACTCAGCTGGTGGATCAGGGCGCGGTAATGCAGCACCGGCAGGTCGAAGCCGGAACCGTTCCAGGACACCAGGGTCGGCCGGTACTTTTCGACGCCGTCGAAGAAGCGCTTCACCAGCTCGGCCTCCGGCGCCTCGGCTTCGCCCAGCGACCAGACGCGGAAATCCTCGCCGCTGCGCAGGCAGCAGGAAATCGCCACCACCCGATGCAGGTGCGGCGGCTGGAAGTCGGTGCCTTTTTCCGCCAGCCGCTGCGCCTTCATCGCCTGGATCGCCGCCGCGTCGTCGAGGCCGGCGAATCCGTGCACGCGCCGCCCGCCCTCGAGGTCGGGCACGGTCTCGATATCGAATACCAGGATGGGTTCGCGGATCGGCATTGTTGTCAGCTAACTCCGGTAAGCCATCGGCGGGATGCGACGCCGTAGCATGGCGCCGCCGCCCGGCAAGGCCGCCTTTGAATTCGTGGTGCCCAAGGCGCGCTCTAGTCCGGATACACGCCGGTGGAAATATAACGGTCGCCGCGATCGCAGACGATGGCGGCGACGGTGGCGCCGCTCAGGCCGCGGCACAGTTGCAAAGCCGCCCAGACCGAGCCGCCGGATGAGGGCCCGGCGAAGATGCCCTCGCTCGAGGCCAGCAGGCGCATGGTGTCCTCGGCATCGCCGGCGCTGACCTCCACGACGCGATCGACCCGACGCGCGTCGAAGATCCGGGGCAGATAGGCCTCCGGCCATTTGCGGATGCCCGGAATGGAAGACTCCCCGTCCGGCTGCACGCCCACGATCTGGATGGCCGGACTCTGCTCCTTAAAAAAGCGCGAGCAGCCCATGATGGTGCCGGTGGTGCCCATGGTGGCGACGAAGTGGCTGAGCCGGCCCTGCGTTTCGCGCCAGATTTCCGGAGCGGTGCCTTCGTAGTGGGCGCGGGGATTGTCGGGGTTGGCGAACTGGTTGAGCACCCGGCCCTCGCCGTCCCGTTCCATCCGGTCGGCCAGGTCGCGCGCATACTCCATGCCCTGCTCCTGCGTCACCAGCACGATTTGGGCGCCAAACGCCTTCATCGCCGCGCGCCGCTCCGCGCTCATGTGCTCCGGCATGATTAGCACCATGCGATAGCCCTTGACCGCGGCCGCCATGGCCAGGGCGATACCGGTGTTGCCGGAAGTGGCCTCGATCAGGGTGTCCCCCGGCTTGATCTCGCCCCGCTCCTCGGCGCGCCGTATCATCGAATAGGCCGGGCGATCCTTGACCGAACCGGCCGGATTATTGCCCTCGAGCTTGAGCAGCAGGGTGTTGTCGCCAATGCCCGGCAGGCGCCTGACCCGCACCAGCGGCGTGTTGCCGATGGTATCGGCGATGGTGGAATTGGCCATGACTCTATTCTAGGCCCCGCCGGCCAGACCATAACGCGCCTCGGCCATCGCCCGGCGCATTTCCGCCACTGCCGCGGGCAGGCCGACGAACAGGGCGCGGCCGACGATGGCGTGCCCGATATTCAATTCGACGATGTCCGGGATCGCCGCGATCGGCGCAACGTTGTCGAGATTGAGCCCGTGCCCGGCATGAACCTCCAGTCCCGCCGCGCGGGCCGCGCCGGCGAATGCCGCGATCTTGCCCAGTTCCTGGGTTTGCGCGTTGACGGTGAGGGCATCTGCATAGCCGCCGGTATGGATCTCGACATGCGGCGCGCCGGTTTGCAGCGCGGCCTGCAATTGCGGCGGCTCCGCATCGATGAACAGGGATACCTCGATGCCCGCCCGCGCCAGCCGCGCACAGGCGCCGGCCACTTGCTGCTGCTGGCCGGCGACATCCAGGCCGCCCTCGGTGGTCCGCTCCTCCCGGCGCTCCGGCACCAGGCAGACGTAGCGCGGCCGGATGCGGCAGGCGAACGCCACCATCTCCTCGGTGACCGCCATTTCCAGATTGACCGGGACCGGGCTGCGCGGCAGCAACCGCTCCACGTCCTGGTCCTGGATATGCCGGCGGTCCTCGCGCAAGTGCAGCGTGATGCTGTCCGCGCCGGCGGCAGCCGCGAGCAGCGCGGCCTCCACCGGATCGGGATAGGGCGTGCCGCGCGCCTGGCGCAGCGTGGCCGCATGATCGATATTCACACCCAGGCGGATCGGACCGTGCTTGTCAGTTGCCATCGTCGTTCAAGGCCGCCTCAACGCTTTGCGGGATCGCCCACCGCGCGCGCGGCGCGCAGCAGGCGCGGGGTTTCCAGTTCGCGGCCGGCCAGTTGCCGCTGCAGCGCCCCGTGCAACAGTTTACGCGCGTCCCGCAGGGCCTGGCGGGTTTCCAGGCGCTCCTCGGCCAGGGCCATCAGGCTGGAACCCGGGTAGACATCGGAATCTTCCCGCTCCGCGGGTCTTGCTCCCTGCTCGGGATCGAAGCGGTAGCGCCGCTGCGGCTCCAGATCCCCGTCCAGCGGCAGGGCATAGCCGATCTGCGCCAGCAAACGCTTCTCGAATACGCGCAAGGCCGCTTCGCCCCGGTCGCCGGCCAGGCTGCCAAGAGTCTGGCCATAGTCGCGGTACAGCCGCGGGTGCGGATCGTGCCGCTCGGTCAGCTTGAGCAACAACTCATTGACGTACCAGCCGTGAAACACCCTTTCCCCGGCAAGATCGACGGCCGCGCCATCGCACTCGGCAACGCGCAGGGTTCCCAGTTCGCCCGCTTCGCTCCAGGACAGCAGCAGGGGTGTGAACAGCTGCAGGGTGCCGCGCAGCTTCGAGCGGGGGCCGCGCGCGCCGTTTGCCACCAGGCCGGCGCGCCCCTGGTTCGGCGTGAATACCTCCAGCAGCAGGCTGGTCTCACGGTAGGGCCGCTGTGCCAGGAGATAAGCCGGTTCGAATTCGACGCGGGTGCGCATCACCAGGTCTGCGGCACCAAGACCGGAAAACAGCGTCTCGCGCAAAGACGCAAGGACGCAGAGAAAAATCCAGAAACAGAAGCGATCCCAAAAAGAGCTTTTCGTCGCGTCTTTGCGTCTTTGCGCGAGATTGCTTTTGCTTCGGGCATTGTCAGCTGTCGCGATAACCAAAGCGCTTCAGCGCCTGTGGATCGTCGGTCCAGTTCTCCTTGACCTTGACCCACAGCTTGAGCACAACCTTGGCCCCGGTCATGAACTCAAGCTCGCGCCGGGCCGCACTGCCGACGCGCTTGAGCATGATGCCGTCCTGGCCGATGACGATTTTCTTCTGGTTGTCGCGCTCGACCCAGATTACGGCGGAAGCGCGCACGATCGTGCCGGAATGGTCCAGCGACTCGGTTTCCACGGTGAGGGCGTAGGGCAGTTCCTGCGCCAGGGCGCGCATCAGCTTCTCCCGCACCAGTTCGGCCACGCTGAAGCTCAGGTCGTGCGCAACGATCTGCCCTTCGGGATAGAGCGGCGGCCCTTCCGGCATGCGCGAGAACAGTTCACGCACCAGTCCCTCCAGGTTATCGCCCGACTTGGCGGACAGCGGCACGATGAAAGCAAAGGCATGGCGGCCGGCGAGCTTTTCGATTTCCGGCAGCAGTCCGGACTTGTTATCCACCCGGTCGATCTTGTTGACGATCAGGCCTACGGGCGCCCGGCCCTGCTTGAGCTTCTCCAGCACCGCTTCATCCTCGTCGGTCCAGCGGCCCGCCTCCACCACGAACAGGGCCAGGTCGACGTCGTGCAGAGCGCCGGTCACGGCATCGTTCATGTAGCGGTTGAGCGCACGCGGAGCCTTGCGATGCAAGCCCGGGGTATCGACGAACACCACCTGTCCCTGCGGCCGGTGCAATACACCCTGGATGCGGTGGCGCGTGGTCTGCGGCTTGGGAGCGACGATGCTGACCTTGCGCCCGACCAGCGCATTGAGCAGCGAGGATTTGCCGACGTTGGGGCGCCCGACGATGGCAACGATGCCGCTAAGCATGGGGCTCTCCCGCTCCGGACAGACGCTGCAGCATACGCTCTGCCGACTGCTGTTCGGCAAAACGGCGGCTCGCGCCTTCGCCGTGGCTTTCGTTGCCGTCGTCGGGAAGGCGGCAGCGTACCCGGAAACTGCGGCGATGCGGCGGCCCGTCCTCGCTCAGCACGGTATATTCCGGCAGCGGCCGGCCGAGGGCCTGCAAATGCTCCTGCAGGCGGGTCTTGGGGTCCTTGAGGGTGCCAGGATCGGGCAGATGTTCGAGTTCGGGCGCGAGCAGACGCAGGCACAAGTCGCGGGCGGCGGTGAATCCGCCGTCGAGATAGCAGGCGCCGATCACCGCTTCCAGGGCGTCGGCCAGGATCGAGTCGCGCCGGAAACCGCCGCTCTTGAGTTCGCCGGAGCCCAGGCGGACCGCGTCGCCCAGCTCGATGCGGCGCGCCGCCGCGGCCAGGGTTTCCTCGCGCACCAGCGTCGCCCGCATCCGCGACAGGTCGCCTTCCGCCGCCTTGGGCATGCGCCGGAACAACTCTTCGCCGATGGCGAAGTTGAGCAACGCATCGCCGAGGAATTCCAGGCGCTCGTTGTTGTCGGCCCCGAGACTGCGGTGGGTCAGCGCACGGCTCAGCGCGCCCTCCTCCTGGAAGTTGTAATCCAGGGCGCGCTGCAAACGGGCAAATCCCTCGCTCAACCGACTGCGTGACCGTGCAGGGGGATGCTGTCGGCGAAGTGGATGACGATGTAGATGTTGTAGAACAGGTGCGCGCGCGCTTCGTAGTCGTAACTGATCGTCACGCCCTGGGCGGTGTTGCCCACCTTGATGTCCTTGGGTTCGAGCTGGGTGATGTAGTCAATGTCCCATTGCCGCTCGATGGCCCGGTGCACGTCGACCGGGTCGACCTCGCTGCCCGAACTGCTGACCTGGTGGGCCACCTGGGCCAGGTCGCGGGAGAGCGTCATCTGGTTGAGGTACAGCGGCGTGCACTTGATTACGATGATCGCCACGAAAGCGATCAGGGCCAGCAGGAACGCCAGCCCGAAAATGCCGATGCCGCGTTGTGCGTGAATCGTCTTCATGTTCATTCTCCCCTACGCAAAAACGGCGGCGGATGGCGCAGCCGGGTAATCGGTTCCCCCGCCGTCAATCTTAGCGGATCAGCTGGCCGAAGCGGGATAACACCGGACCATTGCTCCAGCTCATCCAGATCAGCATCGCCCTGCCCTTCAGGTTTTCCTCCGGCACAAAGCCCCAATAACGGCTGTCGTTGGAACCGTCGCGATTGTCGCCCATCATGAAATAGTGACCCGCCGGCACGATCTTATCCACCTCGGGGCTGGGCTGGCCCGGATTCATCAGGATGCTGTGCTTGACCCCGATCAGATCCTCGTTGAAGCGCTGTGCGATGCCGTCCACCGGGAACACCCCTGCCGGTTGCACCGCGACCTGCTGGCCGTTGACCGTCAGCACCTTGTTGATGTACTGGATGTGGTCGCCCGGCACGCCGATGACGCGCTTGATGAAATCGTTGCCGTAGTTCGGATCGGCGGCGGACTGCGCCGGGTAGCGGAACACCACCACGTCGCCGCGCTTGGGCTCGCCGATCGGCACCAGCTTGCAGCTGCCCACCGGGCAGCGCAGGCCGTAGCCAAACTTGTTCACCAGGATGAAATCGCCGTCGTACAGGGTCGGGTTCATCGAACCGGAAGGGATGCGGAACGGCTCCACCACGAACGAGCGCAGCACGAATACCGCCAGGATCACCGGAAACAGGCTGACGCAAAAATCGACCACGGCTCCCGGCCGGGCCTCCGCTTCGGGCAGCGCCCGGCGCTGCCGCGCCAGCCACAGCCGGTCGAGCAGCCAGACCAGGCCGGTCACGGCGGTGAGAACGGTGAGGATCAGGTTGAAACCTTCGACGAAACTCATGGATCGGTCCTTCTTCAGTTTTTCTTGCGGTCGACGCCCAGCACCGCCAGGAACGCTTCCTGGGGGATTTCGACGGCGCCGACCTGCTTCATGCGCTTCTTGCCTTCCTTCTGCTTCTCCAGCAATTTGCGCTTGCGTGAAATATCGCCGCCGTAGCACTTGGCCAGCACGTCCTTGCGCAGCGCCTTGACCGTGGTGCGGGCGATGATCTTGGCGCCGATGGCGGCCTGGATGGCGACGTCGAACATCTGGCGGTGGATCACTTCCTGCATGCGCTCGGTCAGGTCGCGGCCGCGGGTATAGCTGGCCTCGCGGTGCACGATGCTGGCCAGCGCGTCGACCTTGTCGCCGTTGACCAGCACGTCGAGCTTGACCAGGTCCGCCGCCTGGAAGCGGACAAACTCGTATTCGAAACTGGCGAAGCCACGCGACACGGATTTCAGCCGGTCGAAGAAGTCCAGCACCACTTCCGCCAGGGGCATCTCCACTTCCAGCTGCACCTGGTTGCCGTGATAGCGCAGATTCTTCTGTACGCCGCGTTTTTCCATGCACAACTGCATCACCGGACCGACATAGGTCTGAGGCATCAGGATACGGGCCAGGATGATCGGCTCGCGGATCTCGGCGACCTCGGTGGTATCCGGCAACTCCGCCGGATTTTCGATCCTGACCACTTCGCCGCTGGCCAGCGCCACTTCGTACACCACGGAAGGCGCCGTGGTGATCAGGTTCAGATTGTACTCGCGCTCCAGGCGCTCCTGCACAATCTCCATGTGCAGCATGCCCAGGAAGCCGATGCGGAAGCCGAATCCCAGGGCGGTGGAGTTTTCCGGCTCGAACTGCAGCGCCGAATCGTTCAGGCGCAGCTTCTTCAGCGATTCGCGGAAGTCCTCGAATTCGTCGGCGTCGACCGGGAACATGCCGGCGAACACCCGCGGCTGCACCCGGCGGAAGCCGGGCAATTGCTCGGTGGAGACGCGCCCGCCCTCGCTCAGGGTATCGCCGACAGGTGCGCCGTCGATCTCCTTGATCCCCGCCACCAGAAAGCCCACTTCGCCGGTTTCCAGCGCGTTCTTCACCACCCGCTTGGGAGAATGCACCCCCAGGATGGTGACTTCGTGGTCGCGGCCAGTGGACAGCACCCGCACCTTCTGGCCTTTCTGGATGCGGCCGTTGACCACCCGGATCAGCGACACCACGCCCAGGTAGTTGTCGAACCAGGAATCGACGATCAGCGCCTGCAGCGGCGCGTCGGGATTACCTTCCGGCGGCGGCAGCCGGCGCACCACCGCCTCCAGCACCTCGGGCACGTTCAGGCCGGTCTTGGCCGAGATGCGCAGCGCATCGATCGCCTCCACCCCGATGATTTCCTCGATCTCCTGGGCCACCCGCTCGGGCTCGGCGTTCTGCAGATCGATCTTGTTCAGCACCGTCAGCACTTCCAGGCCTTGCTCCAGCGCCGTGTAGCAGTTGGCCACGGACTGGGCTTCCACGCCCTGCGAAGCGTCCACCACCAGCAGGGCGCCTTCGCAAGCGGCCAGGGAGCGGCTGACTTCGTAGGAGAAATCGACATGCCCCGGCGTATCGATCAGGTTGAGCTGGTAGGTCTTGCCGTCGCGCGCGGTGTAGTTCAGGGATACCGCCTGCGCCTTGATGGTGATGCCGCGCTCGCGTTCGATCGGGTTGTTGTCCAGCACCTGCTCGGTCATCTCGCGCGCTTCCAGCCCGCCGCAGAGCTGGATGAAGCGGTCGGCCAGGGTCGATTTGCCGTGATCGATGTGCGCGATGATGCAGAAATTGCGGATGTGCGCCTGTTTCATTCGGGAGCGGCGGGGGGAATGGCAGCGAAATAGCGGCGAAGTATACCGGTTTGGCCGGACTCGCTTACGCCGCGGGTGCTGCGGCCAAGCGCCGCGCTACCCCCGGCACATCCAGGACCCCTTCCGACCATACCGTGCCGTCATCGCCGAGCAGCACCGGGATACGGCGCCCGTACAGGCTTTGCCAGTCCGCGCGGCTGTCCACATCGCCGATGCGCAGCGCGGCGGCCAGGCCCGGGAATTCGTGGGCCAGTTCCTCAAGGAACTCGTCGCACAAGGCGCAATCCCGGCGGGTCATCAGCAGCATGACGATGCCAAAGCCCGCGCCGGCTAGCCCTTGGGGGGTACCTGCAAGGCCAGGAACAGGGGCGAGCCCTGACGCTGCACCAGCAGGGGCACGGTTTGCCCGGGTGTCAGCCGGCCGATCACCTCGGCGTAGCGCGCCACCCCGCTCACTTCCTGACCGGCGATGGACAGGATCACGTCGCCGGTCTGCAAGCCGGCCTCGCGGCCGGGGCCCGCGCCGACCGCGCTGACGCGCACGCCGCCGCTGACCACTTTGGCCTTGCTGCGCTCTTCCGCGCTCAGGTCCTGCACCGTCAGCCCCAGCGGTGGGCCCTGCCCCTGATCGCCGCCTTGACCGGGCGCCTGACCCGGCGTCTTCGGGTGACGCGGCGCCTCGGACGCGTCGGCATCCGGCTCGTCCTGCGTGTCCAGGGTGCCCACTTCGACCTTCACCGTGATGCTGCGGCCGTCGCGGAGCAGATCCAGGTTGACGGTGGCGCCGGGCGTGCTGTCGCCGACCAGCGGCGGTAGCGATTTGGAGGTGGTCAGCTCGCCGCTGTTGTATCGCAGCAACACGTCGCCGGCCTTGAGCCCGGCCTGCAGCGCCGGGCTGTCCGGCAGCACCTTGACCACCAGCGCGCCCTCGGGCTTGGGCAGGTTGAAGGACTTGGCCAGGTTGCGGTCCACCTCCTGCACCACCACGCCCAGCCAGCCGCGGGTCACCTTGCCGTGTTCCTTCAGTTCGCGCGCCACCTTGGAGGCGATGTCGATGGGGATGGCGAAGGCCACGCCCATGAAGCCGCCGGTCTGGCTGTAGATCTGCGAATTGACGCCGACCACCTCGCCCTTGAGGTTGAACAGGGGTCCGCCGGAATTGCCGGGATTGATGGCGGCATCGGTCTGGATGAAGGGCACGTATTGCTCGGTGTCGAGGTTGCGCCCCTTGGCTGAAATGATCCCCGCGGTCACCGTGTAGTCGAAGCTGAACGGCGAGCCGATGGCCAGGACCCAGTCGCCGACGCGGGTCTTGCTGATGTCGGCCAGCTTGACCGCGGTCAAGCCCTTGGCTTCGATTTTCAGCAGCGCGATATCGGCGCGCTCGTCGCTGCCCACCACCACGGCCGGCAGTTCGCGGTGGTCCGACAGCCGCACCGTCACTTCCTTGGCGTCGTTCACCACGTGCTGGTTGGTCAGAATGTAGCCGTCTTCGGTGAGGATGAAGCCTGAACCGAGCGACTGCTCGTTGCCCGGACCCTGGTCTCCGTCCGCGCCATCTTCCGGGGCGCTGTCGCCGCCGGATCCGGAGCCGCCGCCGTCCGGATTGCCGGGGGTGCCACCCTTGCCGTCCTTGCCGTGCTTGTCCAGGAACTTCTTAAGCCAGTCCGGCACCTGGCCCTGACCTTCGTCGGCGCTGGCCTCTTCGCTCGGCGGCGCCGAGGAGACCGCGCTGATATTGACCACCGAGGGGCTGACGCGCTCGACCAGGTCGGCGAAATCCGGCAGGGAATTGGAAGAATGGGTGCAGGATGCCGCCAGCGCTAGCGCGCAGATCGAGCCGATCCGCAGGACAGGGGCGGCCAAACGCATGGATCGTGACTCCGATGAAAGGGGTGGACGAGGCTGGGGTTGCAAGAGTGATGATCGGCTTAGCGGCCGCTTCCTGGGAACTGGCGCTGGCGCCCGCGGGGCAGCAGTTGAACACGGCCGCGGCATCGCGGCAAGTGCCGCTGCCCGGATTTATTGGGGTTTTTCGGAGGGCTTTTCCACGTCTTCGCCGGCTTCCGGCGGCACCTCGACGGGAAACACGGGGCGCACGCCGTCGCCGATCATGCGGATCGCCTGGGTTGGTACTTCGCCGACGATGGTGATGTGATACGAACCCACGCTGCGGCCATAGGCCTCCATCGGCCCCAGCTGGGAAACGCCGACGAAAGTCTTCTCGGAGGCGCGCTGTTCGATGGCGCTGAACACCGACACCGCCGACAGCCCGTCCGACAGCAGCAGGTGCTCAACCTCGCCCTCCTGGCCTGCCGGCAGCGGCCGCTGCTCGCGCGCCACCACCCGGTAACCCGGCGGCAGCTTCTCGAACGACACCCTGGGCCGCTGCACATCGGCCGCGGCGGGGCTGCCATCCAGCGAGGGCAGCACCTGGGCGATGGTGCGGAATTTCGAGCTGTCGACCGCCGGCTCCTCGAATGCCGCGTCCTCGATGGCCGCCGGGAACGAGACCTCGGTGAACATCACCTGTTCCAGCAGTTCGCGCTGCTGTCCGACCAGGCTCACCTTGAGCGGCAGGCCGGTGTCCTTGTCGGTCCAGATTTCGTAGCCATAGCGGTATTGGTCGCGCGGGATCACCGCCACGCCGTTGCAGTCGCGTCCGGCGATGCGGCTGCTGCCCTGGTCGCGGAACTCGTACCACTGCGCCAGCTGGTGCAGGCGGGCCGGGGTCAGCTGGGCCAGGAAATTCTTCATGCCCGCCGGCCGGTCGATGCTGACCATGCGGTCCTTGGGCAGGATGCAGATCAGGCGATTGTCGATGCGCAGCAGCTGGCGCGGCTCGCCGGTGAGGGAAACCAGGTGCTCCCGCTCGCTGCCATCTTTGAACCGGTGCTGCACCTTGAGCACGTCGAACTGGTCGTCGCCGCGGTACAGGATGACGCCTTCATAAGTGGTGTTGCGGGCGGCCGCGGCAGCCTGGATCAGCGTATCGGAGGGTTCAGCTGCCGGCGTGGGTTCCGCCGCCGGCGCCGAAAAACAGGCGCCGGCCCAGGCTGCGGTTGCGCCTGCCAGGAACAGCCGGGACCTCATCAGTGCGGCTCGCCCGTACGATATTCAACCGTGCGAACCATCCGTGGATAGCTGAGCGCGCCGCCCAATCCCTGCTCTGCGCGCATGTTGCTGTGTTCCATCATGTATTCGCTGAGCTGGCGCGCGGTTTCCGCGTCGAGCTGCGACCAGCGGGTTTCCACCGGCTCATCCGCAACCTGAACGAGCTTGGCCTGCGGGGCGCTGGCCAGGGCCACCGGCTGGAAGCTGGCAGTCGTGGAGGCGGTGACGGCCGGGGCGGATCCGCTTGCCGCGGAGCCGACGGGCTGATTCAGCCAGCGATACCCCCCAACCGACACCACGGCGGCAAGGGAAGCGGCCACTGCAAGACCCGCCAGCGGCTGCCAGCGTCGA
>CAJCJI010000494.1 GCA_903970595.1 Verrucomicrobiota bacterium
GTGATGAATCAGCCGGCTGGCGCCGGCCACGGCGAAAGAGCCGTTCCGCAGCAAGCCCAGCGGCGGCAGCCGCGTCGCCTTGCGCTGGTCGAGCCAGACGATGGCCGACCGCAACGGCCGCCCCGTGGCGTCGGCGCAGACCACGGTGCTGCGCAAGGTGGTCAGTGCCAGGCCGCTGATCGAATCCGGCCGCAGCTCGCCTTGCCGCCACAACTCGCGGCAGGCGGCGGCGGCGGCATCCCAGTAAATCTCCGCATCCTGCTCGGCCCAGCCCGGTCGCGGTGAAACGTAAGGCGGGTCGAACGGGATTTGCGCCTTGGCCAGCAGCTGTCCCTGCGGATCGAAAACGATGGCGCGCGCGCTCTGGGTGCCGACGTCGATCGCCAGCAGGCGCGCGGCGCTCATACACGCGGCGCGAGCGGCATTGAGGGGTTCCCTGGCGTCGCCAGTCGGCACCGCCATGAAGCCGTCCCGCGCGATCCATAAACAGGCAGTTGGAACCTCATGGCGCGATCGCGTGCCGCAGCCGCCACAGCTCGAGATAGCGGCTGCGCTGATGCGCCCATTGCGCCGAGTCCCAGCCCAGCTCCTCGCGGCACACCGCCGCGACGCGATCGAGCAAGGCCGCGCCGCCCTGCGGCAACAGCAGGCCGATGCGGGTCCGGCGCAGCAGCAGATCGTCGAGATGCAGCACTGCTTCGCGGCGCGCGGCCCAGCGCAGCTCGCCCCAGGTGTAGGGGGTCCCGGCAATGCCGTCGCGGTCGCCTGCCCAGGGGGAGCGCGACAACCAATCGACATAGGCGCTGCCGTAGCGCGCCCGCACCCGTTCAGAATCGGCGGGCGTTGCGGATGCCAGCGGCGTCTCGGCACGTGGCGCCAGCGCCGGCAGCTGCCGCGCCGCCAGATGCAGCACCTGCCTGGCGGTGAGGCGGAAGGTGGTGAGCTTGCCGCCGGTGATGCCGATCCAGCCGGGGCCGGACCAGATGGCGGATTCGCGCGATTCGGCGGAAGGCTGGTCCTTGCCGCCGGCGACGATGGGCCTGAGGCCGGAATAGCTGGAGATGGCGTCCTTCAATGACAGCCGCAGATCGGGAAACTGGTGCGCGAGCCCTTCCATCAGGTACAGCGCCTCATCCCGCGTCATTTCCGGCCGCGCCGGATCGGCCGCGCCGTGGTCCAGGTCGGTGGTGCCGAACAGGGCCACGCCCTCCCAGGGGTAGACGAAGACCGGCCGGCGGTCGCGCGGATGCAGCCAGGACACCGCCTGCTGCAAGGGCAGGCGGCCGAGCGGAAAGATCAGATGGCTGCCGCGCAGGGGGCGCAGCGTCGGCGCGCCGCCCGGATCGCCGGGCAAGGCGCAGGACCATACGCCGGCGGCATTGATCACCATCCCGGCTTCGATCTCGCGCGTGGCGCCGCTGCGCAGATCGCGCAAGGCCACGCCCCGCACACGGCCGGATGCCTTGAGCACTTCGCCCACGCGCACATAGTTCAGCGCCACCGCCCCGGCCTCGACCGCCTCGAACACCAGGCGCAGCACCAGACGGGCGTCGTCGGTGCGGGCATCTTCGTAGGCCACCGCGCCCAGCAGGCCTTCGCGGCGCAGTGTCGGCTGCATTTGCAATGCCTGCTGCGCCGTAAGCGAGCGCGAGCGCCACTGTCCGCCCATGGCATCGTAGGCGGCCAGGCCCATGCGCATGACCGCCCGGCCCGGCTTCATGCCGCGGTAGATCGGCATCAGGAAGGCCTGGGGATCGACCAGCCCGGCGCGGCTGCGCAGCAGGCGGTTGCGCTCGCGCACGGATTCCAGCGTCAGGCGCCACTGTCCGTCCTTGAGGTAGCGCAGGCCGCCGTGCACCAGCTTCGACGAGGCGCTGGAGGTGCCGGAAGCGAAGTCGCCCTGCTCCACCAGCAGCACGCTGGCGCCGGCCGCCGCCGCCTCGTGCAGGATGCCGGCGCCGGTGATGCCGCCGCCGATCACCACAAGGTCGAAACGCGAGGGTAGATCGGACAGCGCGGGACGCGGATTCATGGGCTGAACAGCTTGCCCGGATTCATCATGCCCTGGGCATCGAACTCGCGCGCCACGGCGCGGATCAGGTCCAGCCCCAGGGGGCCCTTCTCGGCCTCCAGATACGGGGCATGGTCGACGCCGACGCCATGCTGGTGGCTGATGGTGCCGCCGTGCGCGACGATGGCTTCGGAGACGGCGCGCTTGAGCTTGCGCCAGCGCGCGTGATTCTCCTCGCAGCCGGGCGCGGCGCGAAATACGAAGGTGGAATAGACGCTGCAGCCCTGCCGGTAGACGTGGGACAGGTGGGTGAAGGCGTGTACGCGCTCGCCCTCGCCTTGCAGGGCCTGGCGCGCGGCCTGCTCGATCGCCTGCATGGTGGCGCTGGCCTGCGGCCAGTTGACGGCGGTTTCAGCGGTATCGGCGGCGTAGCCGGCGCGCCACAGGGCATTGCGCAGGTAGGGCCCGTAATAACGCTTCGCCGCCCAGGCCTTGCCCATGACCTTGCCAGCGTGCACGCCGCGGCACTGCTTGGCGATGCTCAGGGTTTCGCGGCGGGTGCGCAGCACTTCGCGGTTGAGGCCGGTGAAGCCGATCATCAGCATCACCGGCTGATCGCCCGAACCGCGCAGACGCAGGTAGCGCTTGAGCCAGGCGATGGCCTTTTCGTGACCGGCCAGGGTCAGCTGGGTTTCGGTTTCGACCGCATTGCTCAGGCGCAGCATCGATAGAGGGATGTCGCTTTGCGCCATCAGGCGCACTGCCCGCAGGCCCAGGTCCCAGCTGGGAAAGAACACGGCGTGGAAATCCTCGCGCTCGGGCAGGCGCCGGATGCGCAGGCTCGCTTCGCTGAGCAGGCCGATGCGGCCTTCGCTGCCCAGCACGCATTCGCGCAGATCGGGGCCGGCGCTGGAAGCCGGATGGCCGCCGACGCGCAACTCGCCCCTGGGCGTCGCCAGGCGGCCGGCGGCGAACAGCTGCTCGATGCGGCCGTAACGCAGGGACTGCTGCCCGCTGGAGCGGGTCACGACCCAGCCGCCCACCGTGGAGTATTCGTAGGACTGCGGAAAATGGCCCAGCAGGTAGCCGCGCTGGGCCAGCTGCGCTTCCACCTGCGGACCCGCCGTTCCGGCGCCGAAGCGCGCGAGCAGCGCGGTCTCGTCCAGGTCGAGCAGGCGGTTCATGCGCTCCAGCGAGATGTTCACCACCGGGCGGTCCGAAGCCGGGACCTGCAGATGCCCGACGACGCTGGTGCCGCCGCCGTAGGGGATGACCACGGCACCGAGCTTCTGCGCGCTGGCCAGGGCCTGTGCCGCCTCTTCGTGGCTGGCGGGACGGGCGACACCGTCGGCCACCGGACCCGGCCGGCCGAAGCGCATGGCGATCCAGTCCGGAAAGCTCTGGCCGCGTGCGCGGCGCAGCCGCAATTCC
>CAJCJI010000495.1 GCA_903970595.1 Verrucomicrobiota bacterium
GTCCTGGATCTCGAACTTCAGGCTGGACAGGTAATCGGCGCGCTCGATGCCGGCGCGGTTGAAGTCATCCGCCGACGCCAGCTTCACGGTGAGTGAGTCGAGCTGCGCAGAGCTCGCGCCGAGGATCGGGATCGAGGCGGAAAAGGGTTGGTTCAGCTTAGACTTGACCATGATATCGCCAAGGCCCACCGCAAGCGCCTGCGACGCCCAAAAGGCGGCGGCGACCACGAAGAACCTGGCCAGCATTCGCAACATACACTTTCTCCCTAAAGGCTGTTGCCCTATCCCTAGCGCCCGCTCACGAGCGTGCATTCAGCATGAGATTGTAAGCCTAAGCTCTTTTATACCCTAGAATTCCTCCCGAACCAAGGGCCCCCGGCCAGAACCGGGCCAAATTGATCCATTTGGCCCGGCCGACGAAGTCCGGCTGTTAGCCCGTCTTTCTCTACTGGAAGGTTGAGGATGGGCTAAGTGTTTGATTTTCTAATGAGCGACCCCTCAAGGTCTTCACTACGCGGGGATGGGCTCGGCGGCGAGTTTGCCTTGTTTGGCGACGATCCTTGGGGGCGGTTGATCGGGCAGCTGCAGTTGCAGCAGATGCAGCAGCATCCGGTGCTCGGGTTCGGGTTGTGTGTAGCGGGACAAAATCAATTCGCGGCCGTCGGTGGTGGGCACATGCACGTCCACCATCTGGATGGTTTTGAATTTCTCGAGGACGGCACGTGGAGTCATTCCGTTGGCGGCGCGCTTGAGTTGTGCCTTGAGGGTGACCTGCAGGCAATAAGCGAGGAAGGCAACGAAGATATGCGCCTCGATGCGCCGCTCAAGGCGGTGGTAGATCGGCCGCACCGCCAGATCGTTCTTGAGTTCCTTGAAGGCCTGTTCGACCTCGGTGAGCTGGATATAGAAGCTCCACAGGTCGGCGGGATCGCGTCCGGTGATGTTGGTGCGCAGCAGGTAACGCCCTTCGTGGCGGCGTAGCTTTCGTAGTTTGTTCCGGTCAAGGGTGAAGCCAAAGGAGAGGGGCGTGACCGCCTGGTCTTTCTCGGGCAGGCGCACTCGGATCACTTTGGCGGCACGACCGGCGTTGTGCTGGGCCACGCCGACTTTCATCAGCAGTTGGTCGCGCGTGAGCGTCTGCTGCTGCAGTTCGCGCAGACGCGCAACGTAGCGCCGCAGGCGCCGGCGACGCATGGCGCGCTCCTTGTCGATGCGTGCGGCACTCTGTGCCAGCACATAGGTGTCCACGTCCTGCGCCAGCCGTTTCACTTCCACGCCTTCGCGCACTTTCTCCCAGGGCTGCAGGAGAAACGCCTTCTCCAGTTGGGTCAGCCGGCCCTTGGGCGTGCCGACTAGGTAGGACGCTCCCATCTGCCGCATCTGGCCCAGGCTTTCCTCGGTGGGCACCCCACGATCCATGATCCAGATTCGATTGGCGCGGCCGTAGCGATCCTCGATCCGCTTCAGGAAATCGCCCAGCGTCGTGCAGTCGCGGGTGTTGCCGGCGAAGACTTCGTAGCTCAGCGGAAATCCCTCCGGCGTGACGATCAGTCCAACCACCACCTGCCGGCAGTCCGGGCGCTTGTCGCGGCTGTAGCCGTACTGCCGCTTGTCGCCCTCTTCCCGCGGCGTGTCCGTCTCGAAGTACGTGCTGGTCAGGTCGTACAGCAGCACGTCAAAGCGCACGCCAAACAGTTCGCCCCAGCGTCCGCACAGAAATTTGAACAGCTCATCCTTGTGCTTGACCAGCTTGTCCAGACAGCGATACAGCGTGTTCTTCTCCGCCAGTGCAAAATCCGCGTCCAACACATCCGCCATCGCGCTATGGTCAAACCATTGCCGGTGCAGTTGCCACTCCGAGCCCGGATCGATCAGCCGGTACGCCACCAGCGTCCGCAGCACCTTCAGCCAAGGCGTGCCCTCGCGCGAGGGCGGCAGACGATCGCCCCAGAAATCGTCCAGCCTCAGCTGATGCCACAGCGTGTCCGCCAACCAGCACGCCCCCCACTGCCGTGGGCGCCGCAGCTCAAGTTCGTCAAGGCGAATGCGCACGACGTCCGCGGATCCAGCCGGCATCCGGTCCTCCGGATACAGCGCGACCTGCCGCTTCGATCCTTCGTCGAAAATCTCGATGGTCTTGCGCCACACCTCGCGTTGGTTATCATTGATCTCCCCCAGGTACAGCAACTGGCGCTGCGCCACTCGACCGTCCGACAACCGCCGATTCTCCACCACGCTCCAGTAGTGGTGCGTCTTGCCGTCCTTCTTGCGTTGGTTGCATCGCAGGAACATGCAGCCAGTGTAGAAGCGCGCGAGGCACCCGCCAACGACCAAGGTCTACACTACAAACACTTTCGAGCGCCCACCTCTAGTCCAATCAAAAACTTGCGCGCGCGCCCACCCCGAAAATCGACAAAATAAGGGGCCAGTTGAGAAAGACGGGCTAGTCGAACAGGATCACCTGCCGCACTGCATCACCGCGAGCCAGACGGTCGAAGCCTTCGTTGATTTCTTCCAGGCGCAGGCGGTGCGTCAGCAGGCGGTCCACCGGCAGACGCCCGGCCTGGTACAGGGCGATGTAGCGGGGCAGGTCGCGCGAGGGCACGGCTGAACCCATGTAGGAGCCTTTCACCGTGCGCTCTTCCGCCACCAGGCTCACCGCCGGCACCGAGAACATCTTCTGCGGATGCGGCAGCCCGGCGGTGACGGTGGTGCCGCCGCGCCGGGTCGCGGCGTAGGCCTGGGCCAGCACCTGCTCGCTGCCCACAGTCTCCAGTGCGTGGTGGGCGCCGCCGCCGGTGGCGGCGCGCACTTCCGCCACCACGTCGTCGCCGCGTGCGTCGACGACGTGGCTGGCGCCGAGCGCGCGGGCCAGCTCCAGCTT
>CAJCJI010000496.1 GCA_903970595.1 Verrucomicrobiota bacterium
CGCAAGCGATTGATCGGCGCAGACATCGGGGGCGGCGCTTCTTGCCTACTTCTTGGCGCTGCTGCCAAGAAGTAGGTCGCCGAAAGGCGAAATAGGGAGGTACGCCGGAGGGAGGATACAGGCCGCGCGCAAGCGCGCGTGCTGAGCTTTTAGCACAGCGGCGAAGCGAGAACGGTGCGCGGTGCGCACCCTACAATACTGGCCGCCCGCAAGCGCGCTTACCGATACCTCAGCGCTACAGCTACCCCTCCCCTCAATCCCCTCCCGCAGGGGGAGGGGAAGAAAAGGCAACCGCTTCACCTACTTGCGACGAATGAAGCCCGGCGCACATCATGCAGAAAACCACCCCTCCATCAGCACCCACTCCCGCCAAGCGATAAACTGCACCACCAGTTCCCGCACAAGCTCAACACCACCCCAATGCCGGACCCGCAGCAAACCGAAAACCGCCCCTCCCCGGAGGCGCTGCTCGCCGAGGCGCAGAAAGAGAAGCGCGGCAAGCTGAAGATCTTCCTAGGTGCGGCGCCCGGCGTGGGCAAAACCTACGAGATGCTGCTGGCGGCCCGCAAGAAGAAAAAGGACGGCGTGGACATCTGCGTCGGCGTGGTGGAAACCCACGGCCGCAAGGAGACACAGGAGCTGATCGAAGGCCTGGAGGTGCTGCCGCGCCAGGCCATCGAGTACAAAGGCCGCACGCTGCAGGAGATGGACCTCGACGCCATCCTCCGGCGCCGGCCGCAGCTGGTGCTGGTGGACGAGCTGGCCCACACCAACGCCGAGGGCAGCCGCCACCCGAAGCGTTACCAGGACGTGGAGGAGTTGCTCGGCGCCGGCATCCACGTCTATGCCACGCTCAACATTCAGCACCTGGAAAGCCTCAACGACGTGGTGGCGCGCATCACGCGGGTGCGCATCCGCGAGACGGTGCCGGACAGCATCTTCGACACCGCCGACGACGTCGAGGTGATCGACCTGACGCCGGACGAGCTGATCCAGCGCCTGCAGGAAGGCAAGGTCTACGCCGAGCAGCAGGCGCAGCGCGCGCTCAAGAATTATTTCAAGCCGGGCAATCTCACGGCCCTGCGCGAGCTGGCGCTGCGCCGCACCGCCGAGCGCGTGGACGACCAGATGCGCCAGTACATGCGCAGCCACGCCATCAGCGGCCCCTGGGCGGCGGCGGAACGGCTGCTGGTCTGCGTCAACGAATCGCCGGCGGCGCCGGGGCTGGTGCGCGCCGCCAAGCGCGCCTCCGACAGGCTCGACGCCGACTGGTTCGCCATCTACTTCGAAACGCCGCGCACGCTGCACTTGAGCCAGGCCCAGCACGACCGCGTGGCGCAGACCATGTTCCTGGCCAAGCAGCTCGGCGCCGAGACCATCACCCTGCCCGGCGGGCGGCACATCGCCGAAGACGTGCTGCGCTTCGCCGGCGACAACAACATCACGCAGATCGTGGTCGGCAAGTCGGCGCGGCCGTGGTGGTTCGAGCTGCTGCACGGCTCGGTGGTGCACGACCTGGTGAAGAGCGCCCGCGGCATCAACGTGCACGTGCTGGCGGACGAACTGGTCGAGCGGCGCAAGGGGCCGGGCCCGGAGCAGGAAGCTGCGCCCAAGGGCGAACCCGCAGCTCAGGACCAGGCTCCGGACCGGCCGCCGCCGGGCCAGGGCTGGCTGCAGGCCGATCCCAAGGCCTACCTCTACACCGTGGTCGCGGCGGCGATCGCCACGCTGTTCGGGCGGGTGGTGGTGTCCCTGGTGGATCTGCCGAACATCTCGCTGGTCTACCTGGCCGCGGTGCTGTGGAGCGCGGCGCGCTACGGCCTGGGGCCCTCGCTGTTCGCCTCGGTGCTGTCGACCCTGTGCTACAACTTCTTCTTCATCGAGCCGATCTATACCTTTACAGTGGCCGACCCGAGCCAGCTGCTGGCCCTGGTGTTTTTCTGCCTGGCGGCCGGGCTCACCAGCACCCTCACCGTGCGCGAACGGCAGTTCGCCGAAACCGCGCGCGGCCAGGCGCGCACCACCGCCGAGCTGTTCGCCTTCAGCCGCAAGCTGGCCGGCGTGCGCAAGCTGGACACCCTGATGGCCTCGACCGCCGGCCAGGTGGCTACCATGCTCAAGGCCGAGGTCAGCCTGCTCACGCCCGACGCGGACGGCGGCGCGCTCAAGCAGATGGCGGCGGTGCCGCCCGATGCCCTGCTGGAGGACGCGGACCTGGCTGCCGCCACCTGGTGCTGGGAACACGCCAAGCCTACCGGCCGCGGCACCGACACCCTGCCCGGCAGCCGCCGCCTGTTCCTGCCGCTGCGCACCGGCCAGGGCAAGGTGGGTGTGATCGGCGTCAGCCGGCCGGCCAGGAACTTCCTGCTCAACCCGGCCGAACGGCGCCTGCTCGACGCCCTGGCCGACCTCGCCGCCATTGCCATCGAGCGCATCCGCCTGGCCAAGGATGTGGACCAGGCGCGCATGCTGGCCGAAACCGAGAAGCTGCGCTCGGCACTGCTCACCTCCATCTCGCACGACCTGCGCACGCCGCTGGCGCTGATCATCGGCTCGCTGTCGAGCCTCAAATCCTACGGCGCGCTCTACGACGACAAGACGCGCGAAGAGATGATGAGCACCGCCATCGACGAGGCCGAGCGCCTCAACCGCTACGTCGCCAACCTGCTCGACATGACCCAGCTCGACGCCGGCGCGCTGAGCCCCAAGCGCGAGCCCTGCGACCTGCACGACCTGGTGGGCGCGGCCCTGCGCCGCTGCGCCAAGCAGCTGGGGCAGCACAAGGTCAAGCTCAGCATCCCCGCCAACCTGCCGATGCTGCTGCTCGATGACGTGCTGATGGAGCAGGTGCTGGCCAACCTGCTGGACAATGCCGCCAAGTACACGCCCGCCGGCTCCACCATCGAAATCTTTGCCGCGCAATACAAGTTCAGCCTGATGGTGTCGATGCGCGACGAGGGCCCCGGCATTCCTGAGGCCGACCTGCAGCGCGTCTTCGACAAGTTCTTCCGCGCCCGCGCCGCCGGCGACCGCGGCCGCGGCGGCACCGGCCTGGGCCTGGCGGTGTGCCGGGGCTTCGTCGAGGCGATGGGCGGACGCATCTATGTCCGCAACCGCACCGATACCCCCGGCGCCGAATTCGTCATCGAATTCTCGCCGGACGTGATCGCCGAGCGGCCGCGCACGGAGGTCGCATGAGCCTGGACTCGGGCACGATCCTGGTGGTGGACGACGAGCCCGCCATCCGCCGCCTGCTGCGCAGCACCCTGGGCGTGCAGGACTACACCGTACTGGAAGCCGCCGGCGTGGCGCAGACCCTGGAGCTGCTGGCGCGCGAGAAGGTGGACCTGATCATCCTGGACCTGGGCCTGCCCGACGGCGACGGCCTGGACGTGATCCGCCGCCTGCGCCCGGACTCGCAGGTGCCGATCATCGTCCTGTCCAGCCGCGACGACGAGCGCGGCAAGGTGCAGGCGCTGGACGCCGGCGCCGACGACTACGTCACCAAGCCCTTCGGCGTGGAGGAACTGGTGGCGCGCATCCGCACCGCCCTGCGCCACCGCGTGCAGGCCCAGGGCGGCAAGCCCGTGTTCCAGAGCGATGGCCTGAGCGTGGACCTGGTGCACCGGCGCATCAGCCGCGACGGCGTCGAGGTCAAGCTGTCGCCGAAGGAATACGACATCCTGCAGCAACTGGTGATCCATGCCGGCAAGGTGCTGACGCACCGGCACCTGCTGCGGGAGGTGTGGGGGACGGAGAATAGCGACGATGTCGCTTATCTGCGGGTTTATATCCGGCAGCTGCGGGGCAAGCTGGAGGCGGATCCGGCAAGGCCGGCGTTGATACTGACGGAGCCCGGGGTAGGGTATCGGTTGAAGGTGAATGCTTGAGGTTTGGCGTTGGGCTTTGGTTTGAGACTGTTGCGTACGCGATTGCGACCAGATTGATGTAGGGAGCGTAACGGGGCTCGCGCTGAAATCTCTGCACGCGCGCTTGGGCGCGGCCCGTATCCCCCCCTGTAACGCACGCCCTATTTCGCCTGACGGCGACCCACTTCTTTACAACAGCGCAAAGAAGTAGGCAAGAAACCCGCCCCTGAGTCTGCGCCGACTCGATCGGGTGCTGACAGCAAAAATAAAA
>CAJCJI010000497.1 GCA_903970595.1 Verrucomicrobiota bacterium
CCAGGAAGGCCGTAATGCCTTTGTATCCAGCAGCAGGGTTGATGTTGGCAAAGACGCGCAGGATGCGTTCGCCTCGATTCGGCCGCGAGGGGAAGGCATCGACATGCAGGCGGCTGTCGTCCTTGCGCCAGGAACTGGCGCGGCCCGCCACCGGCATCGGCCGGAAGCTGGCGCGGGCCGGCCGCAGCAGGCTGTCGTAGTGCGGCAGCAGGTGCCGGATCAGGCCGACCGCGCGCTGGTGGTAGCGCTCCAGCAGGCGGCGCAGGTCTTCCAGGTCGGAGAGGTTGCCGTGGGCGCCCTTGATGGCGGCGCTGGCGGGGTCGTAGCTGATGTTCTTGGCCTTGGCGTCGGCCCAGCGCGGGTCGAGGAAGCGCTTTTCCTGCGGCAGCATGTCGAAGCGCAGCCGCGGCAGGAACAGCACCTTGCCGGCCTCCAGCTCGGCCGCCAGGCGCCTGGATTCTTCGGTGCCGGGCTGCGGCACCCAGTCGGCGATGGCCAGGGTTTCGATCTGGCTCATGGCGCGAGGCGGGAGGCGAGAGGCGAGAGGCGCTGAAAAGCCGAACGCCCGGAATGAGGGTAAATCGCCTGCCCCTTGAGTCTTTTGCGCCTCTCCCCTCTCGCCTCTCGCCTCACGGCTGCCGCTGCTTCAGCAGATCGCGAATCTCGCGCAGCAGCACTTCCTGGGCAGGAGGACCGGAGGGCGCCGCGTCGAGCTTGGACTTGAAGCGGTTGACGGCCTTGATGAAGAGGAAGATGACGAAGGCGAGGATGGTGAAGTCGATGCCGGACTGGATGAATTTGCCGTAGGCCAGCAGCACGGCGGGCACCTTACCGTCGGCCGAGGCGGCGCGCAGGGTGATGGCCATGTCGGAGAAATTGATGCCGCCGGTGATCAGGCCCAGGATCGGCATGAAGATATCTCCGACCAGCGAGGACACGATCTTGCCGAAGGCGCCGCCGATGATCACGCCCACGGCGAGATCGACGACATTGCCCTTGATGGCGAAATCCCTGAATTCCTTCAACATGCTCATGGCGCTGACCTCCTGGTCTTGGGTGCGGCCCGGGGCGCCGCGGGGTGGGATGCCGCGGGATTGTAGCGGCTCAGCCGCCGGCCGCCAGTTCCAGCCCCTGGCGGTAGAACTTGCCGGCTTCCTCGGGCCGCTGCGTGTCCTGGCACAGGCGCGCCAGGTCGAGGTAGCCCTGCGGCGTCGGCGTGGCCTGCACGCCGGCCTCCAGATAGCTGCGCGCCCTGCCCCACAGCTTGTTGCTCAGGCAGACGTGCCCGGCGAGCAGCAGCAGTTCGGGCTTGGCGCCGTGCTGCACCAGCCATTGCTCGACGGTGGCGAGCTGGGCGAAGCCGTCGTTGGCGTGCAGCGTGCCGTAGAGGCGGGCCAGGTCCGCATCCCATTCGCGCTGCAGGATCGGGCCGATCAGGGCCAGCGCTTCGGCGTCGGCGTTGAGCCGCGCCAGTCCGTGCAGGTAGGCGCGCCGCAACTCGGGGTGCGCCTGGTAGGCGGGCGCACCGTCCCACAGGGCCTTGAGCTGGTCCAGGTGCGCGCCGGCGACGGCCAGCTGCATCAACTCGCACAGGGCGCGGATCGACAAGGCATCGAAGCGCGGCGGATCCAGGGCGCTGCGCGCCGCCGGCTCGGCCAGCAGGGCACGCAGCGGCTCCCATTCGCCCAGCGCCTCGTAGCTGGCCGCGAGCAATTCGATGGCGAAGGGCCGGTTGGGATCGCGCTCGCGCAGCCGCAGGGCGGTGGCCCTGGTGGCGTCCCATTCGCCGCGCTTGCGCTGCAGGTCGCCGGCGGCAAGCAGGGCGACGAGTTCATGCTCGGGGTGATTCAGAGCCGCCAGGCGCAGGTACTGGTCGCGGCGGTCGATGGCGCCCTGCCGTTGCGCGGCGCGGGCCGCGGCCAGGTAGTTGAGGTGGGTGGCGTGGTGGTCGGCGGCGCGCCGCACCAACTCGGCTTCGGCGCGCTGCCAGTTACCCTCGAACAGGTTGAGCAGGCCGGCCTCGAAGGAGCGCCGCGCGCGGTCCTGGCGGCGCCGGTCCACTGCCTGGCGCACGCTGCCGGGGAGGCGGATGGCCAGGCCAAACAGGCGCAGCGCCAGGTACACCAGCCCGAACCAGACGGCGACCCCCAGCACCAGCACGGCCAGCGAGGTCTCCACCGCCCAGGGGCCGTAGTTGATCAGGACATACCCGGCGTCGGGACGCAGCAGCAGGATGCCCGCGACGCCGGCGGCCAGGGCCAGCACGATGAGCAGTACGAGGGTCATTGGGCGGGAGGCGGGAGGGGAGAGGCGGCAGGCGCAACAGCAAAAACAACAAAGCGAGCGCCAGGGGTTTGCCGTGCGCCGAAGCGGTGACGCCTCCCGCCTCTCCCCTCTCGCCTCTCGCTGTTCATTTCGGCATTGCGTCCAGGTACGCGCGCAGCAGGCCGATGCTGCGGCCCAGGTCAGGCAGCGGTGGATCCAGTTCCAGCGCGCGCAGGCGCTCCAGCTCGGCGCGCGCGGCGCTCACCGCCGGATCCTCGGCGCGGTAGTAGTCGCCGAGCCACTGGCCCGCCAGGTCCAGCGCGCTGCGGAAACTGGCGGTGTCGCCGATCAGCAGGGCGGCGCGCGCGGACTCCAGCTTGAGCTGCAGCAGCTGCTTGACCAGGGCTTCCTGTTCCGCGGGCAATAGCCGATCCAGCGGTTTGTCGGTGCGCTGCACGATGAACACGGCGCTGAACAATTCGTGCAGCGAGGCCCAGGCGCGGCTGCCCCAGCCCGGGCTAAAGCTCTGCGCCGGCTCGGGCAGCGGCTGTGCCGGCGCCGGGCGGGGCTCCGGGCGCTGGCGCAGCGGCAGGGCG
>CAJCJI010000498.1 GCA_903970595.1 Verrucomicrobiota bacterium
CAGGCCTGCCTCGCACAACTTCGACCACCCCTCCGCCAAGCAACTGATTTTATTGCCGGATTAACCGGACAGTATTGGGCGAAACCAAAGAGAAGTAACCCGCCCATCAGGGGCGGAACCCAAAGGTCCTGCTCGGGAGCCAATGGTCGCGCGCAAGCGCGTGCGCAAAAGTTTCAGCTTGATTTGAAAGGGGGCAATGGTGGGTTGCGCTTCGCTCCCTACCTTGCTGGCACCCACCCTTGCTCAGAATGAGAACAAAAGCTGGATTCCCGCGTTCGCGGGAATGACGAGCCCCGGGTGGGCCACCAGTAACCGCAATAATGAGTCCAGCCCCGGCGGCCACGGGCCGCCCCACACCTAGTTCAGCGCGACCAGCGCCTTCAACTTCGCCGCCTGCTCCGGAAACCACGGCCCATTGGCCTTCAGCGCATCGGCCACCGCCTGCTTGGCATCGTCGGGCCGGTTGAGCTTGAGCAGGGCCTGGGCCTGCTGTTCGGCGACGTTGAGCCGGTTGACGCCATAGGCCTTGGGCGCCGCTTGCTGCAGGTAGATCAGGGCTTGCTGGTATTGCCCCCGCGCCACCAGGCTCTTGCCGTAGCGGTAGTAGTACACATAGTCGTCCGGGTAGGCGGCGATCAGCCTGGGATAGAGCAGGTCCAGCTCGTCGGTCCTGCCGGCGCGGTCGAGGTACACGCGCAGGTTGTCGGCCAGGTTGCGGTCGCGCTTGAGCTCGCCGCCCAGGCGCTGCCTTGCGTCGGCGATGGCGCGCTCCAGCACGTCGGCCCTGGCTTGCGGATACCTGAGGGCATCGTCCAGGTCGGCGGTGGTCAGCACCGCGCTGCGCGCGTCGGCGCAGCTGGGGTGGGTGACGAACACTTGCGCGTAGAGCTGGTGGGTCATCACCGGCTTTTGCGGCGCCAGCAAGCTGGCCTTCTGCGCATCGGGGATGCTGGCGGTGC
Organism: Verrucomicrobiota bacterium; assembly: GCA_903970595.1. GTDB lineage: Bacteria > Pseudomonadota > Gammaproteobacteria > Nevskiales > Nevskiaceae > Nevskia. The sequence continues at coordinate 960 of CAJCJI010000498.1, forward strand.
ATTGCATCACCCGGTCCAGCTCGTAGGCGCGGTCGCAGCCGAGTTCGCCGGCCAGGACCGGGGGGGCGAGCGCGGCACATTGCGCGCCGTCCTTGTTCTGCGCCGCCCGCATCAGCTGCAGGCGCGCGATCCACAACCTCGCGCGCGGATCCTTGTCCAGCGCGGCCTGCGCCGCCGGCGGCAGGGCCTTGCGCCAGGTCAGGCCGCCCTCGGCGTCGTTGCGCGCGTAATAAGTCTTCAACACCTCATGCGCGGCTTTCAGCGAGGCCGGGCTGCCGTCCTTGACCTTGTCGCGCACCGCTTCCAGCGAGGCGGTGCGCGCCATCATGGCATCGAGCTGGCGATAGAACTCGGGCCGGGTCTGTTCCAGGGCAATGCGCCCCAACTCCTCGCCCTGCTCGTTGAGCACGACGTAACCGGGCATGCCCTTCACCGCCAGGCGCTTCAGCCAGTAGTTGCCTTCCGGCGCGTCGGCGTCCAGGTCCACCAGCACCACCTGGCGGCGCAGCTTGTCCCACTCCGCGCCGTTGAGCACGTTGTGCTCCATGTAGTAACAGGAGTAGCACCAGGGCGCGTGGAATTCGATCAGGATCGGCGCGTGCCGCGCCACCGCCTGCTTGAGGGCCTCGTCCAGCGGCGGCTGCCAGGGCTCATCGGCAGCGGCGATGCCGGCCAGCAGCAGACAGCAGGCGGCGAGTGCGCGTTCAGTCCAGCGGCGGCAGGTTCTTGGGGGCATCGTCCGGGGGCTTCGAATAATAGGCCATGCGGATATTGTACGGCTTGCCGGTAGCGGGGTTCAGAACATTCGAAATGCCGCGATATTCGAGCAAGTCGCGCGACCGCGGATCGTACGTCAGGATCAGCGGGGCGACCACGAAGCGCAGCAGTGAATCCGGCTCCACCTTGAGCTGGATCGCCGGCTTGTCCTCGAAGCGGGTATCGCCGATCTTGCGGGCGCGGAAGTTGTAGCTGTCCAGCTGGCCGGCGACGGCGAACCGGAACTTGATGGTCTGGCCGGCGACCAGCTCCGGCATGTGCTGGTAGAGATAGCTGTGGAAGCCGCTGTCGGCGGCCATCTGTTCGGCCTTGGGCACGCTGCCGGTCTGCCGGCCGTTTTCGCGCGTTTCCTTGAACATCTCCACGCCTTCCGCCGACACCGTGGAGATGCCTTCGGAATAGCCCATTCCAGGCAGGCTCAGGGTATAGACCGGCACATAGGGATCGGCGGCGAAACTCAGCGTCTTCTCGCCGAGCCGGTTGCCGGCGGCGTCGTAGTAGCTGGTGTGGCCGCCGAGCCAGCGGCCGCGCTCGAGGTCCTCCCGGTACACTTCCGTATACAGGTACTTGCCCGTCGCCAGGTCGTAGGCATAGCCGTAGAAGCGCCGGGTCTCCGCATCGGCTCTTGCAGCGGACATCGCGCACAACAGGGAAACGGCGCACAGGGCGATGCGGTTCATGCCGGGGTCCTTGACGACGATATCGATCTCCCTGGCGGCTTCAGGCGGGCACGCGCGGCGCGAACAGATAATGCGCCACACCCCATTCGTTGCCGCCGGCATAGCCGAACAGCTCCGCCACCGCCATGTAGAACATGCGCCAGCGCTGAAACCACAGTGCCGCCTGGGCCTCGCCATAGCCGGCGCGGAACACCTGCATGATGGGTGGCCGCTGCGCGTCCATCGCCGCCAGCCAGTGGTTTGAGGTTCTCTCGTAATGTTCGCCGCTGACCCACCATTGCCGTTCGAGCCGCAGATCGTCCTGAAAATTCAGCAGCAGGTTCTCGGAAGGCATGGTGCCGCCGGTAAAGAAGTGTTGCGACATCCAGTCGCTGCGCCCCTGCACCTCGAAGTGATAGGCCAGCAGCCGGTGCGCGAAGATATGCACGAACAGCCGGCCCTGCGGCGTGAGCCAGCGCGCGATCCTGGCCAGCAGCAGGCCGTAGTTCTTCATATGCTCGAACATCTCGATCGAAAGGACCCGGTCGAACTGCGCCGGCACGCCATCGGCCGGAAAATCGAAGTCGACGACGTTGCCGGTCAGAATGCTGAGGTTGCGCAATCCACGCCCGGCGGCGCGCCGCTGGATGAATTCACGCTGTCCATGCGAATTGGACAGGCCGACGATGCTTGCGTTCGGATATTTCTCCGCCAGCCACAGCGACAGCGAACCCCAGCCGCAGCCCAGGTCGAGGATGCGCATGCCGTCCCGCAGGCCGGCGCGCTCGGCGTACAGCGCCAGCATCGCCTCGCCGGCCTCGGCCAGGCTCTCGTCGCCGTTGCCGTAGAGGCAGCAGGAATACTTCAGCAGCGGCCCCAGGTGCAGGTGGAAGAACTCCGCCGGCACCTCGTAATGCTGGGCATTGGCGGCGGGGGTCTCGATGGCGATGGGGCTGGCGCGCAGCT
>CAJCJI010000499.1 GCA_903970595.1 Verrucomicrobiota bacterium
ATCGCTATCAAAGCGGCGGTAACAGGCCGTAATGCACGCAAGCTGCCGCAAACGCTATCCTTCCCGCTGGCCAATCACCCACCAGCACAAAGCCTCCGGAGCATCGATGTCCAACGCCGCAGACCGCCCCGTCCTCCCCGCCGCCGATCCCGCCGAACTGGAACTGTTCCGCGACAACGTGCGGCGCTTCTTCGCCGACGAGGTCGAGCCGAACATCGAGAAGTGGGAAAAGGACGGCCGCGTGCCGCGCGACTTCTATTACCGCATGGGCGAAGCCGGGCTGCTGGCGGTGGACCTGCCCGAGGAATACGGCGGCAGCGGCGCCGGTTTCGAATTCTCCATGATCGTGCTGGAAGAAGCCGGGCGCATGGGCTACCTGGCACTGTCGTCCAACCTCACCGTGCACTCGGATATCGCCGCGCCCTACATCCTGCACCTGGGCACCGAGGAGCAGAAGCAATACTGGCTGCCGAAAATGGCCAGCGGCGCCGCCATCGGCGCCATCGCCATGACCGAGCCGGGCGCCGGTTCGGATCTGCAGGGGATCAAGACCTCGGCCCTGCCGGACGGCGAAGGCGGCTACCTCATCAACGGCTCCAAAACCTTCATCACCAACGGCCAGAACGCCGACGTGATCATTCTCGCCACCAAGACCGATCCGCGCGCCGGCGCCAAGGGCACTACGCTATTCCTGGTGGACGCCACCTTGCCCGGCTTCAAGCGCGGCCGCAACCTGGAAAAGATCGGGCAGCACAGCGCCGACACCTCGGAACTGTTCTTCGACAATGTGCGGGTGCCGGCCAGCGCCGCGCTCGGCCGCATCGGCAACGGCTTCGGCCACCTGGTCGACGAACTGCCGCGCGAGCGCCTGGGCCTGTCGGTCTGCGCGGTGGGACATTCGCGCGGCGCGCTGGAGCGGACCATCGAGTACGTCACCACCCGCAAGGCCTTCGGCGCCAACCTGGCCACATTCCAGAACACCCGCTTCAAGCTGGCAGAGATGAAGACCGAGATCGAGGTACACCAGGCCTTCGTCGAGAAATGCGTGCGCCTGTACGCGGAACACAAGCTGGACGTGCCGACCGCGGCCATGGTGAAGCTATCCACCACCGAACTGGAAGCGCGTGTCACCGACGGCTGCCTGCAGCTATTCGGCGGCTACGGCTACATGGTCGAGTACCCGATCTCGCGCTATTACGTCGACGCCCGCATCCAGCGCATCTACGGCGGCACTTCCGAGATCATGAAGGAAGTGATTGCAAGATCGCTGGTGGGGCGTGGGTGAAGTCCGCGCGCGCAAGCCGGAGCCCCTTACCCTGGGCGACCGCTTCGCGCTCGGATTCGGCGGCGCGCTGGCCGGCCTGTTCACCGGCGTGCTGCTGTTCCTGCTGGTGAACGGCTTGATGTCCCAGATTCACAACACCGCGCCCGAGCTGCGATGGCAGTTCATGCCGTTCCGCTGGACCTGGTGGATCACGGGCTTTTGCGCAGTGTTTGCTTTCGTCGCCACGGAGAGCTTCGTCAGATTCATCGGGGCCGTGTGGGACGTGCTGAACGATTTCATCAAGTGATGACAAGCGCATTTTGTAGGGCGGCCTGTGGCCGCCGGCTGTTTTCTCTATCCGCGGCGATGGCGGCCACGGGCCGCCCTACTATTACTATCAATAACTAGCGGTACCGTTCCGTCATCCGCTTGCGCTTCTTCACCTGCCGCCCGGTCAGCACGTTCTTCTTGTCCTTGAAGGGATTGTCGCCGGTCTTGAACTCCAGCCGCAGCGGCACGCCCTTGAGTTTGAAGGCGTCGCGGAAGACGTTGGTCAGGTAGCTCTTGTAGGAATCCTTGAGTTTGTCGGTCTGGTTGCCGTGGATCATGATCGACGGCGGATTGCGCCCGGACTGGTGGGCATAGCGCAGCTTGATGTGGCGGCCCAGCACGGCGTGCGGCGCGTGCCGCTCCACCGCCGCTTCCAGCACCCGGTTCAATTCGGGGGTGGGCAGGTCGCGGGTGGTGGCCTCGTAGGCTTCCACCACGTCTTCCATCAGCTCGCGCAGGCCAGAGCCGTGCAGCGCGGAGATGAACTCAAGCTGGACGAAGTCGAGGAACGGCAGGCGGAAATCGACCTGGTCCTTGACGCTGCGGCGCTGGTCCCCCGGCAGGCTGTCCCACTTGTTGACCGCCAGCACCATGGCGCGGCCGTGATGCGCGATCAGGCCCATCAGGCGCGCGTCCTGCATGCCGATCTCCTCGCGCGCATCGACCATGGCGATGACCACGTGGGCGCGTTCGATCGCCTGCAGCGCCTTGACGATGGAAAACTTCTCGATCACCTCGCTGACCCGCGAGCGCCGGCGGATGCCGGCGGTGTCGATCAACTCGAACTGGCGGCCCTCCCACTCGAAATTCACGCTGATGGCGTCGCGCGTGGTGCCGGGCTGGTCGGAGGACAGCACCCGGTCCTCGCCCAGCAGGCGGTTGACCAGGGTGGACTTGCCGGCGTTGGGGCGCCCCACCACCGCCACCCGGATGCGCCCGTCGTCGTCCTCGCGCGGCGTGGGCTCGGCGTTGGCCAGCAGGGAGCGCAGCAGCGGCGGCACGCCGTCGCCGTGCTCGGCGGACACCGGCAGCGGCTCGCCCAGGCCCAGGGCAAAGAAATCGGCCACGGTGGCGCGGCTCATGCCTTCGGCCTTGTTGGCCAGCAGCCGCACTTTCTTGCCCAGCTTGCGCAGGTACTCCGCGATATCGCGGTCGGACGGCATCAGGCCGGCCTGGGCATCGACGATGAACAGCACCTCGTCAGCCTCCTCGATGGCCAGCCGCGCCTGCTGCTCCGCCAGCGCCGCCAGGGCGTCGGCGGCGTCCGGGTTCAAGCCTCCGGTATCGACCACGATGAAGCGCTTGCCCTCGAACTCGCCGCGGCCGTACTGGCGGTCGCGGGTCAGGCCGGGGAAGTCCGCCACCAGGGCATCGCGGGTGCCGGTGAAGCGGTTGAACAGGGTCGACTTGCCGACGTTCGGGCGGCCGACCAGTGCAAAGACGGGAGTGGACATGGGGGGATTGTAGCCCGGGAAGCGCGCAGCGCTAGCCGGGGCAGCGCCAAACCCGGTAGCGCTGCGCGCTACCCGGGCTACAGACTGCCGATTCCTTATTTGGGCGGCTTGACGTCGTAAGCGCGCAGCGTGCCGGCGGTGTCCATGACGTACAGCAGGTCCTTGCCGGCCATCGGCGGGGTGGTGACGGGGCTGCCCGAGAGCCGGGTGCGACCCACCACCTTGCCGTCTTCCGGGGACAGCCAATGCAGATAGCCCTTGTAGTCGCCCACCACCACGAAGCCCTTGAAGTACGCCGGCGGAGACAGGCGGCGGTATTTCAGCTCGTCCTGCTTCCAGGCGGCAGCGCCGGTGGCCGCATCGAGCGCCCACATGGTGCCGTCGGCATCGCTGACGAATACCTTGTCGCCGCCCAGGGCCATGCCGGAATAGCTCTTGACGCTGCGGCGCCAGCGGCTGTCGCCGGTGTTGAAATCGATCAAGGCCAGGTCGCCGCCGTAGGTGACGACGAACAGGCCGTCCGGGCCGGGCAGCAGGTCGGCGTCGATGTCGCTGAGGCGATCCAGCACCGAGCGGCCGGTGGGAACCGAGATGGTCTGTTCCCAGATCGGGCTGCCGTCGGCCAGGTTGAGCACGGCCAGCTTGCCGCTGTCGAGCCCCAGGTAAACGCGGCTGCCGAGAATCAGCGGCGCCGACAGGCCGCGCAGGCTCAGGTCGGGCTCGTTGCGATCGAAGGCCCATTTGCGTTCGCCGGTGGCGGCGTCCAGTCCGTATTCGCGGCCGTCCGAGGACTTGGCGACGACGATGTTGCCGGACCCGGCCGGGGGCGCCAGGGCCTCGCTTGGCGCCTTGGCGCGCCAGACTTCCTTGCCGCTGGCGCGCTTCAGGGCGATCACCTCGCCGTCGAGCGTGCCGACCAGCACCAGGTCGCCGCTGACGCTGGGGCCGGAGATGACGCGCGCCTTGGTCATGCTGCGCCAGATGGTCTTCCCGGTCTTGGAGTTATAAGCGACGACGCGGCCATCGAGCGAGGCGGCGAACAGCGCATCCTCATCCAGTGCCAGGCGGAAGCCGGAGTAGTAGCCTTCGCTGCCGCCGCCGACGCCGCGCGTCCAGACGTTGTCCGGCACGGCCTGCGGCTTGGCCACGGAAATCAGCTTGGCCGGTTCCCGCGTCTTCTTGCCGGAGCAGCCCAGCAGGGCCAGGGCGCAGAGCGCCAGGACCAGTGCCGTACGCGTGCCGCGAGCGGCGGCCATCAGGATTTCACCGCCGCGGTATCGCTCAGATCGTCGAGTTTGTGCTGCAGTCCGTCACGGTCCACCGCATCGGGGCCCAGCGATTGCAGGGCCTGCTGGTAGGCGCTGCGCGCGGCGCTGCGGTTGCCCTGGGACAGGGCGATGTCGCCGCGCAGTTCGGCGTACAGCGGGGCATAGCTGCCGGCGTCGCTGTCGAGTTCCTTTGCGGCCAGGTCGGGCTTGTCCTGCTGCAGCAGCACCTGCGCCAGGCGCAGGTGGGCCAGCGGCAGCAGGCCCGCGTCATAGGCCTTGCTGCGCAGGTGCAGCAGGGCGCCGACGCGCGCCATGAAGGCGGGGTTCTGCTCGAACTGCACCACCCACTGCAGGCGGACGACGGCATCGTCGAGCTTGCCGTCCAGCACGGCCAGGGCCGCCACCTTCAGTTCGGCCGCCGCCGCGTATGGCGTATCGCTGAAGTCCTTGATCAGGCGGTCGGCCATGGCCACGCACTCGACATACTGGTTCTGCCCGGCGGCCCGGCCCATATCCTCGAACATGTGCGAGGCGAGGCCAGCGTGGGCGTCCTGGCGAGCGCCCCAGGCCTGCCAGCCGAAAATCGCCGCAAGGCCCAGGGCCAGACCGGAGGCCAGCGGAAACCAGTTGTCGCGCAGCCACTGCCGCAGCTGTTCGATCTGGGCTTCTTCGTCGTAATGGGTCGTCACAGCGTGTTCTCGAAATATATTTCTTTGAATGGAAAATGGGCCTTCAAGGCCCTAGAGGGCAAGCAACCGCGCCAGCTGCGCGGGCAAATCGCTCCAGGGGCAGGTGAAGGGTTCGCCCTCCCCGCGCAGGGATTTTACTTGAACTGCCGACTGCGCCGCCTCGTCGTCCCCCAGGATCAGGGCATAGCGGGCGCCGCAGCCATCGGCGCGCTTGAGCTGCGACTTGAGGCCGCCGCCGCCGGCATTCAGGGTCAGGCGCAGCGCCGGCAGCTGCTGCCGCAGGCGTTCCGCCAGGACTGGGCCGGCGGACTCGGCCTGGGCACCGAAGCGGCAGAAATAGACATGCGGCGCATTGCCGGGAATGGCGGCGTTCTGCAGCCCCATCAAGGCGATCAGGCGCTCGATGCCCAGGCCAAAGCCGACGCCCGGCGTGGCGGGACCGCCAAGCTGCTCCACCAGGCCGTCGTAACGGCCGCCGGCGCAGACGGCATCCTGGGCGCCGAGCTGGGTGGTGGTCCACTCGAAGACCGTGTGCGTGTAATAGTCCAGGCCGCGGACCAGGCGCTGGTTGATGGTGTAGGCGATGCCCAGGTCGCCCAGGCCGCGCTGCACCGCCTCGAAATGGGCGGCGGAGGCGGCATCCAGGTGATCCAGCAGCCGCGGCGCCCCGGCGACGATTTCGCGCGTGGCCGGCACCTTGCTGTCCAGCACGCGCAGCGGGTTGCTGCCCAGCCGGCGCCGGGAGTCCTCGTCCAGGGAGGATTCGTAACGGCCGAGATATTCCAGCAGCGCCGCACGGTAGGCGGCGCGCGAGTCGGGGGTGCCGAGCGAGTTGATCTGCAAGGTGAAGCCGGATACGCCCAGGCGCCGCCACAGCATGGCCGCGACCGCGATCACCTCCACGTCCACATCGGGGGTGGCGATGCCGAAGGCTTCGACGTCCAACTGGTGGAACTGCCGGTAGCGGCCCGCCTGGGGCCGCTCGTAGCGAAACACCGGACCGGTGCACCAGACCCGCTGCTGCTGGTTGTAGAGCAGACCGTGCTCGATGCCGGCGCGCACCACGCCGGCGGTGAGTTCCGGCCGCAGGCTGAGATTCTCGCCGCCGCGGTCCTGGAAGCTGTACATCTCCTTCTCCACCACGTCGGTGACTTCACCTACGGCGCGCTTGAACAGTTCCGTGCGCTCCACCACCGGCAGGCGCAGTTCGCCGTAGCCGTAGGCAGCGAACACCTCCGCGGCCACGGCATGCAGGTGCTGCCAGGCCGCGGCATCGGCGGGCAACACGTCGTTCATGCCGCGGACGGCTTGCAGCTTCTGGCTCATGGGCGTCGGGGATGGCGGGGCGTTCAACCGCCGGCGGCAGGCACGCTCAGGCGCGCCGTGTCGTTGGTCTTGATATAGGGCTTGAGATCGACGTCCCGGCCCTGGTACTCGACGTTCACGCCCGGCGCATTGCCCAGGAACAAGGAGTACGGCGCCTTGCCGGCCAGCACCTGACGGTCGCCGGCCTGGACTACGCCGGCCAGCAGCACCTTGCCGTTGCTGTCCTCGATGCGCACCCAGGAGGTCGCCTTGAAATTCAGGGTCAGGGCGCCCGGTGCGCCGGCCGCGGGCGGCGTTGCGGCGGCACTATTGGGGGACGGCGCCGGAGCCGGCACCGAAGGCGCCGGCGCGGGCGGCGGGGCGG
>CAJCJI010000500.1 GCA_903970595.1 Verrucomicrobiota bacterium
CCGATCATGGCCCTGCTCGACCTGCTCGGGCGGCGCTGGGCGCTGCGCGTGGTGTGGGAACTGCGCGAAGGGCCGCTGGTGTTCCGCGCCCTGCAGGCGCGCTGCGGCATCTCGCCCTCGGTGCTCAACACCCGCCTGGCCGAACTGCGCGAGGCGCTGATCGTCGAGGCGGGCGAGGAGGGTTACCGGCTCAGCGGGCGCGGCATCGAACTGCTGCAACTATTCGTCCCGATCAACCGTTGGGCCGAGATCTGGGCCGCGGCCGTACGCAAGTTGTAGGTCGGCCTTTCGGCCGGCGCGTTTGGAGGGTAGCGCGGGTCCGCGACCCGCCGTCCACCGCGGTAGGATATTTGGATCGGGTTGATGCGCGCGGCGCGCGTCAGCCGCCCGGACTCGAACTGCTCACGGGCGCGCAGTTGGTGCGCCCCTCCATCGCGCAATCCTGGATCTGCGACATGCTGCGCAGCACGTGGACTAGGAACAGCCCGCCCACGATCAGCAGCAGCACCACAATCAGGCCGACCATCGCGGGCCGGCGCGAATCGGGTGCCGGCGGGTCCCGCGGTTGTTGTTCGCTCATCGCAGCCGTTTCCAGTAAATCATGGTCGCCGTCAGCCCTCCATGGGGCTTCAATGCATAGTCAGGGATCATCCCGGCCAGTGTAAACCCCAGTCCCTCGTAGAACCCGGCAGCGCCGCCGTCGGCGGCGGTGTCGAGCACCAACAGGGTCTTGGCCCGCTCCGTAGCGGCGTTCTCCGCTGCCCGCATCAGCGCCCTGGCTACGCCGCGCCGCCGATCCCCAAGCCGGGTCATCAGCTTGGCCACTTCGGCCCGGTGCGGCTGGTTGGGCGGGCAGTCGAGCAGCAGGGTCACGGTGCCGGCCAGGTGTTCGCCTGCGAAGGCCCCCAGCACGATCCGTTCTCCGCGCGCCGCGGCAGCCAGCGAGCGCTCCCAGAACGCCTCCGCCGCGTCCGGCGACAGCGGATGCATGAAGCTGACCGAGCCGCCGTTGGCCACGGTCTCCACCAGGATTTCGCCCAATGCGTGGCGAATCTCCGGCGTGTCGCTCAGGGCCACGATGCGCATGTCCGTCATCGATGCTAAGTCCGCGCCAGCGCCACCAGGTAAGTGCAAGGCCCGGCGCCTTCGTTGGCGATGGTCACGTCGCAGGGCGGGCCGAAGCCGAGGCAGTCGCCGGCGCCCAGTTGATGCCGTTCTTCGCCTTCCACGATCAGCAGTTCGCCGCTGCGCACCCAGATCGCTTGGCGGATCCGGGTATAGGAAGAAGCCGGCAGCGCCACGCTGCGCCCGGCCGGCATCTCGACCTGCACCAGCTCCAGCGGATGGTCGGGCCTGCAAAACACCTGCCGCCGCAGGTAGCCGCTGGCCGGATCGCGCCACAGCGGCTGTTCCGCCGCGCGCGACAGCCGCTGGCCGTCGCCCTCGGCTCGCAATAGCAGGCCCGCCAGCGTCAGATCGAAGGCGCCGGCCAGCCGCAGCAGGATCACCGCGGTGGGGCTCACCTCGGCGCGCTCGATCTTGCTGATCGTGGCCTTGGATACGCCCGAGCGCTGGGCTAATTCGGCCAGGGACCAGCCTCGTGTGTCCCGTTCCAGGCGCAGGCGGCGGGCGATCTGCGCCCCTGAATCATCTATAGAAGTAGACATATGTCTCTTATATTTGACGATTCGCTTGAATGCAAGACCGCTAAGTGGCTGCCGGCCGGGTAACGCCGGCTTGTGGATGCGGCGGCCACAGGCCGTACTTACCTAGGTGTCCTTCCAGGCTTAGGACTTCAAGGCCTTGCGCCGCGCTGCCGCCAGCCGCTTGACGGCCGGCCGCAGCGTGGCCTCCATCGCCAGTTCCATCTCCGTGCCCGGAACGACCATGGTGGTGGAGCGCGACAGGAAAGCCCCGGGGATGCTGTCGACCAGCTTGCCGATATCCGGTTCGATGCGCGAGTTGAGGCGGAAGCTGATCACCACCAGGCTTTCCTCCTGGGTCGGGATTTCGCGCTCGACGAAGGGATTGCTGGTGTCCACCAGGGGCACGCGCTGGAAGTTCACGTCGGTGCGCGAGAACTGCGGCGTGATGTAGGTGATGTAGTCCGGCAGGCGGCGCAGGATGGTGCCGGTGACGTCGTCCACGCTTTGGCCGCGCTCGTCGCGGTCGCGCTTGATCTTCTGGATCCACTCCAGGTTGACGATGGGGGTAACGCCGATCAGCAGGTCGACGTGACGCGCGACATTGACCTCGGAAGTGACGACCCCGCCGTGCAGGCCCTCGTAGAACAGCACTTCGCTGTCCGGCGGCAGCTTGGCCCAGGGCGTGAAGGTCCCTACCGGCTGCTCCGCTGCCTGCGCCTCGGCCTCGGTGTGTAGATAGTCGCGGACCATGCCGGTGCCGCGGGCGCCATAGTCGCGGAACAGGCGTTCGAGCTTGTCCAGCAGGTTGGCGCCGGGGCCGAAGTGGCTGAAGTTCTCGCCGCGGATGCGGGCTTTCTCCACCAGAGCGCGCATCTGCTCGCGGTCATAGGCGTGGAAGCTGTCGCCCTGGATATAGGCTGCCTGCAGCTTGAGGCCGTCGAAGATGCGTTCGAACACCCGCCGCGCGGTGCTGGTGCCGGCGCCGGAAGAACCGGTGACCGCGATGATGGGGTGCTCGACGGACATCGGCTAAGGCGACCGCCGGATGAACTCGAAATCGGATACCTGGTGTCCCAGGCGCAGGCCGCGCGACTCGAAGCGGGTCAGCGGACGGTCGGCCGGGCGGGGGATGGCGCCGCCCGCGGCGGCGGCGTTGGCGAACAGCGGCTCGGCGCTCATCACTTCCAGCATCTGGCGCGCGTAATCGGCCCAGTCGGTGGCCAGCCGCAGGCGCCCGCCGGGACGCAGCGCCCGCGCCAGGGTCCGGGCGAATTCCGGTTGGATCAGGCGCCGCTTGTGATGACGCGTCTTCGGCCAGGGGTCCGGAAAAAAAATCACCACCTCGTCGGCTTCTCCGGGCGGCAGCAGTTCGCGCAACACCTCCACCGCGTCGGCGCACAGCACCCGCACATTGCCCAGATCCAGCTGCTCCAGCTGCTGCAGCACACGGCCGACACCGGGACGGTGCACTTCGATGCCGAGGAAGTCGGTATCCGGCCGCGCCAGGGCGCTGGCCAGCAGGTGGTCGCCGCTGCCGAATCCGATCTCCACCGCCAGCGGCGCCCTGCGCCCGAACAGCGCGGCTGGAACCAGCGGCGCGCCGCCGGGTTCGACGCCATAACGCGGCCACAGGCGCTGCAGCGCGTCTTCCTGCGCCAGCGTGATGCGGCCTTCGCGGCGCACAAAGCTGCGGATCGCCCGCGGCAGGACGCCCGCGGCCGCAGCGGCGGCCGGCGGGTCCTGTCGCGGGGCCTGGTCCATGGCTCAGACCACGGTGCCGTCGAGCGGCGAGGAGGCGGAGGCATAACGCCGGCGCGGCATGCGCCCGGCGCGGAAGGCCTGGCGGCCGGCGATGACGGCGTGCTGCATGGCGGCGGCCATCAACAACGGGTCCTTGGCCTCGGCGATGGCGGTATTCATCAGCACCCCGTCGCAGCCCAGTTCCATGGCGATGGCCGCGTCCGAGGCGGTGCCGACGCCGGCATCGACGATGATGGGCACCGTGGCGTTCTCGATGATGCTGAGGATGTTGTAGCGGTTCTGCACGCCCAGCCCGGAGCCGATCGGCGCCGCCAGCGGCATCACGGCGACGCAGCCCATCTGCTCCAGGCGCTTGGCGATGATCGGGTCATCGCTGGTGTAGACCATCACCTCGAAACCCTCTTTCACCAGCTGCTCCGCCGCAACCAGGGTGGCGCTCACATCCGGGAACAGCGTCTTGGCATCCCCCAGCACTTCCAGCTTGACCAGCCGGTGATCGTCCAGCAGTTCACGCGCCAGGCGGCAGGTGCGCAGCGCGTCTTCGGCGGTGTAGCAGCCGGCGGTATTGGGCAGGATGGTATAGCGGTCGGGAGGCAGCACTTCGAGCAGGTTCGGCTCGCCGGGCTTCTGGCCCAGGTTGGTGCGCCGGATGGCGACCGTGACGATCCGCGCGCCGCTGGCTTCCACCGCCAGCCGGGTCTGTTCCAGGTCCCGGTATTTGCCGGTGCCGACCAGCAGGCGCGAGGCGTAGGAGCGGCCGGCGATGCGCAGGGCATCCTGCAGCGGCTGAGTGGGTTCGGGTTTGGTCATCGACTAAGGTCCATGTTGCTCGAGGCGAATCCCGCAGCGGGTCGCCTGGAAGGTGAAGAGCTTATCCGTGAATCAATCGCGCCGGCGACGCTCTCTAAGTATCACATCGCCGCCGCGCGCGGCCAGTGCCGCCGCTCAGCCGCCGCCGATGGCGCGCACGATTTCGGCCCGGTCCCCTTCGCTCAGGCGCACTTCCGGCCAGAGGCTGCGCGGCACGATCGCGCCGTTCAGTTCGATGGCCAGGCGCTGCCCCGCCAGCAGCAGGCTGTCGACCAGATCGGACAGGCTGATGGCTTCGGCGACAGCCGTATTTTCGCCGTTGACGACGATCTGCATCGCGGTGCCGGTTGGGGTGGAGGGGTTTTCCGCCTGACGCACGGGAATCCCGCTCATTTTACTCCAGCGCGGGCGGGCGCCGCCTGACTGGCTCAGGCCCTGCCGGACGCGGCTGCAAGCGTCTGTGCACCGAGGCCGAAATTGTCAGGCAGCAGTGCCAGGGTGGCGTCCGCGAACAGCTGCGGCAGGCGGTCGGCGCAATCGGCCGGACTCAGTTCGAGCGAGGCGGGATACCCGGCAAAGCCGGCGGCGGCGAATACCTCCGGCAACTGCGCGAACTGCGGCCGGCGCCGCAGCCGCAGGATTTCGCCCTGGCGGCTGATATCGAATACCGGGCTGACGCTCAGCTGCGCCGGATTCAGCCAGGGCCGCTGCGGCCTGGCGAAGCCCTTGAACTGCTCGCGGTCGCAGACCATCACGCTGATCTGGCGATCGGTGCGCGCGGCGACGGCCACGTTGCGCTCCTCGCCAAAGGTCCAGGTCGGCGCGCCCAGGTATTTGGCTGGCGGACCGGGGATGTCCACCCCCACGTCGCGGCCGGCGGCGCAGGCGGAGAACAAGGGCAGGTAATCCTCGATGCGGGCAAAGAAATTCTGGCAAAAGCGATAGTGACGATAGCGGTCGATGCGGCGGACACCACCCTGCTGCTCGTTCCAGATGGAGTCGAACACGGTCCAGCCGGAAGCGGCGGTGACGCGGATCGCCTCCGCGGCGAAGAGCCGCTGCGCCGGTATCTCGGGCAGGCAGGTGGAAGAAAACACGCCGTCGAACACGCCATCGCGGAAGGGTAGGCCGAACTGCAGGTCGTGGCAGATGAAGTTGCCGTCCCGGTTGGCATATTCCCGGGTGATCAGCAGGTTGAGGAACTGGCCGTCGATCGACACCAGTTCCACCGGGCGCCCGTCGGCACGCAGGAGATTCTCGAATACGCCCTGCCCGCAACACAGCGACAGGATGCGGCCGGCCACCGGCAACTGGCCGAGCTGCAGCGCCAGGGCGTTCACCCGCGGCGCGAAAAGGCGTGATACGTAGTAGTCGCCCAGCTGCGCCAGCTCAACGCCCGCGGTGCCGGGCCGCGCTTGCAGCAGCCGGCGCAGCTTGCGCCGGAGGTGCCGTACGCCGCCCGCGTAGCCGAGCACGCCGTAGCGTGAATGGGCCGACAGCAGGCGCTCCACCGCGGCATCGAGCCGCGCGGTGCGGCGCGCCGTCAGGCCGATGTAATCGCCGGCGCGGCCTTCGATCAGTTCCGCCGCCAGCGGCAGATGGCGCCGTATCCAGCGCTGCAATCCGTCGATGTCGTCGCGCCCCAGGTGCTCGACTGCCGCGGCCAGCAAGGGCGTATACGGCTGCAACTCCTCCTCCGCGCCGCCGTAGCCCTTGGCCAGGCTCAGCAGCAGAACACCGTCCACCACCGGGAAGGCGAAACAGCGGCATTCCAGCAGGCCATAGTTCACGCGCCCGGCCGTCGTCCGGCATTCGCGCGCAATGCGGAAGCCGCCGCCGCAGTAGGGGCAGGACAGCTCGGCAATGAGGTGCTTGTCCATCGCTTCAGGCGCGTGGCTGCGGCAAATGCCGCGTCCGCACGAAAAGCCCGGATTCCCGGTCAGTGTTCATCAGGTTTTTTCCTCCGCATCCGTGCTCGCAGGAAAGCATGCCTGCCCGGTGTTCGTTTGGTTATTGTGTCCGCCTGCCTGGGCCCGGACCATTGGCAAGGCTACCACGACCCGGGACCGTGGGCCGAATATATGCCGGCCAAGGTCGGAATTGCCCGACGTCATAAATTCTCGGCCGATGCGCGCCGGGGTCTTGCGCCGGGAGTCGCCTCATCGCTTAAACTTCGAACGGGATCCAAGGGGAATAATTTCGATGAGATCAGCTTTCGTGGTACTGGCGACGATCGGTCTGGGAATGGGCTTGCCGGCCGTCGCAGCGGGCGAACCGGTCTGGCTGGATTGCCAGGTGCAATGGTCCAACACCGGCGGCGTAGAGGGCTTCAAGGATTTCGCGGAAGACGACGTCTACGTCTGGGATGCCGCGAAGAGCTCCCTGGCCGGCTATGACCTCAAAGCCAAGACCCTGCGCACCATCAATGGCGTTCAAGTCGACCAGAAGATCATTTCCTGGCAGGGCGACGCCGCCACCGCGTCGCATTATCAGATTGATCGCGACAGCCTGGCGATGAATGGGGCCTTTTACCCCGAGCACCACACCAGCGCGGTGACGGACCACAACGGCCGGGCGATCACCGGGGCAGGTCAGTGCGAAATCACCGAGCCCAAGCCGGTGGTGAAATCCGGCAAGAGGATTTAGCTGGCGGCGGCTGAACAGGGCGCATCCGAGGGTCATGGTCTGAAACAGGAGTTCACAGATGAATCAGGCGCTCCCTTCCTCCCGCAAGCTGGCCGCGGTGTTGATGCTGATCTCCGGCGTCACCCATGTGGCACAGCTGGCGGTTTACCCGGCAAAGGCCCACGTCGTCATCGCCGCGCTGTTCGGCGCGCTGTATTTCGCCATCGGCCTGTTTCTGCTGACTCCCAAGCGCGCCGCACTGTGGTGCTCGGCCCTGTTTCCCCTGATCGGCGGCATCCTTGGCATTTTGCGCTTCATCAAGCACCCCAATCCGTTCAGCGTGTTCCACGTCATCGTCGATATAGTGGTGATCGCGATCAGCGTGCGCCTGCTGCTGCGGCCCGCGGCGCCGGTCGTGACGAACCGGGGGTGACGGCCGGGCACCGCCTTTGTGTATCGTTCATGAGGAACCGGAAATGGGCCGCTTCCGGTAGCGCTGGAGGAGAGGCACGATGACTCGCTTTTTGGCGCCTGTGCTTGCCGTGCTGGCCGGACTGATCGTCGGCATCGGCTCGGCCCTGCTGGTCCTGGGCAACGGGCAACTGCTCGGCCGCTCGGAGAAGGACTACTGGTTCGGCAACAAGAATGCAGGGGCTGCGGCGGCCGACCCCTATACCCGCGGCATCGTTGCGAACATCGGTCTGTTGGCCATGAACCGGAACGAGTCGGTGTATTTCCATCGCTACAAGGACGACCACGGCGCGCCGCTGCACGAAGGCTGCGTCTACGAGATGAAAGGAGGCAAATTGCCCGCGCGCTGGTGGTCGGTCACCATTTACGCGGCGGACGAATTCCTGCCGATGAACAAGGACCAAGCTTCGTCGCTGGACGCCACCCGCATCGCGGGACAGGCGGACGGCACTTGGACCGCGCGCCTCGCCGACGATCAGGCCGGCGCCGCCAACTGGATCTCCACGCGCTCCGCCGGCACCTTCAGCCTCAGCCTGCGGATGTACAACCCGGAGGATGCGGCGCGCGACGATCCGATGAGCATCGACTACCCCAGTCTGAAATTGCTGTCCTGCACCGGGGGCTCGACATGAACCGCATCGGCAAGCTTTTCGCGCTGGCGCTGCTGGTGGCGGTGGCCGCTCACCTGGCCACCGTGCTTGCCGCGCCCTACGTATTGATGAACGCCGCGATGAAGCGCATCAGCAAGGACGGCACCAAGATCAACCAGTGGATTCATGCCCCGCCGACCACGGAGCAGTCCCGCCGCGTGGTGCGGCCCTCCCCGGACATCGCCTACTCGGCCTGCGTCTATGACCTTGCCGCCGGCCCGATCCACGTCACAGCCGCGCCCTGGGGCGACTACCTGTCGGTATCGGTGTTCGGGCAAAACAGCGACAACATCTACGTCGTCGACGACCGCCAGTCACCCCAGGGCATGGATCTGCTCATCGTGCGCAAGGGTGCACCGCATCCGCCCGGAGCCGCGGTAGTGGTGGAATCTCCAAGCCGCCGCGGCATCGTGTTGCAGCGCCGCCTGGCGCCGACGCAGGAACGTTGGGATGCTGCCGACGCGGCACGCCGGCACGACATATGCGGCCCGCTCAAGGGTTGAATCGGCGGAATCTGCACTTGGTGCGCAGCGTACCGATGAGCGGTACAGAATACCCGGACCGACAGCTTTGACCGGCGCGCGGCGGCAACATAGCCTTGTCTTCGAGCAGCCGAAGGACCGCCTGGCAGCGACCGGAGTCATTTTAATGTTAAGCAGAATCGGTTGGATTTCAGTCAATCAGCGTGGCGTTACCGCAACCGAGTACGCGCTGATCATCGCGGTAGTCGCTTTGATCATGCTGATCGGAGCGCAGTTGCTGGGCACGAATCTGAACCTCGTATTCAATTCCGTCGCCGGCGACGTCTAGGCCCCGTCTGCACGCATCCGTCACGGGATTGCCCGAAAGCGGCGACCCGTGTCGGAAGGCTCGCTGTGGAAGAAGGCCGGGATCGCCGGATCTGCAGAAGATGAGCGCCTGAGGCTCATCGGGCCAGGCTGCCCGGTACCTGCCACTTCATCGGTGCCGCCTGCTTGCCCGCAGGCCCACTCTGCCCCGGAAATGGCGCAGGCAGGGCAGGTGCAGGCGGAAAAATGACTGCCGACCGTTTAAACTCCGCCTGAGGATACGGGGATGTAGTTTCGTGGCGGAACGGCGGCTTCACCAGAACTCAGGCGCATGAACCACCGCGGCATGGATTCCCGCGAATCCTGGGGCATGCTGGAACCCGGATCACCCGCTCCTCAAGCGCTTTGAACAGGCGTGCAGCCGGTCCGGCGGCGCTCCTTATCCATGACCTGCGAGCGGCATAAAGATTGAACCTGCAAAGCGGCTCTGCCCCTGAACGCTTGAGCTTTGCGTCCGGACTCCGGCGCCATGCCCACATCATCGCGGTCATGGCCGTTGTCGCTCCGTTGTATTGGCTGTGGACCTGGACCGGGCAGGTGGGCGACATCGGCTACGATGCCGTCGACTACCTGCTGATGGCGCAGCATCTGTCTCCCTATCTGGGTCACGGCGCGGTGATCGACCAGGCCGCGGCATTGAGCCGTTTTCCGCCTTTATATCCGCTGATCCTGGCCTGGTTCGGAGCGGCGGGGCCCGATTTGCACCGGGCGCACCTGGTCACCACCGCGTTCCTGCTCCTGGCCCTGCCGGCCTGGTACGCCTGGCTGCGACGGCAGCAGCTTGCGCCTGCGCAGTCGGCCCTGATGGTATTGGCCTTTGCCGCCGCGCCGGGGACCTGGTTCACCGGGCTCAATCTGCATTCGGAATATCCCTACCTGTTGTGGAGCATCCTGGCCCTGCTGTTCCTGGAGCGATACCGCAGTGAGGGCCGGGACGAAAACCTCTACGCCGCGGCACTGTTCGTGGTGTGCGCCGCGCTCACCCGCACCGTCGGCGCGGTACTGTTCGTGCCATTGATCATGGCGGC
This sequence comes from Verrucomicrobiota bacterium, assembly GCA_903970595.1. Lineage (GTDB taxonomy): Bacteria > Pseudomonadota > Gammaproteobacteria > Nevskiales > Nevskiaceae > Nevskia. The sequence continues at coordinate 9,840 of CAJCJI010000500.1, forward strand.
CTTGCGCGGGCCGCGGCGCTCCGGCATGCTGGCGCTGATGATGGCGGCGGCGCCGTTGCTGGTCTGGCATCTGCTCCACCGGCCGAGTGACGGTTATGACACGGCGCTTTTCACGTACTACGGCATGGATTCGCTGCGGATTTTCCGCACGCAGCTGTCTACGGAATTGCCGGCACTGTGCAGCGCCTTTGCCGAAAACCTGACCACCTCCCTTGCGCTGTACCCGATGGTCTATGTCATAGGGGCAGTATGCACTGCCTGCGGCGCATGGCGTACCGTACGCTTGCGTACTGACGGCGTCTATCTGGCGGCCTATTTTTCGGTGCTCCTGATCTGGCCGTATCCCAATGTGGCGTCGCGCCTGGTCTGGGCCGTGCTGCCGGTGCTGCTCGCCCAGCCGTTGCTGGCCCTGGCCGAAATGCGTCGCGAAATCCCGAAGGCGCGATACCTTGCGACCTGCACCGCGGCATTTGCAGGCGTCGTGCTGTTATCCGCGCTTCCCGCCATCGCGCAAACGGCAGAACGTTATCGCATGGCCGACGACGACGATTTTCCCGCGGCGCGAGGCCTCGAGGGCTGGTATGCCGCGGATCCCCGGCACGCCGTGCATCGGGTTTTCTCCCAATTAATGTTCGTGCAGGCGCTACAGCAGATTCCGGACTTCGTTCCAGAATCCGACTGCGTCATCGCAGTGCGCACGGACCTGGTGAATTACTACGCACAGCGGCGCAGTGTGTATCCTCCGTTGAATTCGACCCAGGACCCGAATTTCATGGAGACAATGCGCGCCACCGGCTGTCATTACGTTTTCATGTACAACGCAGCTGACGGGCGCTTTCCGGTACCCTTGCACCCCATGCAGCGCCTGGCCGGGCATTTCCGCATGCTCATCTATGACAATTTGCCGGATCCCGCTTCCGGTGAAGCGACGAGCCGGGTGATCTGCATGCTGGTCAGGCTGGACTGAAACCGGCTCTTTGATCGCCACAAATTCAATTCCGCGACATTGAGGTGATTTCTATTGGAATTCGTGATTAAAAATGCAAATGTTCAACTCAACAATGCGGGCCTCGCTGATCGATCTCCTCCAGCGACACTATTCGATCGTGCTGGTATTGACCTTTGTTGCGCCCTGGTATCTGTTGTGGATGTCGCAAGCTGTGCTGGGGGATATCGGCACCGACGGCCCGGAATATCTTCTGATGGCGCAGCACTATTCGCCATTCGGCACACAAAACCCGGTGTATCAGCACGCAGCCACTTATACCCGGTTTCCGCCGATGTACCCGCTCGTGCTCGCCTTGACGGGTGCAGCTGACGATCTTGCGCGCGCTCATCTGGTAACCTTCTGCTTCTTCCTGCTTGCGCTCCTGGCCTTCTACATTTATTTGCAGCGCATGGAGATGCCGGCCAAGCAGTCCTCGTTATTGGTATTGCTGTTCGCGGCCTTGCCGGGAAGCTGGGCGCTGGGTCTGTTCATCCAATCGGAATATCTGTATTTGACCTTCAGCCTGCTGGCGTTGACGCTGATGGCCATGGTGCGGCCGGGCGCGCATCGAAATGTTCTTGTCGCAGCGGCTCTGATCACGGCTATTGCCATATTGACTCGCACCGTCGGCATCAGCTTGCTGGTTCCGTTGGTGCTGGTTTTGGTGCGGGCGCGCGTGCCGTTGCGCGATGCCTTGACCGCCATATCAATCGCGCTGTTTCCGCTGTTGGCGTGGAATCTTGTCCACGAATCCCACTCCGGCTATGTGGATGCCCTGCACCAGGGCTATGATTCCGATGGATGGATGTTCCTGGTCAGGCAGCTTGCGGTCGAGTTACCGGCCTTGCACAAGGGTTTTGGCGACAATTTTCTGCATGACCAGGACCTGCGTCCGCTGGCTGATGCGCTGGGCGTGCTATGCATGGCGGCCACGGCGTGGCGGGCGATCAAGCTTAAACCGGACGCAATCTACATTCTCGCGCAATCGGCAATTCTTCTCGTCTGGCCTTATCCCGATGAGGCGCGGCGCCTCTTGTGGGTGCTATTGCCGCTCATTCCCGTGCAGCCGTTGCTCGGTTACAGCGAATCAACTTTAATGGAGCGCCGAGGTGCGGTGACAAGCGCCTTTGCTGCCGGATTGGCCGCGGTAATCCTGACGATGACCCTCCCGGCCCTGGCATTTGCCGCGGATCGTTACCGCGCGGCGGCTTATTTCGATCCCCCCGGAGCCGGAAGCTTCCTGCTTTGGTATCGCTCAGACAGGATTTCCGACCAGGAGGCGGTGGCCAACCAGATCTTGATCGGTAATGCACTGCTTGAGATTCGGGAGTACGTTCCCGCATCCGATTGCGTTATTTCGACCCGTCCGGACATGGTCGACTATTTCGGCTGGCGCCGGAGCGTACCACCGCCCCCGGATTCCATTTCCGAACCATACTTCACGGCAGCAATTCGCGGGACCGGGTGTCATTACATCTTCGGCATGATCGGTGTCAGCGAGCGCTACCCTAGGCCGTTTTATCCTCTGCCGCGGCTTGAGTCCAATATCGAGCCTTTATTCGTCAGCACCGCGCACGCGCTCATGGGAGGGGAGCATCCTCCAGTTGCCGTTCTGGCAAGATTACCCTGATCGGTTCCGGCACTGAACTCCACCCCTGCTCAGCCCGAATCATGAAACAGCAGTCCGCAGAGCTCGAACAATGGCTGGCTCGCGGGCTTGAGTTGCAGCGCGCTGGGCATCGGCGCGTTATGCGGAGGCTTTCGCGAGCTATTCCAGCGCGCTGGTCGTCGCGCCCGATCGCGCGGAAGCCCTGATTAATGCGGCGGTTTGCCTGCTTGCCTTGCGCGAGCCGGCGCGCGCATGACTTGTTGCTGCGCGCCATTGAATGCGCGCCGACTTCAGCGGATGCGCACAATGCCTTAGGCACGGCACGGTATGAGCTGGGCGAGTTCGAAGCGGCGGCGGCGTCTTTCGAGCGCGCTCTGGCGCTCGACCCGCAACTGGCGGATGCGTATTACAACCTGGGGAACGCACTGCAGATGCGCGGCCGCTTGGAAGAGGCTGGCCTGCGGTACGACGAGGCGCTTCGGCGCAAGCACGGGTTCAATGAAGCGCAGTTGAACAAGTCGCTGGTGCTCTTGACCCTGGGCCGCTACGCGGACGGCTGGGCGCTCTACGAATCGCGCTTGCGCGGCGCCGACCAGCCCGGAGTGCCGGTTATACGCTCGCGGCGCTGGGATGGCCGGGCCTTTCCGGAGCGGAGTTTGCTGATTCACTCGGAGCCGGGGCCTGGGCGATGCCTTGCAGTTCGTGCGCTTCGCCGCCTGGTGCAAGACGCGCGGCGGCACCGTCACGGTCCAGTGCCAAAGGCCGCTGCTGCGCCTGCTCCGCACCTGCCCTGGCGTGGGCGCGTGGCCGGCGACGAGCTTGCAGGTCGGCCTGGTCTGGGCGGGTGCGCCGCGCGAGTTCCGACCCGCCGACTACCTGATCGACCGGCGGCGCAGCATGGGCTTGGCGCGCATGCGGCCGCTGCTGAACGTGGCGGGCGTGCGTTTCCACAGCCTGCAACTTGGCCAGGCCGCCCGGCAAATCGACGAACTGGACCTGCGCGGAATTCTGCTGGATCACTCGGCGGACGTCGGGGATTACATGGATACGGCGGCCATCATCGAACAACTCGATCTGGTGATCGCCGTCGATCCCTCGGTGGTCCACGCCGCCGGCGCCCTCGGCCGCCCGGTGTGGGTGCTGTCGCGCTTCGACGCCTGCTGGCGGTGGTTGCGCAACCGGGAAACCAATCCCTGGTATCCGACTGCCCGCGTCTTCGGCCAGCCGGCGCCGGGTGACTGGGATACGGTGATCGCAAATGCGGCAGAGGCGCTAGCCAGGGTCGCCGCGGCCAAGCGCGGCGCCGGAACTTAGTGGTTCAAAGCTCACAATCCTTGATCCCGGTGCTGGCGGGATATACCCGACGCCGCCTCATCCGCCGCTGGGGGATGGCGAGGGGACGTCATATTGGTTTCCGGAGACACCGACCGCGATGCCATAAGAATAGCTGCCGCGCACCGTATCGATCGGCGGCGCAGGCAACAGGTTGACCGGGCAAGCCGACTGGTTGCCGGAGCAGGAGAACTGGCCGGAATTCGTGAGGCCGTAAAACATGGGGCCAACGTCGGCACCCGTCTGTCCGGAATCGCTGAGCAGGACAGGGTTGTAAGTGTTCCCGTCGGCGTCGCCCGCGATGCCCGCCGAACTGACGAAGGGGTTGAAATTGCCGTCGTCCAACAGTGGGAACGTCACGCTGTTGCCGAAGCAGCGCTGCGGGGAGGGCTGCAAACAAAAGACCGACACCGCTAGCGTCGCGGGCGACGAGGTGCTGGCGTTCGCCCCGCCGATATACAGCGTCATGCCGTCCTGAGCGATGGCGAGCGGACCGCCGGCGGCGGCGTCGGGCACCTGGCCGAGCAGGCTTGCGGTTACGTCGGTCTGGCTGCCGGGGTTCTGCGCACAGGTGGCGGAACAGGCGAACAACTCATCGCCGCCGAATTCATGATTCTGCTCGGTGACGTATACCGTATCCTGGACGTCGACGGCCAGCCCGCCGTAGTAGACCGGCTCCACCGTCGAGGTATACACCGTGGTCATGGCCGGCCCCGGTCCGACGTTCTCCGCGAAGCTGACCACCGTTCCCGCGGTGGCGCCCAGCGAAGTGGCGAAGACTGCGGGGTTGCCGTTGATGCCGGGCGCATTGCCATCGGTCGTCAGCCATTGACCGCCGGGGATGGTTCCGCCTACCTGCTCACACGTGCCTGTCACGGGAAAGACATACGTCGGATCGGGTGAATGACCAACGGCCGGGCAGATGAAGAAATCGGCGTCGAGGGGGTTGACCGGGTCGCTTGCCAGATAAAGCAAATCGCCGCCAGTGTCGATCGCCACGCTCAGCACGTTGGGAGCGGAGAGAGTCTGTACTGGCATCGGAGCCGACCCGGAAACTCCGGTCGTTGAATCCGGCAAGATGTAGAGTTGTATGGTCCCGTTGGCGGCGATGGCCATGTACTGCGCCGTTTTGCCGTCCACGGGTGAGCCGAACAGGTTGACGCCGGGTGTGCTTGGGTTGCAGCCAGCCAGCAGGCTGTATCCCAGAGCCGCCGCCAGCCCGCCTAAGGGCGGCAGCGCGCGGCGCGCGGTATTGCGCCCGGCAGGCGTTGCGGTTCCGCCCGGTAATGCGATGCCTTGATTCATGTCCTGGTCTCCCCTGATTAGCCGAATTTCTGGCCCGCGGACCAGCCCTGAAATGAGCCCTCGAATACTTCGACTCACCCTGGATCGCGACCACAGTGGCCGCATCGCCAGCCCCGGTCTGTGCGCTGCACCGCTGAACGCACCGTCATGGTTCTCCCAGCTGCCGTGATGCGGTTCCGGCAAAACATCAGAAAGCGGAGATAGCGGTAGAGAAGATGCATCTCGGCGGCTGCAGATGGCCGGCATTGGAGCAGTGTGGGATGCCACTCGATCAACCGGGGTCAGTACTGCGCCATCGCCGGTTCATCGTTTGAACCAGTCGCAGGGCAGGCGGGTGTAGTTCAATGGTGGAACTGCGGCTTACCAAGCTGCCAGCGTGGGTTCGCCTCCCACTACTTGCTCCAGGTTTCCGCCTGGTTTCCGAGGTTTGATCCGTTCCGGGTGCGGGCCCTGGACCCGTGGTTCTGCGATGCGTGAACACAAGCGGGTGCATTCGCGTATCCGTTCAAACATACGCTATCGCATTGAGGGTATAACCCAATATTTCGGTATGGGTTCGTCGCTTAGACTTTCCTGATCGCGATGTCAGCGCAGCTCACCAAAAAAAGCGAACCACGGAGAGAGACGATGTTCGACTATGCCAAGGCCTTTCGGGTAGATGGCAAGGTTGCGCTGGTTTCGGGCGGTGCACGCGGGCTCGGCGCCGAGATGTGCCGGGCCCTGGCCCAGGGGGGCGCCGCCGTTCTGGTGACAGACGTTCTTGAAAAAGAAGCCCGCGGCGTGGTCGAGGAGCTCAAGGCTTCGGGTGCGCACGCCGACTTTCTCAAGCTCGATGTGACGGCCGAATCGCAGTGGGAAGAAGCAGTGGGAACGGCGACCCGCAAGTTGGGCGGGCTCGACGTCCTGGTCAACAACGCCGGCATCGAGACCATGCAGTTCCTCACCGAAACCAGTGTGGAGGAGTTTCGGCGCATTCTCGATATAAACGTGACCGGAACCTTCCTGGGCTGCAAGCATGCGGTGCGCGCCATGCGTCCGGGCGGCGCGGCAGGCAAGGGCGGCTCGATCATCAACCTCTCGTCCATCGCCGGCTTGATTGGAGTGACGGCGCTGGGCGCCTACAACGCCTCCAAGGGCGCGGTGCGGATCCTGACGAAGTCGGTTGCCGTCGAATGCGGCCAGCTCAAAACAGGCATCCGTTGCAATTCGATCCATCCGGGCGTTGTGTGGACGGATATGGGCAGGCATTTCCTGCAGAACTTTGTGGACCTGAAGCTGGTTCCGGACCTGGCGACGGCCGAGTCCTCGTTCAAGGCTGCCCATCCGATCGGCGAATTCGGCCAGCCGCGGGATATCGCCTCGGCCACGCTGTTCCTTGCTTCCGACGCCTCGCGCTGGATCACGGGATCCGAGATGGTCGTCGACGGCGGCTATACCGCAACATAGGACATAAAATCGGCGTTTATCCCTAGGCTCAGCGCCGGCAAAGCCGCCTGTCGAACCTTTGCCCGCGCTGGGCATGCGCAGTTTAGGTTCGGAGCGGCAGAGGAGGTGCGTGCGATTTGCGCCCGCGAGGTCATCCGCTTGCAAATCACCCATGTGCGCTTTAAAGTGAACCATATGGTTCACTATCAAGTCCGCCTCGACACAACGTTCGCCGCGCTCTCCGATGCCACCCGACGCGGCGTATTGGAGCAACTCGGGGGTTCGGACGCTTCAATCACCGACCTTGCCCAAAGGTTTCACATGACCCTCACGGGCATGAAGAAGCATGTCAGCGTCTTGGAGCAGGCAGGGCTCGTGACCACGGAGAAGGTGGGGCGCGTACGAACCTGCAAGCTCGGATTGCGCCGGCTGGAAGAAGAGGCCGCCTGGATCGAGCGGCACCGCCAACTGTGGAGCGCACGCTTCGACGCGCTGGACGAGCTTGTCGAGCACTTGAAATGTAAGGAGAAGGCAGATGCCCAAACAAAAAGAAGGTAGTCCCGCCGCCATGAACCGCACCGCCGTGGAACGCAAGTCCGACCGCGAACTCGTCGTGACGCGAACATTCAATGTCCCGGCGCACATCGTCTTCGAAGCGTGGAGCAAACCCGAATTGTTCAAGCAGTGGTGGGTTCCGAAGTCGGCGGGCATGTCGCTGCTCTCGTGCGACATGGATATTCGCACCGGGGGCGTGTATCGCCTCGTGTTCCGCCATCCGGCCTTCGATCAACCGATGGCGTTCTTCGGCACGTACAAAGAAGTAACGCCGCACAAGCGCCTCGTGTGGACGAACGAAGAAAGCGATCAGGGCGCCGTGACCACGGTGACGTTCGAAGAAAATGCCGGCAAGACGCTGGTCACCCTGCACGAACTCTACCCCACAAAAGCGGCCCTCGACGAAGCCCTCGCCGGTTCGGCGGAAGCCCTGCCCGAACAGTTCGCGCAGCTGGATGAGTTGCTCGCAGGCAGATCGTGACCACACCGCGGCCACCGGTGTATGGAATCCGACCAACCGATCTGATCGAATAGTTGACACTGGACAGCGATACAGATAGCACCCATGCCATCGCGGAAATTCCCTTGCATGGCAACCCGCCTGTAACTATGTGCAGCGCGACACAAAGCGGCAGGCCGCATTCTTCCTCACTGTGACGGCATTTGGGTCATTCGCCATGTAAAGAAATTCTTCGGGAAGGGTCACCAGGGCGGGCTCCTGTGAACCCATCAGTAAATGTTCCAACCTACAGCCCAGACAGCACCTTTACTGCGCAAGCATCCATACGCAACCGTATTGACGGGCTGACGGAGCCAGCCCAGTAATTCACCCGGTGCGCGGTCATCGTTTAGACTATCCGCACGGACGCGCGGGTGTAGTTCAATGGTAGAACTGCAGCTTCCCAAGCTGCTAGCGTGGGTTCGATTCCCATCACCCGCTCCAGACAACAAACTCCCAGGTCATCCTGGGGTTTCCGTCCAGGGGAGTGGAAATATCCCTGGATATTTTTGCGCTTGGCCGCATCGCTTATCCGGTGCCGTCCCGGCTGGCCTGAGGGTGGGGTGGATCAGGCGCGCACAAGCAGGCGCCGGAGATACGCGCATACGGTCAGGAATGGTCATTTGAGGCAGCTTGCTGCCCTGATTCTGGTTTGGGTAAAGAATCGTAAATTATCCGGGCCGGGGGAAGCTCCGATCCGATCGCCTGTCCCGGCATGGGCTGCGGGCGATCCGCACGGTTCCTTGGTCAAGCCGTATCGGGTTGCCGGGCTTTCTCTTGCTGCTGCAGTTGCCAATCCGCAAAGTGGTTCATTTGTCAGTCTGACTTCAAGCATCAGCCTGAGGCTTCATCAGGCCTATGTGGCGCAAAACATGCTTCCAAAAATCACAAGATGAGTTACACTCTTAATGTCAAGGAATAGATTCTGAGGGTTTAAGTCGATAAAGCCGGAGGCCCTTGTTCGCGGCGTGCTTCCTGCGCGCAGGGTGGGTATCGCGGCTGCTGGGCGGCTGCTGGATTGGGTGGTGTGGTGCCAGCTGTTTGGGACTTAGGGCCGGGCGTCTGCGGGACATAAGAAAGACGCTTGGAAATTCAGGATACAAAAAGCAGGGAAATGTGCCAATGCGCATTCGTTTATCGTCTATTGCGGCTGCCGTGCTCGCGATGGTTTCCACCGGCGCGTCCGCCCAGGATGTGGTCACCGGTGTCCGCGTGCAGGAGTGGCTGAGTTCCAACGATTACATCGCCATCCTGCCGGGCTATGCTATTCCCAGCAAGAACCGCGGCCTTCAGCGCAACGGCTTCACCACGTCCTTCATCTTCGGCAACCAGTTCTACGGACACTTCTCGATTGAAGGGCAGTTCCAGGGCTCGGTTTTTGAAGCCAAGCAAAACCTCGGTCCCGACTTCTTCCAGTGGGGCGGTTCGGCCGATCTGGTCTACAGCCTGTTCGACCGGCGCCAGGCGCCGCTGATTACCCCGTTCGTCCTCGCCGGCGTCGGTTCGGTTTACGACGACGTGCTGCCCAAATCGGATTCCGGCGCCGGATTCCTGGCCGAAGCCGGCGCCGGAATCGTGACCCGCTCGCTGTTCGACGGCATTAAGATCCGCGCCGAGGGCCGCTACAACCACGATTTCCTGCACGATGGCTATAACGATTATCGTGCCACGATCGGCATCGAGATTCCGCTGGGCCGCGTGATCGACCGGGTGGTCGAAGTACCGGCCCCGGCGCCCCCGGCCATGGAGCAGGTCATCAAGGAAGTGCCGCGGCCGTGGATCGACAGCGACGGCGACGGCGTGGACGACGAGCACGACCTGTGCCCGAACACGCCCCATGGCCTGAAGGTGGATGCGCACGGTTGCGTCATTCCCGGCCAGCAGATCGAGCTCAACGGCGTCACCTTCGAGTTCAACAAGGACCGCCTGACCACCAACGCGCAAACCATCCTCGATACGCTCGCCCCGGCCTTCCCCGGTCAGCCCTCGCTGAAAGTCGAGATCGCGGGTCATACCGATAGCATCGGCGGCGCCGAATACAACCTCAGGCTGTCGCAGAAGCGCGCGGAAGCGGTGCGCGCCTATCTGATCGGCAGGGGCGCCAAGCCCGAGCAATTGCAGGCCAAGGGCTACGGCAAGACGGAGCCCCTGATTTCGCCCGAAAAGACGGCGGAAGATCGCGAGCGTAACCGCCGCGTCGAATTCCGCGTTCTAGGTCAATAAGTTAGCGCTCAGGCAGGAGATTGCAATGGAAAGCAGGTCCAAGTCCGTAATGTCATCACGTAGTCCCGTGATACTGCTGTTCATCGCAGGCCTGGCGCTGGCTGGCTGCTCGACCCGGAGTCCGGGCAGCAGCGTGACCGTCATTACCAGCAGCGGCAGCGGCAGCAGCGGTACTAGCGGCAGCAGCGGTACCAGCGGCAGCAGCGGTGCGAGCGGCAGCAGTGGTGCGAGCGGCAGCAGCGGCGCCAGCGGCAGCAGCGGCGCCAGTGGCAGCAGTGGTGCCAGCGGCAGCAGCGGTGCCAGCGGCAGCAGCGGCGCCAGCGGTAGCAGCGGTGCCAGTGGCAGTGGTAGCAGCGGGGCCAGCGGCTCCTCATCCGGTGCCAGCGGTTCGTCCAGCAGCGGCGGCCAGCTTGCGGATGAATGCGGCGTCGGCGCTCCGAGCACCGAGTTGCTGTCTCCAGCGTATACCGGAGTAGCCAATGCCAGCGGGCTCTGCGCGGTTGGTGATGTATGCTCGATCACCGGTCCGAACAACGTCACTTCGGGTCAGCCGGACGCCTTCGCCAAAATGTCCATCGCGGTGGACGCTCTCGGCCTGGGTGCGGAATCGGAAATCGTCGCCCCCACTACTGCGGGGAGCACCGTGCCGTTCACAGGCGGAAACGCGGGCTTCGTGGTTACCACGCCGAATGTGCCGTTGACCTTGAGCGTATTGCAGAATTTCACCGTTACGACGAAGCTCGGTGGTGCTACCGGTACTACGGTGCAAACCTCCGGGACCACCAATGGCCTGGTACTGAACGCGCTGTCGCTGATCGACGTCGGTAACGAACCTGGACAGTCCTTCGTGTACTTCACGGCCACCGAGCCATTCGATACCTTGGAGTTCAGCGCCTCGACCGACATCGCCTCGCTGCTCAGCACGATCGACATCTATAACGCCTGCGTCGCTCCCGTTCCAACTTCGTCGAGCAGTAGCAGCGGTGGCTCTTCATCTTCATCCAGCAGCGGTGGCTCCTCGTCGTCCGGTAGCTCGTCGAGCGGCGGATCTTCGTCTTCCAGCAGTGGTGGTACTGCCGATGCCTGCGGTATCGGCGAGCCCAGCACCGAGTTGCTGTCGCCGAGCTACGTAGCTTCGAATGTCGATTTCGGGCTGTGCGCGCTACCGGTCTGCTCGGTGGATGATGAGAGTAGTGCGGTGTCCGGCGAGTCGGACGCCTACGCAGAGATCAACGTCACGCTCGATGCCCTTACCTTGGGCTCGGAATCGCTGCTTGTCAGCCCCGCGAATCCGCTCACTGCGCCGATGGTCACCAGTACTGTGGCAGGCTTTGTGGTCGCCCAGCCCACCAAGGCGCTGAGTCTAAGCCTGCTGCAAGGCCTGACCATCAACGCCATGGTCGGCAAAACGGTGGTGGCTTCCTCCAGTAGCACGAATTCGATACTGAACGTGCTTTCACTGATCGATGCGGGCAACAATTCCAACAAATCGTTCTTGTACTTCGTCCTGCCGCCTGGCACGCAGTTCAATTCGCTGGAGCTCACCGATAGCGCCGACGTGGCCACGGTGCTTGGATCGGTTAACGTCTACAACGCCTGCCTCGCCCAGACGGTCCCGTAAGCGGCGGTTTTCAAACCCGGCCGGTGCGTCTCGCGACGCACCGGCTTTTTTTTGCCTTGATCCAGGCTGGTGCGGCGCCCGAAGGTTCTTGCACCCGCGGGCCGGTTTGAATTCCGGCCTGCGGGGGCTACCTCATGAAAAGGAGCGGAATCAGGCTGCGATGGCCTTGAGCCCCACCTCGATGTTGCCGCGCGTGGCATTGGAATACGGGCAGACTTCGTGCGCCTTGGCCACCAGCTTTTCCACCTCTTCCTGTGAGATGCCGGTGACCGTCACCGTGAGATCTACCTTGAGGCCGAAGCCGCCTTCGGAGCGCGCGCCGATGCCCACCGCGGCTTCCACCTTGACCTCGCTCACCGGCAGCTTCTGCTGCTTGGCGACGAAATCGGTGGCGCCGCCGAAGCAGGCGGCGTAACCGGCGCCGAACAGGTCCTCCGGCGTGGTGGTGCCGGGCTTGCCCGGGCCGCCCATCGCCTTGGGCACGGACAGGTCGACGGAGACGATGCCGTCCGACGAGGCGGTGTGGCCATTACGGCCGCCGACGGCAGTGGCGTGCGCGGTGTATAGAATTTTCAGGGACATCGGGTTCCTCCAGCGTGAATGGTGCGGATGAGACTGCGCCGGGGCGGGATGGTTGCGCAAGCCCGCTGGGGCGGGTCGCCGCCCCGCCCCAGCGGGCTTTATTTTAAAGTCGCCTTTAATCTTCTTCGTCGGTTTCTCCCGGCTCCTCCGGTTCCGGCAGGGCCTGATTGCGTAGCGCATCCGGCAGCTGCTTGGAAGCCTTGGCCCCCATCTTTTTCAGCAGCTCGATCTTGCGGACGACATTGCCCGGCCCGTCCAGCAGCTTGCCGCGGGCGTCGGCGTAGGCCTTGCTCGCAGTAGTCAGGGCGGCGCCCAGGCGGCTCAGATCCTGCTCGAAGCCGACAAACTTGTCGTACAGGCGTCCCGCCTCCTCCGCGATCTGCTGGGCGTTGCGGCCCTGCCGCTCCACTTTCCACAGGTTGCTGACCGTGCGCAGCGTCGGCAGCAGGGTGGAGGGGCAGACCAGGCCGATGTTCTGCGTCAGCGCTTCTTCGTAGAGGCTGGGAGCGGAGCGCACCGCGTCGATATAGGCGGCTTCGTTGGGCACGAACATCAGCACAAAGTCGAGCGAGCCGATGCCTTCCAGGGACTGGTAGTTCTTGCCGCCCAGTTCGCGGATATGCGCGCGCAGCGAGGCCACGTGCGCCGCCAGCGCGGCCTCGCGCGCCGTTTCGTCGGCGGCCTCACTGAAGCGGGCGTAAGCGCTGAGGGAGGCCTTGGCGTCGATGATGATGTCGCGTCCGCCGGGCAGGTGCACCACCACGTCCGGCCGGTAGCGCTGGCCCGCCTCGTCGCGGGCCGCGAACTGCGTTTCGTACTCGCGGCCCTGCTCCAGGCCAGAGAGTTCGAGGATGCGCTCCAGGATCAACTCGCCCCAGGCGCCCTGGGTGCGGGCCTGGCCGCGCAAGGCCCCGGCCAGGTTGTTGGCTTCGGCCGAGACTTGTTGGTTGAGCCGCGCCAACTGCGCGATCTGTTCCTTTAACGCCACTCGGTCGCGCGTTTCCAGTTCATAGGATTGCTTCACCTGCAGCTCGAAGCCGGCGATCTTCTCGCGCAAGGGCTTGAGGACCTGCTCGATATTGAGCTGGTTCTGCTCCGTGAAGCGGCGCGACTTGTCTTCCAGGATTTCCTGCGACAGCTGCTTGAAGCGCAGCGTCATCTCTTCGCCGGTCTGCTGCAGCAGGCGCAGCTTGTCCGCGCCCGCCTCGCGTTCCTTGTCCAGCATGACGCGCAGCACCGCGGCATCGGATTGCGCGGCGGCCAGTTGGATGCGCCATTGCTCGCCGGCGGCGCGGGAGGCACTCAATTCGCGCTCGCGTGCCGCGGCGGTCTCCATCTGCGCGGCTGCGGCGGCCTGCGCGGCGGAGGCCAGCGCCCGCTGGCGCTCGGTGGCGGCGCGGCCGGCCAGCCAGGCGAGCAATGCGCCAAGGGCCGCCGCGACTGCGGCGATAATGAGGGAGGAAAGGTCCATGCGCCGATTTTACGGGCTAATCGGCGGAGGAGCTTTTAGCCGATGGTAAGCAGTTCCTCGTAAAACTCGCCGATCATGTGGGCCGCCAGCTTGCCGCCGAATTCAGGCCGCTTCCTTGCGGGCAAAGCTGGCCAGGAATTCCATCTGGTCGGCCAGGATGCGGCGGTTGCTCAGGATCAGGTACTCGGCCAGGTTCGGCGTATACGGCACCGCCAGCAGTTTCATGCCGGCTTCTTCCGGGGTGCGGTCGTCCTTGCGCTGGTTGCAGTGGCGGCAGGCGGTGACGCAATTCTCCCAGGCGCTGGAGCCGCCGCGCGAAGCCGGGATGACGTGGTCCCGGGTCAGCAGGTTGGGCGAGAACTGGTGGCCGCAATACATACACAGGTTGCGGTCGCGCTGGAACAGGGTGCGGTTGGTCAGCAGCGGCGCGCAGCCCTGGAAACGCCGCGAGCGGTCGGCGACGGCGATGATCGAGCCGATGCGCAGCTCCGAGACGCGGCCGGTGCGGGCGCAGGTGCCGCCGTAAATGACAAAACGCTCCTCTCCCGCTTCCCAGCACACGCGCTTGCGGGCGTATAGAGTTGCGGCGGTCTGCCAGCGAATCCAGGCTACCGGCAGTCCGCCTTTATCCAGTTTGAGGATCGATGGAATCATCGTGAGCCTAACTCTAGCCTAAAACCTGTGTTTTGTGTTTCAAATGCGATAGTTGCAGCAAAATGCGCAAGTTTCATGACAGGCACGCCGAAAGCGGCTGTTTGCCGCCTCTTTTTCAAGGAAAAATCATGCGAATCCTTCACACCATGCTGCGCGTCGGCGATCTCGACCGCTCGATCGGCTTCTACACCCAGGTGTTGGGCATGAAGCTGCTGTCCCGCAAGGACTACGCGGACGGAAAATTCACCCTGGCCTTCGTCGGCTACGACGAGCGCGTCGACGGGGTGCAGGTCGGCGACGCCGAAATCGAGCTGACCTACAACTGGGGCGTGGAACGCTATGAGCTGGGCAGCGCCTACGGCCATATCGCGCTGCAGGTGGACGACGCAGCCCAGGCCTGCGCCCTGGTCAAGCAGCGCGGCGGCAAGGTGAGCCGCGAAGCCGGGCCGATGAAGCACGGCACCACGGTGATCGCCTTCGTCGAAGACCCGGACGGCTATAAGATTGAGTTCATCCAGAAGAAGACGGCATGAATGTGTCGGCTCGCGCCGTTTCATACGGAAAAAGAGTAACCGGACAGCACCGCATATGACCTTGCCGGGGGTACCCGAAACCGTGTCGAATCTGCGAAGATCGCGGCATGGGGGCCCAGGCAACCAAGCACGCGGCGGAGCCGCGCATCGCGCCGCGCTGGACCTTGCGCAAGCAATCCGGCGCGGTGGAACTCGTGCTGGGCGGCGAGTGGACGCTGTATAGCGGGCTCAGCGGCATCCCCGAGGCCGCGGCGGCGCAGATCGAACTCGGCAGCGGGCAAAGCCTGCGCATCGATGCCAGCGAGGTCACGCGCTGGGACAGCACGCTGCCCGCCTTCCTGCTGGCGCTGGCGGAATACTGCCGCAGCCAGGGCTGGACCCTGGATGCCGGACGTCTTCCGGCGGGTTTGCGCACCGTCCTGAAGATGGCCGATGAGCTGTCGCCGCCGGCCTCGGCGCGGGCGCCCCGGCCGGCCCCCCTGTTCAGGCGCGTCGGCCGCCGCACCCTGCAGTACTCGGCCAAGGCGGGCGAGACCGTGAGCCTGCTCGGCGAAGTGGTGATCGCCTTCGTCCAGCTGCTGCGCGGCAAGGCCACCTATTACCGCGCCGATGCCTGGGCGGTGCTCCAGGCCTGCGGCGCCGATGCCCTGCCCATCGTCGGCCTGGTCAATCTCCTGGTGGGCGCGATCATCGCCTTCGTCGGCGCGGTGCAGCTCAAGGAGTTCGGCGCCGGCGAGCTGCTGGCCGACGGTGTGGCCCTGGCCACGGTGCGCGAGATGGCGGCCGTGATCACCGCCGTGGTGCTGTCCGGCCGTACCGGCGCCGCCTTCGCCGCCGAAATCGCCACCATGCAGGGCAACGAGGAGATCGACGCGCTACGCGTGATGGGCGTGCCGGTGGTGGAATTCCTGGTGCTGCCGCGGGTGCTGGCGCTGGCCCTGATGGCGCCGCTGCTGTACCTGTACAGCTGTGCCCTGGGCATACTCGGCGGCTTCCTGGTCGGCACCGGCATGCTCGACCTGACGCTGACTTCCTATGCCGAGCGCACCGTCTTGGCCCTCAACGCCCACCAGTTCATCCTTGGCCTGAGCAAGAGCCTGGTATTCGGTGTGCTGGTCTCGCTGGCCGGCTGCTTTTACGGTCTGCGCGCCGGACGCAATGCCGCGGCGGTGGGCGAGGCCACCACCTCCGCCGTGGTTGCCGGCATCGTCGGCGTGATCACGGTGGATGCGGTCTTCGCGGTGTGCGCCAATGCCCTTGGCATCTGAGGCCGGCGCCGATGTGGTCTGCCAGGTCGAGGATCTGCGCATGTCCTTCGACCGCCGCCTGATCCAGAGGGACATCACCTTCGACGTGCGGCGCGGCGAGATCTTCACCATCATGGGCGGCAGCGGCTGCGGCAAGAGCACCCTGCTGCGCCACATGATCGGCCTGCTGCAGCCCAAGGTCGGCCAGATCCGCTACGCCGGGCAGGACTACTGGAGCGCCACGCCGGAGCAGCAGGACGCGGTGCGGCGGCGCTTCGGCGTGCTGTTCCAGGGCAGCGCCCTGTTCAGCGCCATGACCCTCTTCGAAAACGTGGCGCTGCCGCTGCAGCTCTACACCGTGGCCAATGCGGTGGAGACGCGCGCCCTGGTGCGCTACAAGCTGGGCCTGGTGGGGCTGCGCGGTTACGAGGAGTACTACCCCTCGGAGATCAGCGGCGGCATGCGCAAGCGCGCCGGCCTGGCCCGCGCCCTGGCGCTGGACCCCGAGATGCTGTTCCTCGACGAGCCTTCCGCCGGCCTCGACCCGATCAGCGCGCGCCGCCTCGACGACCTGATCCTGCAGCTGCGCGACGGCACCGGCGCCAGCTTCGTGGTGATCAGCCACGAGCTGGCCAGCCTGTTCGCCATCGGCGACAACGGCATCTTCCTCGATGCCGACAGCAAGCGGCCGATCGCGCACGGCTCGCCCAGGCAGATGCTGGAGCACAGCGAACATCCCACGGTGCGGGCCTTCCTGCGCCGCGAGGCGGTCAAGGATGCCGGCACGCACGACACGGTGGTGCAGAGTGAGTAGGAAAAAAAGCCATCTCGCGCAAAGACGCAAAGACGCGGGTAAAGGCGTTTCAATAAAAAGCGCTTTGCTTTTCCTTTGCGTCTTGGCGTCTTTGCGCGAGACGCCGTTTGCCGTTGCTGTTGGAGATCTGCCATGAAGAAAGCCAACCCCGCGGTGATCGGCGGTTTCGTCGTCGGCGCGCTGCTGCTCGGCGCGGTGGCGGTGCTGGTCGCCGGAGGCGGCGCCCTGTTCGAGCGCAAGGAACATGCGGTGATCTACTTCAGCGGCGCCGTCACGGGCCTGGCCGTCGGCGCCCCGGTGAATTTCCGCGGCGTGCGCGTCGGCCAGGTCACCGACATCAAACTGCAGTTCGACGCCAGCGACCTGTCGGCGCGCATCCCGGTCTACATCACCATCGACCCGCGCAAGGTGCGCATGCTGGGCGGGCAGAAACTCAGCGTGGCCGATGTGCCGTTCGAGAAATTCATCGAGAAGGGCATGCGCGCGCAGCTGGCGGTGCAGAGCCTGGTCACCGGCCAGCTCGACGTCGAGCTCGACTTTCACCCGGATGCGCCGGCGGTGTTCGTCGGCGAACAGTCCGACGCCAACGAGATCCCGGCCATGCGCTCGGATTTCGACACCTTCCGCGACCAGCTGTCGCAGCTGCCGCTGCGCAAGATCAGCGACGATCTGCTCGAAACCATGCAGTCGGTGCGGCAACTGGCCGCCACCGCCAACGGCGAGCTGGCCGCCACCGCCGGCTCGGCGCGCCAGACCACCGCGGCGCTGACCAAGGCCATCGAACAGCTGCAAGGCGACGCCAGCCGCACCCTGGCCTCGGTGCAGAAGCTGAGCGAGCACGTCGACCGGGCCGTCACCACGCTTTCACCCCAGCTCGACCAGACTCTACAGACCGCGCAGGCGGCGCTCAAGGATGCCGACGCCACCCTGGCCCACACCTCCGAGCTGACCGCCCCCGGCGCGCCGCTGCGCGCCAACCTGGAAGAAGCTCTGCGCAACCTGGCCGTCGCCTCCGAGGCGCTGCGCAACTTCTCCGAAACCATCGACCGCAATCCACAGGCACTCATCCTCGGAGGCCCCAAGCAATGAACACCCGGGAAAATCCGGCGCTTCGCCGCAGCCGGCAGGCGGTGCTCGTCGGCGCCGCGCTGTTCCTGCTGGCGCTGCTGCCGGCCTGCTCCAGCGGTCCGCCGCCGCACCTGATGCTGCTGGCCAACGACATCGCCGTGCCGCCCGCGCCAGCCGGCCGGCAGCGCCCGCTGCTGGTGGTGCGCAGCGTGGTCCTGCCGGAATACCTGGACCGCCGCCCGATGGTTTACCGCAGCGCCGACGCCGAACTCAAGCGCTTCCCCGATACCGTGTGGGCCGAGCGCCCCGCCGAAAGCGTGACCCGCTGGATCGCCCAGCAGCTGGCCGCCGATCTGCCCGGGCGGGAAGTGCAGGCCTTCACCGCGGACGGCGAGGGGCGGCCCCGGCTGGTGCTGACCATCCAACTGCAGAGCTTCGAAGCGGAAGCCTTGCCGGGGGCCGCGGTGGCGCTGCATCTGCGCGGGGGCTGGCAGACTTCGGGTGACGCCGTACTGGAGGGACGGCTGGACGTGGATGTGCCGATGGCGGCGCTGGATGCGGCGTCAACGGTGGCAGCGATGCGGACGGCGCTGGCGCGGGCGGGTGATGGAATTGCGGAGCAGGTGCGGGGAGTTCCCGTGAAGTAGGGCGCAGCACGTTGCCTTTTTACCCTCTCCTTCGGGCCGCCTTTGGCTGTCCGATTCGGCAGTGCTGCAGAATCGTCGGCGCAGCCAGACGGGGGAGAACGCCAAAATCAAAAGCGAAACCGCTAGCTCTAGCGCGGACCATCCTTAGCCGAATTGAGCGGTCGGGTTCCTGAGGAAATCCTGGCGACGATGTCGTTGACGTCCAGCGGCTTGCCGAAGTGGGCGTCGAATCCGGCAGCCAGGGCTTCGTCACGGTCGCTGATGGTGGTGAAGCCGGTCAAGGCGATGGCAAAGACCCGCCGGCCGCCGCCTGCGGCTTCCAGTTTGCGAACCTCGTCGATCAGCTCATAGCCATTGACGTCGGGCATGGCAACGTCCGAAATCAATGCATCGAACTGGCGTTCCTGCAGCAGTTGAATCGCTTCGGCGGCCCCTCCGGCGGTTTCGACGTCGGCGCCGATGGCGGCCAGCGTCTGCGCCAGCGCGTCGCGTCCGGCAGCCTCGTCATCGACCACAAGAACACTGAGCCCGCGAAGCGACTGCTCGACCTGGGCCGAGGGGCTGCCCGAACTCTCCGGGCTTGGCAGCCCGCTAGGGGCCAGGGGCAGCCGCACGGTGAACTGGGAACCGAGCCCGGGGCCTTCACTCATCACCGTAACCTTGCCGCCATGGGCTTCGACCAGGTTGCGGACGATGGACAGTCCCAGGCCCATGCCGCCGTATTTGCGCGTCTTGCTGATATCGCTTTGGCTGAAACGATCGAAAACGCGCGGCAATTCGTCCGGCGTAATCCCGATGCCGCTATCGCCGACGGTCAGCTCGGCAAAATTGCCGATGCGGGCCACGGCCATGTCGATATGGCCGCCAGCCGGCGTGAACTTGATGGCGTTGCTCAGGATGTTCGCCACGACCTGCTGCAGCCGCCGGGTATCGCCGGCCAGCACCAGCGGCTCGCCAAAGCCCGCTGCGTTGATGGCGATCTGCTTGCGCTCCGCGATGAGCGCCATACCTTCGAGCGTGGACCGGGCCACGGCGGTGAAATCGGTTGGCCGCAAATCCAGCACGAAGCTGCCGCTGGTGATGCGGGACACGTCGAGCAGATCGTCGATAAGCCGCCCCTGCTCCTTGCAACTGCGATCGATGGTTTCCAGGCCTTTTGCAATCCTTGGGTCGGCGGCCTGATCGACACGCAGCATTCTCAACAATTGCACCCAGTTCGAGATGACGTTGAGCGGGGCACGCAATTCATGGCTGACCAGGGCCAGGAAGTCGTTCTTCGCCGCGTTGGCCCGCTCCGCCTCGGCCCTGGCGCTGTTGGCTGTTTGCAGGGCCAGCTTCAGGCGATGGATGTCCTGCAAGGCCAGAACGGCCCCCTCGATCCGGTTCTCGCTGGTTTGATAGGCCCTCGCCCAGAGGACGTTCCAGCGCCCGTTCAAGTCCTGGATCTCCCGTTCCACCGGCCGCAACTCTTTCAGCGCCTCGCCCAATGCCGCGTCCAGCTCGTCGGACGCGAATGCCTCATAACTACCCAAAGGTTGACCGACGCTACCCTCCGCCAGGCCGAACAATTCTCCGGCGGCCGGCGAAAAGTGCCTGATGCGCTGTTCCCGGTCGAGCATCAGCACCGGTACCGGAATGCCGCGGATCAGATTGCTCAGATCGTCGTTGAGGGATACCAGCTGTTCATTGCGCTGCTGCAATTCCTGGTTCAATGCAGTCAAGTGGGCATTGGCGCTTTCAAGGTCGCGCTTGGCTTCCTTCAGCTCTTCGTTGGCGCTTTGCAGTTCCTCATTGGCGGACAGTATCTCTTCGTTGGCGGTGCGCAGTTCCTCGCTGGTGGCGTCGTACTCGGTGACGACGGCCTTGAGCTGGCCGCGGGTCTGTTCCAGTTCGTCGCCGAGCACGCGCACGTAGCGTTCCAGGTCTTCGGTGCGGCCATCCGAGGCGACCGAAGCCAGGGGAGCGGCGTTGGCCGGGCCGCAATCCTGGACCGAAACCAGGAAATAACGCTCGGTGCCGCCGGCGGGAATCGGCACCACGTCGAGGGAGTAGTGCTGCTCTCCGATGCGGACACGCTCGCGGCGCACCGGCAGCTTGTTGCGCACAGCCTCCATCAGCGCGGCCCGCACGTCGACCTGCAGCTCCGGCCGGACCAGCCTGGCCAGCGACAGGGCTGCGTCCCCGCTGGTGGGCTGCAATAGGGGTGAAGTGTCCCCGCGGAACTGCACCACCCGTCCATTGGCGTCGACGACGAATCCGGGTGGGGCGTAGCGGGCCAGCGCCAGGCGATCGGTCAGGCTCTCCAGTGAAGTCGCGGACGCTTCGCCCCGGCTTACGGCGGGCGCGGGCGAGGTTTCGGTAAAGGAAAACCCCCGGATGGGCGGCCGGCTGATTTGCCGGCGGCTATACAGGTTCAAATGCGGCTGGCTCTCCTCGAACAGCTCGGGGTCCGCATTCTCGGAAGCCCCGAGCAACAGGTGGCCCCCCTTGCGCAAGGCATAGAAAAAAACCTCGAAGGCTTGCCGCTTGGCCGATTTGCGCAGGTAGATCAGCAGATTGCGCACCGACACCAGATCGACATTGGAGAACGGCGCATTGGTAAACAGATTGTGCGCGGCAAACACGCACATTTCGCGGATCTGCTTGGAGACGCGCCAGACCGAACCATCGTTGTGGAAGTAGCTGGCGCGCAAATGCTCCGGCACCGCCGCCAGGGCGGCCGCATCGTACCGTCCGGACCGGGCCTGTTGAATGGCGCGTTCGTTGATGTCGCTGCCGAAAATCTGCACCTTTCGCACGATGCCGGCGACCTGCAGGGTGTGATGCAGGAGCATGGCGATGGAATACGCTTCTTCTCCGGTCGAGCATGCCGGAACCCAGATGCGGATGGCTTCGGCATTGCGGTCGATCAGTTCGGGGAAAATATGCTGCTCGAGAGCGGTGGCAAACTCGGCATCGCGGAAAAAGGCGGTGACGCCGATCAGCAGGTCGTCCTGCAGCACCGCAACCTCGTTGGCGTCTTCATGCAGCAGTTTCAGGTACGCCGGGAGCTCGCCCCGCGACTGGAGAAATGCGCGGCGCAGCAAGCGGCGCCTGACGTTGACGTCTTTGTAATAATGCAGATCCAGCCCCGAGTGTTTTTGTACCAGCGCCAGTGCGTCGGCCACGTGTTGTTCCAGGGTGGTTGTCGCATCCTGGGGCGGGGTGGAAAAAAAACGCTCCAATGCCGCACCGATCAGTTCCGGCAGCAGAACCTGTTCGGCAATGCCGTCGTCGATCAAGGCACGGGGCATGCCGTCGTGGGCGGCGCTCTCGGGGTCCTGGGCAATCACCAGGCCGCCGACCGCCTTGATTTCCAGCGCGCCGGCGGTGCCGTCGTTGCCTGTTCCGGAAAGCACGACGCCGGCGACCCGTGCATCGTTGTCGCGCACCGCCGAGATCATGAACTGGTCGATGGGCAGATTCACGCCCGGGGGCCGCGGCACCACCAGAATATGCCGGTCGCGCAGCGTGGCCAGGGTGCCGGCCGTCAAAACATAAATGTGAGCATGCTCGAGCAACTCCCCCTGCGCCATCGGATGTACCGGCAGCCGGGTGTGCTTCTGCAGGACCTCCGAGAGCAGACTCTCCTGGTTGGGATCCAGGTGCGTCAACACCACGGTCGCAAAGTCCGGCTGGGCCGGCAATTCGGCGATCAATCGCGACAGCGCGGCCACTCCGCCAGCCGACGCTCCCAATACCGCCACATTGAATGTGGGCGGTGCGTCGTCCTCGCTATCCTGGTTTATGTGACGATTCATTCTTCCTTGATCCACTTTTATTAAGGCATCCTGCCTCTACAATTTATTTTGCCGCACTGCACAACCAATTCAGGCTTCGCCGCCCCTCGCTGCCTTCCCGCCGACTGCAACCCGCTCCCCGAAACCGGGGAACGGCCACACCAGCCTCAATGCCCCAACCTCAAGCCGATATTATCCTAAGCAAAGCGCGGCGCGGCGTGGCCAAAAAACACCATCAAGACCCTGAGTGAATGGTCGGGTCAGGACCCCAAGCCGCCATGCCGTGGCTCCTACGGCGGCTCTTGCTCAGTGGATGCGAGTCAAAGCACATACAATGTGCAGCACGGAAAGTTCTTCGTTGCAGGCCGCCGCTAGCGCTATAGTAATCTGCGAGGGGCTGACCGTATGGAAGCGGCCAATCGGGGAGTGTCAGAGTGCAACGACAGGTCCGGGGTGGATTTGTGCTTCTGGCATGCGCCGCCAGTGCGGCGCCGATGTGCCGCGCGGCCCCGGTGGAGAGCCTGGCCGACCTGACGCTGCAGGAGCTGTCGAACCTGGAAGTGACCTCGGTTTCGAAGGCCGCCGAGCCTCTGCGCAACGCGCCGGCGACGATCTACGTCATCACCCACGAGGATATCGCGCGCTCCGGCGTCACCAGCATCGCCGAGGCGCTGCGGCTGGCGCCCAACCTGCAGATCACCCAGTACAGCGCCACCGACTATGTCGCCGGCGCCCGCGGCTTCGGCGGCGCGCAGGAGGCGCAGAACTTCTCCAACAAGCTGCTGATCCTGATCGACGGGCGCAGCGTCTATTCGCCGCTGTATTCCGGCGTCTACCTGGACGTGCAGGACGTGCTGATGGAGGACATCGACCGCATCGAGGTGATCAGCGGACCCGGCGCGACGCTGTGGGGCGCCAACGCCATGAACGGCGTGGTCAACATCGTCACGCGCCCGGCCTATCTGACCACCAGTTCCCTGGTCAGCGGCGGGCTCGGCGACCGCGAACAAACGCTCAGCGCGCGCTATGCCGGCCAGTCCGGCGACGGCTTGTCCTACCGCGTCTATGGCAAGGCCTTCAGGCAGGCCTCCGAGGAACTGGCCAACGGGGCGAGCGCGCAGGACAACTGGGAAAAATCCCAGGGCGGCTTCCGCGCCGACTGGACCGGCGCCGCCGATTCCGTCACGGCGCAAGGCGACCTGTATCGCGGCTACGAGAATCAGGCGTCCGCCACCGCGCAAAGGGTCGATGGCGCCAACTTCCTGACCCGCTGGGAACACCGCAATGGCGCAAGCGTGTGGCAGGTGCAGGGCTATTACGACTACACCGACCGCGGGCAGCCCGGGGACGGCAGCTTTACCCTGAACACCTTCGACCTGGCCCTGCAGCAAAGCCTGACGGCGGGACCGAACGGCATCGTCTGGGGCGGCGGCATGCGCCTGAACCGCTACGACATCGACAACACCGCCAGCCTGCTGTTCGTGCCGAGCGAACGGTCCCTGACCCTGGGCGACCTGTTCGCGCAGGAAACCATCGCCCTGAGCGGCGCCCTGGACCTGACCCTGGGCCTGAAGCTCGAGCGCGATCCCTATTCCGGATGGACGCCGCTGCCCAATCTGCGCCTGGCCTGGCGTCCCGGCGACAGCAGCCTGCTGTGGGCCTCGGCCGCCCGCGCCATCCGCTCGCCCACGCCCTTCGACCGGGATGTGCAGGAGAAGGCCGGGGCCCTGCTGGAACTGGCCGGCGACTCCGGCTTCAAGTCCGAGGAAGTGGATGCATTCGAGCTGGGCTACCGGGCGCAGCCCTGGTCGCGGCTGTCGCTGTCGGCCTCGGTGTTTTTCAACATCTACGACGATCTGCGCACGGTGGTGGCCCACTCCAGCAGCGAGTTCTTCCCGCTGAGCTGGAGCAACCAGATGAAAGGCGATACCACCGGGCTGGAAACCTGGGCCAAATGGCAGGTGCTGGACTGGTGGCGCCTGTCGCCCGGCTTGCGGCTGCTGTACAAGGACCTCAGCTTCAAACCGGGGCCGCCCGAGCCGCTTGGCACATCCCAGTCGGGCAATGACCCCAAGGAACAGGCGCTGCTGACTTCGTCGATGGACCTGGGCAGCCGCATTACATTCGACGCCACGCTGCGCTACGTCGGCCCCTTGCCCAATCCGCACCTGGACCCTTATTGCGAGCTCGGCGCCCTTCTCGGCGGCCGCATCTCGCGCAATCTCGACCTGTCGCTCAGCGGCCTGAACCTGCTGCGCTCGCGACACCTGGAGTATCCGGATCCCAGCGGCGAGTACATCCGCCGCAGCGTCATCGCGCAGGCGCGGTGGACGTTTTAAGAGGTGGCCTCATACCGCCAATTCTGCGGGGGCGGGCGCCTGCTGTGCACGGTGCTGCTGCTGTGCGCGGCGTCCCTGCCGGCGCGGCCGGCGGAGGTGTACCAGGCCGACGCGGTCAAGGCCGCCTTCCTCTACCGCTTCACCGGCTACGTGGACTGGCCGCCCGAAGCCCTGAACCAGAACAGCTTCACCATCGCGGTGCTCGATGGCGACGGCGTGGCCGCTGAGCTTTCACGGGTGCTGGCGGAGCACTCGATCAAGAATCTTCCGGCGCGGGTGCGCATCATCCATTCCATCGGCGAGTCGGGCGGCGCGCAGATGTTGTACGTCGGGTCTGCCTATAGCGGATCCCTGCACGGCCTGATCGACGCAGTCGGAACATTGCCCGTACTGGTGGTCACCGATCGCGACGGCGCCCTCGACGAAGGCAGCACGGTGAATTTCCTGCTGGACGACCGGCACCTGCGCTTTGAAATCTCCCTGCCGGCTGCGAACCGGGCCAGCCTGGGCATCGGCCCGGCCCTGCTGTCCGTGGCCGCGCGCGTCCTGGGCGCGCCGCCGGA
>CAJCJI010000501.1 GCA_903970595.1 Verrucomicrobiota bacterium
GCGGCGGTCACCGCGCGCGCCGCGGTGATCGGCGCGGGCTCGGCCGCCGGCGCCGCGAACAGGGCGGCGGCGATCTGCGCCGCCTGGTCGACCGTGGTGCGCAACTCGGCGGCGTCCCATGGCTTGTTGACGTAGCGGAAAATCTCGCCTTCGTTGACCGAGGCGATGACCGCGTCCAGCTCGGAATAGCCGGTGAGCAGGATGCGCATGCTGTTGGGGCTGCGCTCCTTGATCTCGCGCAGCAGGTCGGCCCCGCGCATCACCGGCATCTTCTGGTCGCTGACCACCACATGGATCGGCGTGCGTCCGACAATGGCCAGGGCTTCGTGCGGGTCGGTGGTCGCATGTACCGTGTACTGGCCGCGGAACAGCATGGCGAGCGAGCGCAGGATGCGCTCCTCGTCGTCGATCAGCAGCAGGGCGGGTTTCTGGATCATTGCGGAATTCTCGCTACGCGCTGCGTCCGGCGTCCGGCGCCGCGGTGATGGATGGGCTGGCCTGGGTGCGCGGCAGGCTGATGACGAAGCGGGTGCCCTGGCCGACCACCGAGGCGACCTTGATCGTCCCGCCATGCGCCTGCACGATCTGGTAGCTGATGGACAGGCCCAGGCCGGTGCCCTGTCCGACCGGCTTGGTGGTGAAGAAGGGGTCGAAGATTTTCGGCAAGTGTTCCGGCGCAATGCCCTTGCCGTTGTCCTGCAGGCTGATGCGCACCCAATCGCCGTCGGCTTCGGTCTTGAGCAACAGCTTGCCCTGATCGTGCTCGATCGCCTGGGCGGCATTGGTGACGATGTTGAGCAGCACCTGGTTGATCTGCGAGGGTGAGCAGGCCACCTGGGGGATTTCGCCGTAGCGCTTGATCACCGTGACCTTGCCGCGCAGCACGTTGTTGGCGATTACCAGGGTCTGGTCGAGACAGTCGTTGAGATTCACCTCCGCCAGCTTGGCCGAATCGAGCCGGCTGAAGTTGCGCAGGTTGATCACCAGTTCCTTGATGGTGTCGACGCCGAACAGGGTATCGACCAGCAGCGCCTCGGTATCGGGCAG
This sequence comes from Verrucomicrobiota bacterium, assembly GCA_903970595.1. Taxonomy (GTDB): domain Bacteria; phylum Pseudomonadota; class Gammaproteobacteria; order Nevskiales; family Nevskiaceae; genus Nevskia. The sequence goes on from CAJCJI010000501.1 coordinate 1,048, forward strand.
CAGCTTGCTGTCCTCCATGTCGTGCGCATCGGCCGACAGCTTGAACAGCTGCTGGCTCAGCGCCTGCTCGTCGATGTCCTGGTCGGTCAGCATCCTGACCAGGCGGTCGTATTCCGTCAGCATTTCGCGCAGCTGGGTGAATACCGCCTGCGTCATCTCGACGTTGTTGCGCACATAGCCCAGGGGCGTATTGATCTCGTGCGCCACGCCCGCCACCATCTGGCCCAGCGAGGCCATCTTTTCCGACTGCACCAGGGCTGCCTGTGAGGACTTGAGCTGGCGGTAGGCTTCGCTCAACTGCCCGGCATTGCGCGCCAGCTGCGCCTGCATCGCGCCGAGCAGGTCGATCACTACCCCCATGCCGCTGTAGCGGCCCGCGTGGGTGATGATGAAGTCCTCGCTGATCGGCGTGCCGATATTGGCGGCGACATACTGCGCCGCCGCTTCCAGCGGCAGATCGTCCGCCACCAGCAGCGGCTGGTAGTTCATCACCTCGGTCACCGAGCGGTTGCCGTACAGCTCGCGGCCGAAACGCAGCATGAAGATATCGGTGAGCTGGTTGCGGCTGACGGTGCCCAGCGGTTCCCCGTTGTCCACCACCGGCAGGCACAGCAGCCCGGCGTATTCGGGGCGCTGGATGATGTCCGCAAGCTCCGCCACCGTCATCGACGGCGCGATGGGCAGCACCTGGCGCAGCAACGCCGCCAGACTCGACGGCGCGGACACCGGGGCAGGCGCAGCCGCCGCCGGCAGCGCGGGTTGGGAGGCATCGGGGCTCATGACCGATCCAGCCTACGCGCGGGGCGTGACGAATTTATTTCAGTTTCCTGACAGCCCTGAGGTACTCCGGCTAGGCACACGCGCCTTCTAGTGCTTTGGCGAACCCTGCTTCGACGGAGCTGGCGTGGCGGTGTCGTCCGCGCCTTCGCCGGTATCGAAATTCTCCGGCGGGGGATTGCCGTCGTAGACCAGCGCCTGGCGATGTTCCAGGTAGGCGGTGCGGATGAACAGGTAGGTGTCGAACTGCGATTCCATCAGGCTGTCCGAAGGCAGCAGATTGGCCCGTACATTGACGTAGTACAGCACGTAGGTGGTCAGGTAGTTGGGCAGGTCGTAGCGTCCGGGCAGGTAATGCACCGGGTTGGTGAAGATGTCGGCGCCCAGGCCGACCAGGTCGCGGTTGTCGCTGGGCCCCAGCAGTGGCAACATCAGGAACCAGCCCTCGCCCACCCCCCAGTAGCCGAGCGTCTGGCCGAAATCCTCGTCGTGCTTGACCAGGCCGACGCGGGTGCCGACATCGACCAGGCCGCCCACGCCGTAAATGCTGTTGACCACGAAGCGCGCCGTGTCCGCCATCCCGCGCGCGAACTTGGCCTGGGCGAAGTCGTTGACGATGGTGGTCGGGTACTTCAGGTTGGAGAAGAAATTGGTGACACCTTCACGCGCCCAGGAAGGCGTGACGGCCACATAGCCCTTGGCCACCGGCTTGAGCACGTACTGATCGGCCTTGGAGTTGAAGGTCCACATGCCGCGGTTGACCGATTCGAGCGGGTCGGCGGGATCGTCGGCCGGACGATGCGCACAGCCGGCCAGCAGCAAAGCGGCGATGGCAATGGACCAGCGGCGGTGCAGGCTGCCCATGCGGACTCCTTACTCGAACTGCAAAATTTGATCGATTCCGAAGAACTGCGCCAGCCGCACGACTTGCGGCCGGGCACCCCGAATCTTCAGATTACCGCCCTTTGCCTTGCAGCGCCGGCTCAACTCCAGCAGCAAGGCCAGGCCGGCGCTGTCCACCTGGTCGACGCCGGACAAATCCAGCACCCCGCCGGCGCCAAGGCTTTCCGCCTGCGGCAGCAGCTGCGGTACCTGGGCGAAGCCTAGCGGGCCCTGCAGCATGCCCTGGGCGGTGGTCACGGCGGCTTTCCTTGCGTTCAGTTTAACCGGCTTTTTGTTTCGATTGGCTCGATGGCGGGTTGAATTGCCCGTTCTGCATCCGCGAGATCACATCGTCCAGGCTGCTGCGCTTGATCTCGGCATTGAGCTGGGTGCGGAAATTCAGCACCAGCGAGACGTTTTCCACCGTAATGTCGTAGACCTTCCAGTCGCCGTCAACCACGTGCACGCGGAAGCCGATGGCATAGGACTGACCGTTGTCGCGGGTCAGCGCGGTGTTGACCGCGGCGTCGGTGCCGTTGTCCGAGATGCGCGGCGGCATCCAGTTGATGCTCACCGAATTGTTGTTGTCCAGCATGGCATTGGCATAGCTGTGCACCAGCATGTCCTTGAATGCCGCGGCAAAGCGCGTGCGCTGATCCGGCGTGGCGGTGCGGTAGTCCAGGCCCAGCACCAGCCGGGCGATGCCCGGAACGTCGAAGCGCGGCACCACCACGTCGTTCACCGCCTGGTAGAACGCCGTCTGGTTGGCCCGGTACTCGGCATAGTGCGCCTTGATCATGCCCCGGATCTGGTCGGTGGTGGTTTTCAGGGCAGCATCGGGGGCTTGTGCCGGGGGCGCGTCGGCGCGGACCGCCAGCGCGGACAGAAGCGCGGACAGGGACACAAGCCAGACCAGCAGCGGGCGGATCGGAAGCTTGGGCATGGTTCAAAAAGTCCTTATTTCGATTTGGACGCCGGCGGCGTTGCCGGCGCATTATCCTTGTCGCTGTCCTTGCTGCTGTCTTTCTGCGTAATCGAGGTCAGCATCTGGCCGATCAGGTTTTCCAGCACGAACGCCGACTGGGTGAACTTGATCTCGTCGCCGTTCTTCAACACCTGATCGTCGCCGCCGGGCTCCAGACCCACATATTGCTCGCCGAGCAGGCCGGAAGTCAGGATTTTCGCGGTCGAGTCCTCCGGAATATTGGACTGGCTGCCCTCGATTTCCATAGTGGTCACCGCCTGGAAGGTCTTGGGGTCGATGGAAATGCCCTTGACCCGGCCGATCTTGACGCCCGCCATGCGCACCGAGGCGCCGTTGGCGAGGCCGCCGATGGTGTCGAAGCGGGCGATCACCCGGTAATTGTTGCTACCGGTGCCCACTGTATCCAGGCTGGCCACGCGAAAGGTCAGGAGAAAGATCGCCGCCACGCCCAGGCAGACGAAAAATCCGACCAGAATCTCCAGTGTTCTCGATTGCATTACCTTGCATCCTCTACTCTGCAGCCTCGCTTCCGAGACATGAACAGCAACTGAACAGCGGGCCCCCGGCGCGATTCCGGGCTGCCGTGCGCCTGGCGCGCGCGCCGCGGCGCTTCACCGGAACATGAACGAGGTCAACACGAAGTCCAGCGCCAGCACCACCAGCGAGGACACCACCACGGTCGAGGTGGTGGCGCGTGAGACGCCCTCAGAGTTCGGCGCGGCATGATAACCCTGATACAGGGCGATCCAATTCACCGCCACCCCGAACACCAGGCTCTTGAGCAGGCTTTCGCCGATATCGCGCGGATGCAGGCTCTGATGGATCTGCGACCAGTAGGAGCCGTCGTCGACCCCCAGCACCAGCACGCCGATCAGGTAGCCGCCGGCCAGGCCGATCGCCATCAGCGAAAAAATCGAGCCGAGCAGGGGCATGGCGATCACGCCGGCGAGAAAGCGCGGCGCGATGACCCGCCTGATCGGGTCCACCGCCATCATTTCCATGCCGGAGAGCTGGTCGGTGGCCTTCATCAGGCCGATCTCGGCGGCCAGGGAGGAACCGGCGCGGCCGGCGTACAGCAGCGCGGTCACCACCGGCCCGAGTTCGCGGATCACGCCGAACGCCACCACCACGCCCAGCGCCGACGAAGCGCCGAACTGCGACAGCGTGCGGTAGCCCTGCAGCGCCAGCACCGCGCCGATGAAGGAGCCGGAAATGGCGATGATGACCAGGGACAGCATGCCGATCATGTACAGTTGCTGCACCACCAAGCGCGGGCGCAGCAGCGCCTGCGGCAGCGCGGCGACAATGGTGAACAGGAACAAGGTGGCCTCGCCCAGGCCGCGCAGGAATTCGGTGAGTATCCGCGCCAGCTTCATGCGGCCCCGTCTCCCAGCAGTTCCGCGGCGTAGCTGCGCGAGGTCTTGTAGTTGAAGGCCACCGGCCCATCCGGCTTGCCGTCCAGGAATTGCCGCACCATCTCCGACTGGCTGGTGCGGATCGCCTCGGGTGTGCCGTGCGCCAGCACCTTGCCGCCGGCGATAACGTAGGCATAGTCGGAAATCGACAGCACCTCCTGCACATCGTGGGACACCAGGATCGCCGTCAGGCCGAGCGCTTCGTTGAGGGTGCGGATCAGGCGCATCAGCACGCCCATGGAAATCGGGTCCTGGCCGGTGAAGGGCTCGTCGTACATGACCAGGGCCGGCTCCAGGGCGATGGCGCGGGCCAGCGCCACGCGGCGCGCCATGCCGCCGGAGATCTCCTCCGGATACAGCCCGGCGGCGCCGCGCAGGCCCACCGCTTCGAGCTTCATCAGCACCACGTCGCGGATCATGCGGTCCGGCAGGCCGGAATGCTCGCGCAAGGGGAAGGCCACGTTTTCAAAGACCGTGAGGTCGGTCAGCAGGGCGCCGTTCTGGAACAGCATGCCCATGCGCTTGCGCAACTCGAACAGCTGGTCGCGCGACTGCCGGTGCACGTCGACGCCGTCGAATTCCACCGTGCCCGCCTGCGGCCGCCACTGCCCGCCGATCAGCCGCAGCAGCGTGGTCTTGCCGGTGCCGCTGGGTCCCATGATGGCGGTGACCTTGCCGCGCGCAATATCCATATCCACGCCGTCGTAGATCAGGCGCGGGCCAAACGCAAAGCGCAGGCCGCGCACACGCACGAGAGTGTCTTGGCCGGTCGGGGTCATGGATGGGGCGCAGAATTCCGGGATGACTGGATGCGCGGGGCCGGAACGAGAATCAGGCAGGTTTCAAAACCGTGATGGGGAACCGTGAATGCGGGATTACCAAAGCCGCATCATTCTACGCGATTGATGACAATTTAGAGGCGCCATAGGCAGCGCGGCTTGCGTGGCGGCTTAGCTTACGGCCAAGCTTACAATGACGCGGAATTCAGCTGCTTGAGCAGGGCCGCTTCCAGCCCGGGTATCACCTCGGACAACGCGGCAGGCCCGCCGAGTTCGGCCAGCTGGGTCATGCGCATCCCGGCCATGCCGCAGGGATTGATCCGGCTGAACGGTTCCAGGTCCATGCTCACGTTCAGTGCGATGCCGTGATAGCTGCAGCCGCGGCTGACGCGCAAGCCCAGCGAGCCGATCTTGCGCATTTCAAGGCTGCCGTCCGGCCACTGCCGCCGCACATACACGCCCGGCGCATCCGGGCGGCCCTGCGCGGGGATACCGTAGCCGGCCAGCGTGTCCACCATGGCCTGCTCCAGGCGCCGCACCAGATCGCGCACACCATAGCCGAGCCGCTGCAGGTCGAGCAGCACGTACACCACCGCCTGACCCGGACCATGGTAGGTCACCTGCCCGCCGCGGTTGCTCTGCACGATGGGAATGCTGCCTGGTGCCAGCACATGCTCCGCTTTGCCGGCCTGGCCCTGCGTGAAGACCGGGGCATGCTCCAGGAACCACAACTCGTCCGCGGCGTCCGGCCCACGCGCGGCCGTGAACTCGCGCATGCGGGCGTAGGTTTCGGCGTAGTCGCACACGCCCAAGTGTTTGACGATCAAGGACATTGCGGCGGATTCAATGATTCAGATCGGCCAAGGTAAAATGCCGCTCATCCGCTCGCTGCGAGGGTCGAAGTACAGCGTATGAGTGCTCGAATCCCAGCGCATGGGTTGTTCGGTGAATGGGTCCGCGTAAGCCGGGCCGGCGGAAGAGATGAAGGACGGAATATCGCTTTCGGCCGTGTGGCTGCGTCGTATCGCCAGTTGCAGACGGACTATGCGCTGTATGCCTTCCATGGCGCATACCCGTGTCGGAAGGTCCAGATCGTATTCGAACAAATAGATGGCGCCCCAGCCATCCGACAGCGGTTCACTCAGGAAATCTTCGAACGAAAACGTCCAATTATTTTCCAATTTATCGAACGCCGGTTTCAATTGACTGCAAGGCAGCTGGGTGAAGTCCGTCTTCACTCGAAGCTCACGATATGCGCTGTTGGCATAGGCATTGGGCCGATACAACAGGTAGCTGAGCAATTGATCCCATAGGTCTTGCGAGTACAGCTTGGGCCGCCAGACATCGGCAAGCGTTTTGGGGGTCCACTTGCTTACCATAGCGTGGCCGAAACGGAGTTCGTTCTCCCAAACCCCGGAGAAGGTCAGCTCTGCGGTTTCATTCGGGGCCAGTGCTGCGCTCAGCGAATCGTATTGGTCCGCGCTAAGACTTTGTGTACGAAGAATTTCCGAAATGAACTCCAGATCGCGGAACACCTGAACGTTAAACACCATCTTATCGACCAAGCCGATGTCACGCAGAACCAATAAATGTCTCCAGAATGCCAGGTCCGATTCAATGTCGTGTAAAGCTCCCCCAAGGTCGCCGCGATCAATCTGTAAGGCCAAGGAGGTAAAATACAGGCGCCGGACACCAGCTTGATCCGTCAAGGGATTCACGGGCTGCATGTCGGCCAGGAAACTCAAATTCCGATAATGGGAATAGTTCCAGAGACGGCGGTAACGGTCCACTAACCGCTGGTTGGCCGCGACTAGCGGCGTCCAGACCGAGCGCTGCTTTGGAATATCGACGATGCAATGGTGAGCGTCCGCATCGCGCCACATCAAGCAGCTCGAGGCCATGCCATCACCGACCAGCTTGTATTTACTTACGCCAGCTGTGGCATAAATGTCCACTAATGTCATGCTGTCGCTGATCTTGCCGCGATTCTGCTCATACAGCGCGAAAATGCGCTGGCCTTCTGCATTGAGGTCTTCGCCGCCATCGGCGCCCATCCCCAAAGCCGTGAAGAACAGGTTTTCCGAAGGTTCTATCTTCTCGTGACCCTGTCCGCTGAGGATCGCGGCGACTTGGGGCTCAAGCTTCTGATCTGAAAAATGAATCGTGAGCACCCAAGCCAAGAGCACGAGCAGCAGGAAAAGCGCAGCCCAGAGAACCCGCCGTATCCAGCGCCAGGCGGCCCGCGGGGCCGTCACAGCGACAACACCACGCCGGGGTCGGCCTTGATGGCGGTGGTGATGCGTGTCAAGTGCGCCTCATCCTCGGCGACAAAGATCAGGGTCAGGCACAGGTACTTGCCCTGGGCAGAGGCGCGACGCTCGATTTCCAGCGCTGCTTCCGGCTGCAGGTGGGTGCGCACCAAATCCTGCAGCCTTTTCTCGACCTCGGCATCGGGCCGGACAAAGACCTTGACGGGAAATTCGCAGGGATAGACCAGGCCGACGGGTTCCATCGCTGCAAGCTATGGCCTGGCGCTGCGTTTTAAAGTAGGCCGGTGTTTCGCCCTACCCCCCCAGCCACAGCCTGATCTGGTCGAATAGCCGGTGCAGGAAACCGCCACTGGGGACGTCCTTGAGCGCCACCAGGGGCACGGTCTTCAGGACCTTGCCCGCCACCAGGATCGTCGCCTGGCCCACCTGCTGACCGGCGCTCAGCGGCGCGATCAGCTTGCCGCTGATCTGCGGCTGCACCTGCAGCTGGTTCTTCTCGCCCGCGGGCAGCGACAGGTAGACCGGTTCCAGCGTACCGACCCCGACCTCGCGATCAGCGCCCTTGTAGACCCGCGCGGTCTGCACCGGGGCGGCGGCGCCGAGCACGCTGGCGGTGTCGAAATTGCGGAAGCCGTAATTGAGCAGCTCCAGGTTGGCCTGTTCGCGGTAGGCCCAGCTTTTGCCGCCCATCACCACCGAGATCAGGCGCCGCCCGTCGCGCTTGGCCGAGGCCAGCAGGCAATAGCCGGCCTCATCGGTGTGGCCGGTCTTGATGCCGTCCACGCTGGGATCCTTTTCCAGCAGGCCGTTGCGGTTGGGCTGCGGCTTGGCCACGCCGTACTTGAACTCACGCTCGGCGAAGTATTTGTAGTCCTCGGGGAAATTGCGGATCAGATCGCTGGCCAGGGTCACCAGGTCGCGCGCGCTGGTGTAGTGCTGCGGATCGGGCATGCCGCTGGCATCGACGAAGTGGGTATTGCTCATGCCCAGCTTCTGTGCATACTGGTTCATGATCTGGGCGAAGGCGCTCTCGCTGCCGGCGATGTGCTCGGCCAGGGCGACGCTGGCGTCGTTGCCGGAGACGATGATGATGCCGCGCAGCAGGTCCTCGATGCTGACCTGGCTGCCCAGGTCGAGGAACATGCGCGACTCGCTGGAGTCCTTGCCCTCGGCCCAGGCCTTCTGGCTGACCACCGTGGTGTCGGTGAGCTTGAGGCGGCCGTTCTTGATCATGTCGAAGGCGATATAGACCGTCATCACCTTGGTGATGCTGGCCGGTTCGACGTGCATGTCCGGATTGAGGCTGGCGATGAGGTCGCCGCTCTGGAAATCCAGCAGCGCGTAGCTCTTGCCGTCGATCGGCGGCGGATCGGGCGCGGCGGCGCGGGCGGCACCGGAAAGGACAAAGATTGCGGCAGCGAGGCCAAGCAGGCCGGACTTGAGATTCATCGACTTATAAGAGCCGTTCAGCGGTGGGGGAAGAAAAGCATGGATGGCGCAGCGGCATTTTACTGCACTATTCCACGACCGGTACCGCCGACATCTGCAGCTCGCTCAGGCGCTTGCGCACCGCGGCCAGTGTGGCGTCGTCGATGAACGGACCGATCAGCACGCGGTTGACGTTGTTGCCGTTGCGCAGTTCGCTCTTCAGCAGCACGTTGAGGATGCCGATGCCGTTGAGCTGTTCGCGCAGGGTCACCGCGTTGATCGGATCGTTGAACAGGCCAGCCTGCAGGTAGTGCGAACTCGGCGGCACGGCCGGCGGCGGCACGATCACCGTGGGCGCGGCCGCCGTCACCGGCGGCGGCACGGGTACCACCACGCTGGGCGCGGCCGGCGCCGCG
>CAJCJI010000502.1 GCA_903970595.1 Verrucomicrobiota bacterium
GGCGGGAGCAGCTTCTGTCTGGGTTTCGCCCGCAGCCAAGCCCGGATCGCACCGGGCGCCGGCGCAGACGACCAGCAGCAGCGCGGCCACGCCCAGGTGTACCCGCGCGTTGATCCGGGCTTCGCGGCCAGCGTGCGCCCTGTCCATCTGGTCATCCCCCGCCATACGCCCCCTTTTTATTTGCGAGCATGCGCGCCAGCCGCGTCGAAGCAGCTATCCGGGCCAATACCCCGGCCGGCTGGAAGCAACAGCCTGCCACGGCGCGGCCGGCAAGAGCGCGGCACTCAATTCCAAATCCGGCAAATTCCCCGCAAGGATTTTAGCACCGGCACGCCGGGATTCGAGTAGACAGAAACTCCTACTGGCTTATCAGGCTTACTGCCGTCATCAGGCCGGCGACAGCCTGTTCGCGGGCGCCATGCATTTGATATATTGAAACCGGGGCCTGGAACTTCGGCGGAGCGCCGTGGCGCAGCGGGAGATTCCGGGGAAGTCGCATACGGCCAGCCCGTCGGGGATGTGAATATGCAATTGTGGACGCGGCGCGCGGCCTTATCGCTCGGCGTATTCTTACTCGCCGGATGTGTAACGAATTCTAGTATCCACGACGGAGCGGAAGTCGAAGCCGGCTCCGGTCTGCTCGCGATGCAGGTTACGGCCAATCAGAATTCCGTGCTCAACTACGTTGACTACTCTCCGGTTTCAAATTATGGGACGCGATTACATGAAAACATGTTGGGCCCCAAAGGCGCGCTTCATTTCACACCGGGAAACCACTACTGGCTGATTTCCGTGCCCGAAGGAGAGTACATGTGGAGCAAGTTTACATATGGAAACTTCTTTTCAAACATCCAATCTTCAAACCATTTCTGGGTAAAAAGCGATTCGACTACCTACATTGGGCATCTGTACATCACCGTGGACTTCAAAACGAGGAGATTTGAAATCCGCGTCGTAGACGATAGCGCGGACATGAAGCAATACCTGGCCGATAGCTACCCGAACTACAGCGCAACGCTGCCATTTCAAGTAGACGTTACCGAAATTTTGCCGTTGAGGTGCGGCCGGTCTCCGTTCGGCTCCTGTTCCAATCCCGAGGCGCCGCCGCGCTAGCGGTGACCGATCAGGCTGAGGTGGAATTGAATCGCCTCATGATAATCGAGCGTTGCTCCTGGCAAGGCAGGGCTTAATTGACGATGGACAGGTCAATCGCGGAGGGATGATCCGGTCCGCAGAGTATCTCCAGGTCCGCCGGCCTCATCGCTGTTGCCGCGGGCAGGTGCTCGCCGGTGCCGGGATTGCGTGAGTAAAGCGGATGCGCCCCGCTGGCCACCTGCACGCGGATGCGGTGACCGCGGCGGAATGTATTCGCGGTGGGAGTGAGTTCAACGCGGACCGGGAACGAGCCATCCGGGGCTCTCGCGATATTGCCGGGCGACATGCGGACAATGCCATCGGCGAGGTTGATGGATCGTCCGTTGGGGTGGACATCGCACAGACGCACAAAGAAATCGCAGTGATCCAGGCTGGAGCGCGCATACAGCGTTGCGTGGATCGTGCCGATGACGGCGATCTCCCGGTCCAGCGCTTCGCTGGTAAAAGTCAGCACGTCCGGCCGCGCCTCGACCGCGCGATTGTCCCTGGGCCCGGCTTCATTGGTGTTCAGCCATATTCCTCCGGCAACCGGCGTGGGCTTGTCCGGATCGTAGCGATAGCGATCGATGCTCGCGACAACCGGCGGTGCCGCGCCCAGCTTCCGCTCATTCTGGAAATACCACTTCGACCTTGTGGCCGACGGCAGCGGCCAATCGGGATGGTCGCGCCATTGCCGCGTCCCCATGTCGAACAGTCGAACGCTGTGCGCCGGTTGCGGGCGCTGCTGGAAATGCGCATCGACCCATTCCAGCGTTTCACGAATGGAGACGAGAACGCCGCCGGATTGTCCATGCCACCACGGCCCCACGACCAAGCGTACCGGCCGCCCCGCCGCCCGGAGCCTGGTGAAGTCTTCAAGCTGCCCCGCGCAGAACAGGTCGTACCAGCCGGCCACCATGAGCATCGGCGGCACGCGGGAAGCATCCTTGCCGAAGTCGATGCGCGTCCAGTAGCCGGCGCCGATATCGGGGTGCGCGAGCCAGTCCTGGAAAGCACTGATGGGCCGCCCGATCAGCGCTTCATCGCAATTCGCGGCCGGCAAGACGTCCACCGCGGCGCGCAGCCTCCTTTTCAGGCCCCGCTGCTTTGCGAACACCCTGAGCAGCGGCGCCTCCTGGAACTCGATGGTGGAAAGCCAGAGCAAGAGGTCCGCGATGCGAAACGTTCCACGCGGCCAAACCAGGCTGGCGAAGTTGGATTGGGACTGCATCACGCAAGCCACGCCCAGGAACGGCGGCGGCTCCTCCAGCACCGCCCACTGCGTAAGCCCGTGATAGCTCCCCCCGAATGTTCCCAGCTTCCCCGAGAACCAGGGCTGTTGCGAGACCCAGGCCAGCACCGCCTTGCCATCCGCCGCCTCGTTGAAAAACGGCTCCCATTTCCCTTGCGACCCGAACGTTCCGCGACAGCTCACCACCAGCACCTGATAGCCGCGCTGCGCCATCATGCGCGCCATGATGCCTTCGAGCATACGGCCATACGGCGTGCGGTTGAGCAGCACCGGCAGGCGCTCGCCTCCGGCCGCCGCTGGGTAGTAGCGGTCGGCTACCAGCAGTGCGCCATCGGGCATTGGAATGCGGATGCCGCCCTGGATGGCTAGCTTGCGCGTGTGCGGCTTCGGCAGGCCGGCCAGGCGGGCTAGTAGCCAGACGATCAGATTTATCATGTTGAGTACCTATTTTTTGGTCGGGCTAATACGGATGCTTCGGCAGGCAGGCCGGCTCTCCTCCATCCAGGCACTGTGCGCCCAAGGTGCTTTTTCAGCAGTCACAATCGGGACAGCTCATGCAAATAGCGGGTATAAGGTGCAATAAGTGCAGCGCATTGCGCTGGACGCCTTAGTGTCCTGGATTCCTTTCTAAAACGCCGAGCCTGGCCCCATAAATTCTCTCTCATTAAGCATTAACCAATCGGAATATCGTAAAAGCGCAGCCGCCGATTAGTACGGCTGCGCTTAATATTCCTAGCACTTGGACAATTAGCGGCAAGCGGATTGGCGTTTTAGCTTCCTTCCGGTGTTGCGACAGGAAGATCAGACCAAGCGCCACGCCCATTAGCAAGCCTCCGACGTGAGCGGCGTTGTCTATAGCGACGTGCGCAATGGCACCAAAGAGAAGATTGATCCCAATGTTTAAGCCGACCCAGGCGAAGGCTTTGGGCGGCAGTCGCGGGCTCCGAGTTAGCTGGTAAGCCAAATAAAAGCCCATGACCCCCATAACAGCGCCAGATATGCCGACCGTTGTCGTATGCGGCAGAAACAGCAGGCTGGCAACGCTGCCACTCAAGGCGCTCAACAACACCACGAGCGGAAGGATCGGCCGAGAGGCAAGCCGTTCTATAATTCCACCGAATAGAAAAAGCGCGAAAATGTTGTAATAAATGTGTTGAACGTTTACATGCAGTAGTGGCCCCGTCAGAAGCCGCCACCATTCTCCTTGAATGACTTTGAACTTGACCAAACCAGCGGCCGCGACCGAATTCTGTATGCCGCTGCCCGCGCCGCGGCTGCGGAACTCCAATGCGAAGACAACGATCAGGGCGATACACAGTGATGATGTGCAGTACGAGTTCCTCGCGAATTCAATTAGTATGCTGGCCGAACTGCGCTTCTCAGATACTTTCGGCGATACCGGTTCCGTTATCGGATCGGTAATGCCTCGGGCCGCCATTTCCGCGAGCAAATTCCGAAGGTTCTTCGGATAGCGGGCGCGATCTATGTTCAAACCCGATTCACGCAATTGTTCGGCGGAACGGCCTCGATAGTCGATGTCGCCGTCATCGATCATGAAATGTCCGTATTACTAATTACGAACTACTAAATTGAATTTAAATTCAAAGAAACAAAGAGCCGAGCTTTGAATGATTATATGTCGTTCCTAGACCCTTAAATCTAGACTTCGATCACGTGGCACGTTGCGCTCAAGTTTGTTAGTGTCGCAACGTTAATACGCCTACAACTATCGCTGCCAGAGCCAGAAATCCGGTGGCGACGCTGAGGATCACGCCTTGCCGCCCAACCTCAACACTTTGTCGACCAAGCACGAGAGCAGCTTTCTGTAGTTCCTCGGCTGCTGCAGACATCCTCTCCTGAGCAGCCACATGTTCTTTGGTGCGCTGAATATCCATAAATGCCCGAAGAATATCAGTCGCCGGTTCACGAAGAGCGCTTCCCCACAAGCAGGTCTCTTGACCAATGAGCTTCGCGAGCTCCGTGCTAGGAAGGTCATGTGCAACCAACGCTGCTACCAGTTGGCGGGCGACGTTTGGTTGAGCGAAGCCGCTAGCAAACGCAAGTAATGCCTTCCTGACGGCATCGATCCGATTTTGCAATTCGGCGTTCGGCATGACTTTGTGACCCATAGCTTTTGACCATGCGGCATCGTATATCGACCAGGCGGCAATCACCAGAATCGACACTGGCAAAGCGCGAATATGGAAATAGTTGACAAATATTTGTTTGGCAGCGCAGGTGATATTAGGATGCGTTAGTGTTCAGGATTATTCTCTCACATGTCGTGCCCGGCCCCTTACATTCTCTCGCTGGTGGCGATGCTCGGCGGTATCATGGTTGTGCTGGCGGTGCAGCGCGGTACGGGCCGTGCTTATCCGCGGATTCGATGTGTCGATAATACTTGTGTTGAAGAAGCTTGGTCGGGGCGACGATTTGTAGGGATCTTTGGGTTATCGTGGTCTGTCTTGTATTACAGAATCGGTCATCAAATTTGTCCTCTAAAATTCTTCATCAACTCGGCCGGGCCCTAATGACTTTCGGTTGATTCTTGTAGGGACCGCAGATTGGCTTTGGCTATGTTGGGCCGTTTATTGCCAATGTTACGGTCGAGAAAATCGAGTAGGCGGGTGTATAACTCGATGTTGTTGTTCAAGCCATAGAAGCCGTGGCCTTCTTCGTCTTTGATAAGGGTCTCGTACTGCTTACCTGATTTGTCCAGCGCAGAAGTAAGCTCCTTGAAGTTTTTAATTGGCACTCGGCGATCACGGCCTCCGTGAATCAACAGAAGAGGGACCTTAATTCGGTCGACGTTGTAAACCGGAGAGCGGGCCTTGAGATCGGCTGCGTCTGTGCCGAGAGCATCGTCAATGTAGGCCCGCCCCAGCGAAGTATCCATGGTATCGCTCTTTTTACGCTGGACGGTCAGGTCATAGGCACCGGCATAGCCGATTGCGCATCGATAGAGATCGGGTTCACGGATAACGCCCATAAGAGCAGCGTAGCCGCCATAACTGGAACCGTAGATGCAAATGCGATCAGGATCGGCAATGCCTTGCTGTATAGCCCAAAGGGTGGCGTCCGTCAGGTCGTCTTGCATGACAGTGCCCCAGCGACCATAGCCGAGCTGCTCGAATTCCCGCCCGTATCCGCCTGAACCGCGGTAGTTAATTTGCAGCACGGCATACCCGTGATAGGCCAACAATTGTACTTCCTGGTCAAAGCCCCACATATCGCGCACCCCGTGTGGCCCACCGTGCGGCAAAACGACGAGGGGCAATTGCTTGTTGCCACTATTTTTAGGGAGAGTGACGTAGCCGCGCAGATCCAAGCCATCGCGCGCCTTGAAAGTGATTGGCGACATTTCCGACATCAGAGCCGGGTCTATCCATGGTCGGGATTTCTGCAGAAGACTTGCTTCGTTGGCCTTGACGTCGAACAAATAGTATTCAATGGGGCGCGTGTCGCTCTGGACAGAAACCAATGCGTAGCGGCCGTCATCGGAACTGCTGACAATCAAAACTGCGCAATGAGAGAAGGGGATGCGAAGCTTTGCGTATAGTGTTGCCAGCGGACCATGTTCGTCAAAAAAATGATATTCAGGGTAGCCCGGATAGGACAATACTCCGCCAATATCACCACTTCCAGGCATAGCGAGCGGCTCAGCTATGTCAACCTGCGGATCGCGGAACAGCAATTTGCTATCACCCGTCGTCAGATCATTGAGGTAGATACCACTTGTTGGGGCGTCTACATTGGAGCTGGTGTAATAGTGGCTCTGGTCGTCTGCATAGGATAAGGGAGCTACTATACCCTTACCGGGACGAGATCGGCGTAGTTCAGTCCATTTCCCTTTTTCGCTGTTCCACAACGCAGTGACCAAATCGGCATTATCGATTCCTATTGCCAGGCTAGTATGACCTGCGCGATCAAATAGCAGATCGGTATCAGAGAATGGAATATCCGCAACGAGACTTTCGCTCCCATTTTCCAGGCCTTCGCGGCTTATTCGGCCCGCAGCGTTTACGAGAACGTGACTTTGATCGTCGGGCAGGCGATGCAGGAAGTATTCATCTTTCCCGAGCACATTAAGCTCTGGTTTATCGGCACGCCCAATGTAGAATCTTTCGGTGTCGTAGAAAACGTCGAATGCGCCACCGTTAAATGCAGTATTCCAAACCAACTTACGGTTGTTGGCCCAGTCGAAAGCCGTGATCAGTTCGCCGTGACGCATACGATAGGCCGCGGATAACGTAAAATTCTCCATCTCTAGAATCTCGAGGCGATTGCCGCCGTCTTCCGGCGTCAACTGGGCCAAGTAGTGTCCATCCGGAGAAATCTTTGCTGCACTTACCTGTGGCGAGCGGACGAAGTCGGCGATACTCAGTTTTGCAGGCGCTTCCGATTCCTGCTTTGCCGGCGCCTCCGAATCCGCGAAGGACATCGGATTACACAGTGCCAGCGTTAACGCTAAGCATCTGTAACTGCGTTCCCACATAAAAATTTCCCTTAGACCCCCAATTTGAACTAGGGATACTGCTCCGAATCAGCCTTCGATAGGCTTGGTACGGCTCGAGCAATCGCGGCGCTCTCACCTCCTCCCTGAGTTGCATGGGGACAATATCCGCAGTCAGGCGAAAAGCGGCCGTCGCATTCAGGGAGGATTTGGCAAGCGTGGAAACGCGTGCGATGAGATTTCGGCCTGATTTGAAAGGGCGCAGCGGTGGGTTGCGCTTCGCTCTGCCTAAGGCACCTACTTCTGGCACCCACCCTACAAAACTGGATTTCCGCCTGCGCGGGGATGACGACTCTGGATTTGGAGGTACGGCGCTACGGTTGGGCGGCGCAACCCGGGTAGCGCTTTGCGCTTCCCGGGCTACGTTGCTCGCCAGTAGCGGCGGAGGAAATTGCTGAAGGTGCGTCCCTCACCCCTGCCCCTCTCCCGAAGGGAGAGGGGTGGAAATTGATGTGGAGCGATCAAGGTTTTGGGATCGCGGCGCGATGACGAGACCGCGCTGGGCGGGTCGCGCCGCGCGCCCCTGCCCCGTCCGACTGATCCACCACCCCCTGAACCGCCTCCGCAAACCACCGTGCTGTCTTTCTGTCGATCCCCCGCGCCGCGGGCATCAGCGGGATCTGCCGCGTGCACAGCACGAAGCCCATGGCCAGCATGATGACCTGGAAAGCCCGCGCGCGGGCGTCCGGAGGGCCGAGCCATGCGGCCAGGGGCTGCAGGACGCGCTCTTCGGTGACGCGGGTGGCAATGCCGCGCCCGTCGGCGTCGCCGATGGAGAGCACGACGATGGACGGGGCCTTGATGTCCAGGGTGGCATCGAGGAACAGGCGGGTGAGGTGTTCGCCGAAGCTGTCCCTTGCGTTCTGCGTGAGCAGGCCGTCCATGGGCATGGCGGCGGTGAGGGCGGCTTCGAACAGGCCGGCCTTGGAGCCGAAGTAGCGCAGCAGCAGGGTGGAGCTGACGCCGGCGATGGCGGCGATTTCGCGGATGCCGGCCTGGGAGTAGCCGATGTCGGCGAAGGCTTGCTGGGCGGCGGCGAGGATCGCGGCGCGGGTCTTGGGGGCGTTGCGCCGTTTGGGCTCGGTGGGGGCATCCATGGGCAAAAGTATAGGGCGTGGTTGACAGGGCCGCGGGCCCGGACTTAAGTTATCACTTGATAACTTAGCGCGATGCACGCGAAAGAGGAGAGCGGATTCATGGCGACTTATGTGCTGGTTCACGGCGGCGGCCACGGCGGCTGGTGCTGGCAGGCGGTGGCGCGGCGGATGCGGGCGCGCGGACAGGAGGTGTATACGCCGACCTTGACCGGCCTGGGCGAGCGGGCGCACCTGCTTAGCGCGGCGGTGGACTTGGAGCTGCAGATCACCGACGTGGTGAAGCTGCTGGAGTTCGAGGATCTGCGGGACGTGATCCTGGTGGGCCACAGCTACGGCGGGATGGTGATCACCGGCGTGGCCGACCGGGCCACGGAGCGCGTGGGGCAGCTGGTCTACCTGGACGCGGCGTATCCGCAGAACGGGCAGTCGCTGGTGGATCACGCGGGCCCGATGATGCTCGCCGCCCGCGCCAGGAGCCGCGTGGTGGACGGCATCGAGCTGGTGCTGTTTCCGGGCGAGGACCCGCTGAATTATTACGGGGTGACCGATCCCGCACAGCTGGCCTGGATGAAGCCGAAGCTGACACCGCACCCGTGGCAATGCTTCGAGCAGAAGCTGGTGCTGCGCAACGAGGCGGCGATGCGCGCGATTCCGCAGTCCTTCATCTGCTGCAGCTTCCACATGGACGATGCGGGGCGCGCGGCGCTGAAGGCCCTGGCCAAAGGCCGGTACTGGGAGGTCGATACCGGACATGACCTGATGATCAGCGAGCCGGAGAAGGTGGCGGAGTTGCTGCTGGGTCTGGCGGTGGAGCGGGGTTGAGGGAGCGAACTAGGCGTCCTGGGTAGCGCGCTCACCTAAGGGCCTCTCCGCAGGGCGCGATTGCCGGGCTACCGTGCAACCTCAAGCTTCACAGCCCCTCTCCCGGCCCTTCGGTCAACCCTCTCCCGCTTGCGGGAGAGGGGAAAGACGAGAGGGGGAGCGTCGCAATCAGATGTGGAGGGCGTGGCCCAGGGCGGCCAGGGTGGCTTCGGGGAGGGCTTCGCTCAGGGTGGGGTGGGCGTGGATGGTGCCGGCGATGTCTTCCAGGCGGGCGCCCATTTCCAGGGCGTGGGCGAATTCGCCGGAGAGTTCGGAGACGTTGGCGCCTACGGCCTGGATGCCGAGTACCAGGTGGTTGTCGGCGCGGGCGACGACGCGGACGAAGCCGCCATCCCCTGCGGCTTCCATGCTCATGGCGCGGCCGCTGGCGGCGTAGGGGAACTGGCCGACCTTCACCTCATAGCCGGCGGCTTTGGCCTGTTCGGGGCTCAAGCCGGCGCTGACGATTTCCGGCTCGGTGAAGCAGACGGCTGGAATGCACACGGGGTCGAAGCTGCGTTTGTGGCCGGCGATGATCTCGGCGACCATTTCGCCCTGCTTGGAGGCCTTGTGGGCGAGCATGGGTTCGCCGACGAGGTCGCCGATGGCCCAGACGTTACGCATGGCGGTGCGGCACTGGTCGTCCACTTTCACAAAGGGGCCGGCCATATCCACGGCCATGTTTTCCAGGCCCCAGCCCTGGGTGTTGGGGCGGCGGCCGACGGTGACGAGGATCTTGTCGCAGGGGAGTTGCTGGTCCGTGCCGTCGGCGGACTTGTAGAGCAGCTTGAGGCTGGGGCCCTGCCCTTCCAGGCCGGTGGTGAGGGATTTGAGGTGCACGGCGACGCCGTTCTTTTTCAGCCAGCGCTCGACCGGGCGGGTGAGCTCGGCGTCGTAGAGCGGCAGGATGCGGTCCTGCGCTTCGATCACGGTGACCTGGCTGCCGAGCTTGGCGAAGGCGATGCCCAGTTCCAGGCCGATGTAGCCGGCGCCGACCACGGCCAGGCGCTTGGGCAGTTCGCTCAGGGACAGGGCCTGCGTGGAGGAGAGGACGTCGCCGCCGAAGGGCAGGCTTTTCAGCTCGGCCGGGATGGAGCCGTTGGCGAGGATGACGTGTTCGGCCTGGATGGTGACGGGGCCTTCCTTCGTTGCCACGGTGCAGGTCTTGGCGTCGCTGAAGACGGCGCGGCCGGTGAGGGTGCGCACCTTGGCCTTGGCCAGCAGGCCGGTGACGCCGCTGTTGAGCCTGGCGGTGATGCCGTCTTTCCAGCTTATGGCTTTGGACAAATCGAAAGTGGGCGCTTGCGGCAGGGTGATGCCGATGCCGGCGGCGTGGGCCAGCTCGTGGAACTTGCCGGCGGCGTGGATGATGGCCTTGGAGGGGATGCAGCCGCGCAGCAGGCAGGTGCCGCCCAGACGGTCTTCTTCGACCAGCAGGGTGTCCAGGCCGAGCTGGCCGGCGCGGATGGCGGCGACGTAGCCGCCGGGGCCGCCGCCGACGATGAGGACTTTGGGGGTGAGGGGTTTGGTCATGGGTGGAGTCCTTTGCTGGTGCGGCTTTGGCGGTCTGGCTTTTTGGAAAGGGTTGATGGGTTGATGGGTTGGGCGCTGGGGTTGGCTTTACGGCCCCTCTCCCGGCCCTTTGGGCCCCCCTCTCCCGCAGGCGGGAGAGGGGACTGCGGGGGGGCGGCGTTGGCTTAAGGTTTGTGCTGCATTGTGAGTGTGTACCCCTCACCCGCGCCTGGCGGCGCGGCCTCTCCCCCAAGGGGAGAGGCGAAAAACTTTAGTCCATGAACAGGGTGGCGGGATTTTCGAACAGGCGTTTCAGGTGCTGGATGAATTCGGCGGCGTTCCAGCCGTCGACGATGCGGTGGTCGAAGGAGGAGGACAGGTTCATCATCAGGCGCGGCACGATCTGGCCGTTGCGGATCATGGGGCGCTCGATCATTTTGTTGACGCCGACGATGGCCACTTCCGGGGCGTTGATCACGGGGGTGGAGACGATGCCGCCCATGGGGCCGAGGCTGCTGATGGTGATGCTGGAGCCGGAGAGTTCTTCGCGGCTGGCTTTGCCGGCGCGGGCGGCTTCGGCCAGGCGCTTGATCTCGGCGGCGGCCTGCCACAGGTCCAGAGTTTCGGCGTGGCGGATCACCGGGACCACCAGGCCGTTGGGGGTCTGGGTGGCGATGCCGACGTGCAGGGCGGCGGGGCGGTGGACCACGCCGGCTTCGTCGTCGAAGGTGCCGTTGACTTCCGGGTGGTCCGGCACGGCGCGCACCAGGGCCAGCAGCAGGAAGGGCAGCAGGGTGAGCTTGGGCTGCTCGGGCTTGCGGCGCTCGTTGAGGTGGTTGCGCAGGGCTTCCAGCTCGGTGACATCCACTTCCTCGACGTAGGCGAAGTGGGGGATGCGCTGCTTGGAGCGCTGCATGGCCTCGGCGATCTTGCGGCGCAGGCCGATGATTTTGATCTGCTCCACGGCTTCGCGCTTGTGCTTTGCGTTCGACACGGTACCGCCGCTCATGGGCTTGCGCGCGATGAAGGCGTCGAGGTCGGCATGGCTGATGTGGCCGGCGGGGCCGCTGCCGGGGACGTAGGCGAGCTGGATGCCGAGTTCGCGGGCACGCTGGCGCACGGCGGGCGATGCAAGCGGTTTCTCGCCGGGCGTGCGGGGGACGAGCGGCGCATCGCCGGGAGGCGGGAGGCGGGAGGCGGGAGGCGCAGCGGCGGG
>CAJCJI010000503.1 GCA_903970595.1 Verrucomicrobiota bacterium
GGCGGCGGCGTGGCCGGTTCGGGCGGGCTGCCGAAGGGAATGAACAGGCCGAGGTTGAACAGCGGCTCGCCCTTTTCAAAATCTTCGTGGTGATACAGGGCCTCGGCACGGAAGCCCAATCCATAATGGGTGACCGGCACATCCAGGCCCAGGCCGCCGTCGTAGACGAAGCGGTTGCCGCCCATGGCGTCGCCGTGGATGAAAATGCCCTTGTTGGAATGCGACAGGTAGAAGTTCGCGCCGCCGCCGACGCTGTGGAAATGCTGGTCTGCGCTGCCCGACTCGCCGCCGGGGCAGGCGCCCAGGCCGAGCAGGCCGCAACCCAGCGCGCTACCCGGCGTGAATGTGCCCTTGCCCTTGTAATACAGGTAGCTGCCGAGAGCTTCGACGCCTACGTGCGGCAACAGCAGCTTGCCGACCGCCAGTGTGCCGCCGAAGCCGTCGTCGGTGCCGCGGCTGTTGGGCGCCAGCGCATAGGAGCCCATGGGAGCGGCGTAGAAGCGATCGTCGTAAACCGGAGCGACCGGACCATCCGCCTGCGCCACGGCGCTCAGGGCCGTGGCGAGGACAACCGGAAGCAAGCTGAAACCAAGCTTATTCATGGTGAATACCCTGTCCTTTTAATTAATTTAGTTACCGCCGCAGCTGGCTGTACCTAGATCGCCACTTGTTTGTCACATGCCGGATACCTAAAACCCGGCGCCGACCCTTAGGGTATTCGCCTTGCTTTTGGTTCCTTGCCGCCCGTGGCCGACCTCGATCATCGCCTTAACAATCCGCGTAATCGCGCCAGTAAGCTGAAGATTAGACCTTGCTGGCGGCGCCATCAAGCTTTGCGCCTCGTTCCAGCAACAATCCGCGCCTGAAGTTCCGGCCGCGGCCGCGCCTTTTAGCGCGCGAGCAGGGCCTTGGGCGCCTTGGCCGCCCAGGCCTGCTCGATCAGGCGGAAAACCACGGCCGGCTTGGGCTGGGCCAGCTTCACCCGCAGCCCGCGGACCTTGCCGCCCCACAGCAGCTTTTCCAGGAACTCCGGCTCCAGGGCCAGCGCCAGCTCGCGCTGCTCTTCCGTGACGAACACATGAATGACGTCCCCCGGCGGCGGCACGGTCACGAAAATCTTGCCGCGTACCCGGAAGGACGAGGATTCGTGGTGCGGCGCTTCCGCCGTTTCGGGCAGGGACAGCGCGTAGCGGCGCACTTGATCGAGGTTCATTTCTGTCCTTCGGGCAAACAGCCACGGTCTGCAGCATTGTAAGGTTTTCGTAGGTCTGCCAACCGAATCACTTTACAGCTTGCTCCGCGCACTCCTTTGCCGGAAGACAAGCAATTCGTCGGCTGCCGCGGGGGGCACCGCATCTAGGGGGCTGTGCCGGAGTTGCGGCCAACATAGCATGGCCCCCCGATACCAGGGATTGGATGTAACAGCGATCCGTTAAGGAGTAGTCATGAGATCGATTTGCCCCGGCCGCAGGGCCTGGCTTGCGTTGCCTTGCATCTTGCTGGGACAGGCCATGTGGCTGCCGCACGCGGCATTCGCGCAGACCAGCACTCCGCCGCCTGAAGTCGGCACCGAGACCGTGCTGGCCTCCCTGCCGGCGGACAACCCCTATCCGGGCGGCCTGATCCAGTTCACCGACGGCAACCTGTACGGCATTGCCGATACAGCCGCCATCTTCAGCGTCACCACCGGCGGCGCCCTGACCTTCCTGGCCGATGTCCCCCCGGAAAACGGGACCGGACTGGTCGGCGGAAAAAGCGGCAGCATGTACGGCCTGTCGGAAAACGAGAACAACGAGTACCTGATTTTCTACAGTTTCACGCCGGCAACCTCGACCCTGAGCCAGGTCACCACCCTCGGCAACTTCCAGGTCACCCAGTCCAACCAGGGTGAGAACTTCTGCCCCCTGATCCTGGGCAGCGACGGCAATTTCTACGGCACGGCGGAAGTGGGGAATGTACCGGGAACCGGAAACGGCGCAATTTTCAAGTTGACTCCCGCCGGCAGCCTGTCCGAGCTCTACGCCTTCAGCGCCACCAACTCCAGTTTCGAAAACTCCGATGGGGCGACGCCGACCACGCCGCTGATCGAAGGCACCGACGGCAATTTCTACGGCACCACGGCCGGCGGCGGCCTCAACGGCAACGGCACCATTTTCAAGGTCACACCGGGCGGCAACCTGACCACCCTGTACACGTTCTCCGCAGCACAGAACCACATCAATACCGATGGCGCCGATCCGGAAGGGCTGGTCCAGGGCAGCGACGGCAATTTCTACGGCGCAACCTTTTTCGGCGGCGCCAACGGCATCGGCACCCTCTATTTCCTCACCCCGGACGGCGCCTTCGGCAAGCTGCATGATTTCGGCGGCACGCCGACGCCGGCCGTTACCATTGCAGCCAGTCCCGCCAGCATCAGCCTCGGCCAGAGCGCAACGCTGAGCTGGAGCTTCACCGGCTACCAGGACTTCCGCGACGGCGGCTATCCGACCGATCCGATCATCGCGGGGACGGACGGCAGTCTCTACGGCGTGGTGGGCGGCGATGCCATCAAGGGCGGCGGGCAGTACAACGACGGACTGGTGTTCCAGGTCACGCCCGACGGCGTCTATAACGTGCTTTATTCGTTCGGCAGCCCCAGCAACCCCAACGACGGCATCTATCCGACCAGCCTGATCCTGGGCAGCGACGGCAACCTGTACGGCGACACTGTGGAAGGCGGCACCGCCCAGAGCGGCACCGTGTTCAAGCTCAGCCTGGGCCCTTCGACCGCCGCGCCGCCCTGCACCGCCAGCGGCTCCTGGAACGGTGCGCAGAGCGCCGGCGGCAGCACCCCCGAAACCCCGACCGCAATCGGCAACTATACGTACACGCTGAACTGCGTCTCCGTCAGCAATGTGACCGTGACGCAAAGCGCCACCCTGCAAGTGACCGCCGCGACGACGCCCGCCCCCACGGTAACCATTGCCGCGAACCCGACCAGCATCACCCTGGGCCAGAGCAGCACCCTGACCTGGTCCAGCACCAATGCCACCAGCTGCGCCGCTTCCGACGCCTGGAGCGGCAGTGAATCCACCAGCGGCAGCCTGAGCGTGACGCCCGGCGCCACCGGCACCAGCAGCTATGTGCTGACCTGCACCGGCGCCGGCGGCAGCGCCAGCAACGCTGCCAGCGTGACCGTCAGCGCCGCCCCGCCGCCGCCGGCACCGACGGTGAGCATCGCAGTGAGCCCCACAACCATCACCCTGGGCCAGAGCGCCAGCCTCACCTGGTCCTCGACCAATGCCACTGCCTGCACCGCCAGCGGCGCCTGGAGCGGCAGCCAGGCCACCAGCAGCACCGGCACGACCGAAGCACCCACCGCCACTGGCAGCTACACCTACACCCTGAGCTGCACCGGTACCGGCGGCAGCTCCGCGCCGGCCTCGGCTACGCTCACCGTGAATGCGGCCCCGCCGCCGCCCGCACCGACGGTGACGATTGCCATCAGCCCTGCCAGCATCATCCTGGGCCAGAGCGCTTCTCTTACCTGGTCTTCCACCAACGCCACCGCCTGCACGGCCTCCGGCGCCTGGAGCGGCAGCGAAGCCACCAGCGGCAGCAACACCGAAACGCCGTCAGCGACCGGCAGCTACAGCTACACCCTCAGCTGCACCGGCAGCGGCGGCAACGCCAGTGCTTCCGCCGGACTGACGGTCAGCGCCGTACCGCCGCCGCCGGTCAACAACGGCATCACCGGCAGCGCCGGTGGCGGCTTCGGCCCCGGGGTGCTGGCGGTGCTGG
>CAJCJI010000504.1 GCA_903970595.1 Verrucomicrobiota bacterium
ACCCCAACCTACAAAAATCACTCGCCGATCAGTGCGCGCAATCCCGCCAGATCGATCACAGCCACTCCCAGCTTCTCCGCCTTGGCCAGCTTTGAACCCGCCGACTCGCCCGCCAGCAGGTAGTCGGTCTTGGCCGAAATGCTGCCTGAAACCTTGCCGCCGTGCGCTTCGATCAGGGCGCCGGCTTCTTCGCGACTCAGCCGCGGCAGGGTGCCGGTGATGACCAGGGTCTTGCCGCTGAGCACGCCGCCGGCGCTGGTCTTGGGCGGCGGCCAGCGGATGCCGGCCTTGAGCAGGGCGGTGATGACCTCGCGGTTGCGCGGCTCGGCGAAGAAATGGCACAGGTGCGCGGCGACGATCGGCCCCACGTCCGGCACCTTGCGCAGTTCCGGGTAGCGGTCCTTGGGCTTGATCGCCTCGCTGGTTTCGGTGAGCGGGTCCCGCTGTGTCGCCTCGATCAGCGCCTCCAGCGTGCCGAAGTGCCGCGCCAGGTCGCGCGCGGTGCTCTCGCCCACGTCCGGAATGCCCAGCGCGTAGAGGAAGCGCTCGAAGCGGCTGTCCTTGCTTTTTCCGATCGCCGCGACCACGTTCTCGGCGGATTTCTCGCCCATGCGCTCCAGCCCGGCCAGCTGCTCCGCCGTCAGCTGGAAAATATCGACCGGCGAATGCACCAGGCCGCGTTCGATCAGCTGCGCCAACAGCTTCTCCCCCAAGCCTTCAATGTCCATGGCCCGGCGCGAGACGAAGTGCTGCAGCGCTCCCTGCAGCTGCGCCGGGCAGGACATGCCGTTGCTGCAGCGGGCGTTGACGTCGCCCTCGGCGCGCTCCACCTGGGCGCCGCACACCGGGCAATGGCTCGGCACCACCGGCTTGCGTGCATCCTCAGGACGCCGCTCGAGGATCACGCCTTTGACTTCCGGGATGACGTCGCCGGCGCGGCGCACGATGACCGTATCGCCGATGCGCACATCCTTGCGCTCGACCTCGTCGAGATTGTGCAGCGTGGCGTTCGACACATTGGCGCCGCCGACAAAAACCGGCCGCAGCCGCGCCACCGGGTTGAGCGCGCCGGTGCGGCTGATCTGGAACTCGATGTTCTCCACCACCGTCAGCGCTTCCTCGGCCGGAAACTTGTGGGCGATGGCCCAGCGCGGCGCGCGCGACACCGAGCCCAGCTCCTCGCGCCCGGCCAGGTCGTCGAGCTTGTAGACCACGCCGTCGATGTCGAAGCCCAGGCTGGTGCGGCGCGCCTGCATGCGCTGGTAGTAGTCCAGACAGCCGGCGGCGCCCTGCACCACCTCGATCAGCGGTGACACCGGAAAACCCCAGGCGCGCAACTGCTGCAGCACCTGCGCATGGGTGCGCGGCGCCGTCCAGCCCTGCTGGAAGCCGACGCCGTAGACATACAGCGCCAGCGGCCGCGCCGCGGTCATCTTCGGATCGAGCTGGCGCAGGGAGCCGGCCGCGGCATTGCGCGGATTAACGTACAGCTTATCCCCCCGCGCTGCCGCCTCCGCATTCATCCGGTCGAACCCCGCCCGCGGCAGATACACCTCACCGCGTACTTCGAGCAGCCTGGGCTTGGCCTGCCCTTGCGCCGGGTGCAAGGCGAGCGGCAGGGCGCGAATGGTGCGCAGGTTGGCGGTGATGTCTTCACCGGTTTCACCGTCGCCGCGGGTGGCGCCTTGCACGAACACACCGTTTTCGTAGCTCAAGGACACCGCCAGGCCGTCGAGCTTGGGCTCGGCG
Organism: Verrucomicrobiota bacterium; assembly: GCA_903970595.1. Lineage (GTDB taxonomy): Bacteria > Pseudomonadota > Gammaproteobacteria > Nevskiales > Nevskiaceae > Nevskia. Next base: position 1,750 of record CAJCJI010000504.1, read on the forward strand.
ACATAGGTGACCGCCTCGAGTCCCAGGCCTTCGCGCACGCGCCGGTCGAACTCGTCCAGTTCCTCTTCGCTGAAACAGTTGTTGAGCGACTGCATCGGCAAGCGATGCAGCACCGGCGCGAATTCCTTCAGCGCCGCGCCGCCGACCCGCTGCGTCGGCGAGTCCGGCGTGCGCAGTTCCGGATGCTGTTCCTCCAGCGCCTGAAGTTCGCGGAACAGAAGGTCGTACTCGGCGTCCGGGATGCTCGGATCGTCGAGTACGTAGTAGCGGTGATTGTGTTGTTCGAGCACGCGCCGCAATTCGGCGGCGCGCTGTACGGGAGCTGTCATGTCGGCAGCCATTGGCGCTTCATGCCGCCGCTAGCTGCTCGCGGCCCAGGTTTCCACTTCCAGCTGCAGGTTGCGCGCCGCGCCGGGTGAGAGCGGTTTGCGCTTGGCATCGTAGACCTCGGCGTTGAGCGCGCGCGCCAGGCGTTCGGCCGTGCCGAGCATGTCCTTGATCGCCTCCGCCGGCTTCTGCGGACCGGGCAGCACCATGAACAAGGTCAGCCCCGGGGTGGAAAACTGATCGCCCAGATCGGGGTCCAGGATGCCGGGCTTGATCAAGCTGGCGACGCTGAATACCGGCTCGCCGCCAAGCAGACGGTGATAGATCTGGCGCGCGCCGTATTCCAGGTTCTGGGCGCGCAGCGCCTCATGGATCTGGTCGCCCAGGATATGGGTGCCCTCGCGTTCGGCGATCAGCAGAGAAACGATTTTTTCGGCCTTTTCGGCCTTTTCCGTCTTCTCGCCGGCAACAGGGAACCGGGTCGTCGGCGTCGGCAGCTTTCTCGGCGCGGCGCCGGTCTCGACCGGCGTCCTGGGCACCGTGTCGGGCTCCGCCCCGGGAATCCCTAAGGTGGGCGTGTCGAAAGTCGGCGCGACCCGGCGCGGCTTGCCCACGCCGAACTCGTCGAACTGCTGGTTCTCGCTGTTGAAGATGTCGAGCTGGCGGTCCCGCGCCTTGCCCGGCGCCAGCAGCGGGTCCTTGGGCTCGTCGGGATTCCAGTCCTGCATGGCGCGGCGATCACGGCGCGAATACAGGTAAACGGCAATCACCGCCACAGCACCGAAAATCAGCAATGCCCACTGCAATGGACTCATGATAAGGGCCCGTTGGCAACCATTTGATCGCTGCGTTGCCTCCAAAAATGGCGCCAGGCTAGGCGCGAGGAGCGAAGTTTAGTATCACTAAATGAGCGACGAGCAACGACGCATGGCGTCATTTTTGGAGGCAACCCTCCGGGACGGGGGTGATTTTCGCGCATTGCGTCGTCTCTCCTCGTTTATGTACCTACAGTACACCGCACTCGTCGTTCCTAGCACTGCGCGAAAATTACCCCGTCGCAGCGACCAAATGATTGCCAACGGGCCCTCATGCCTCGGCCCTCGCCTCGTTTTGTCCCGCCAGCTGCACCGCTTGCTGAACGTCCACGCTCACCAGGCGCGACACGCCTGGCTCTTGCATGGTCACGCCGTGCAGGTGCTCGGCCAGCTCCATGGTGATCTTATTGTGCGTAATGATAATGAATTGAACATTTTGCGCCATTTCCCGCACCACTTCGCAAAAACGGCCGACGTTGGCATCATCCATCGGCGCGTCCACTTCGTCCATCAGGCAGAACGGCGCCGGGTTGAGTTGGAACAGGCCCAGCAGCAGCGCCACCGCCACCATCGCCTTCTCGCCGCCGGAGAGCATCTGGATCGAGCTGTTGCGTTTGCCGGGCGGACGGGCCATCACGCGCACCCCGGTTTCCAGCAGATCGTCGCCGGTCAGTTCCAGATAGGCCTCGCCGCCGCCGAACAGCTGCGGGAAGCGTAACTTGAAGATTTCGTTGACTTTATCGAAGGTGCTCTTGAAGCGCTCCTGGGTCTCGTTGTCGAGCTTGCGCATGGCGTCTTCCAGGGTGGTCAGGGCCTGGGAGACGTCGGCGTGCTGCGCACTCAGGTAGGCTTCGCGCTCGCGCCCCTCCTGCAACTCCTGGATCGCGGCCAGGTTGATGGCGCCAAGGCGGTCGATGCGGCGGCCGAGGTGGGCCAGCTTGTCCTCCCACACCGCGGCGCTGGCGTCCTCGTCCAAGCCGGGCGCCAGCTCGGCGCGGCCATAGCCGGTTTCGGCGAACTGCGCTTCCACCTCGTCGCGCCGTGCGCGCAGGTTCTCGAATTCCAGCCGCAGGCGCTGCACCGCTTCCTGCGCCGCTTCCTTGAGGCTTTCCGCGGCATGCACCGCGCGCACCGCCTGGCTCAGCGCCTCTTCGGCCGCCGCCTG
>CAJCJI010000505.1 GCA_903970595.1 Verrucomicrobiota bacterium
GCGCAGGGCGCCGACGTTTTCCGAGATCGACATGTCGTTATCGTTGAGCACCGCCAGCAGATCCAGGCCCAGCGCGCCGATGTGGTTGAGGGCCTCGTAAGCCATCCCGGCGGTGATGCCGCCGTCGCCGATCACGGCGACGACGCGGCGCCGCTCGCCCTTGAGCCGGGCCGCGGCCGCCATGCCGGCGGCGGCGGACAGCGCGGTGCCGGCATGGCCGTTGCCGAAGGCGTCGTATTCGCTTTCGGCCCGGCTGTTGAACGGCGCCAGGCCGCCCTGCCGGCGGATCGTCTCCAGGGCGGCGCGGCGGCCGGTGAGCATCTTGTGCGGGTAGGCCTGGTGGCCCACGTCCCACACCAGGCGGTCGTGCGGCGTGTCCAGGCAGCGGTGCAGGGCCAGGCTCAGCTCCACGGTGCCGAGATTGGCGGCGAAGTGGCCGCCGCCGCGGCCCAGGGTTTCGATCAGGCAGCGGCGCATCTCCGCGGCGAGCTGCGGCAGCTCGGCGCGCGGCAGCGCGCGCAGCTCGGCCGGAGTATTGACGCGGCCCAGCAGGGTGTAGCCGGAGGTGTCGCTCATGCGCCCATTATGACGCCGCCCGCAGGGGGCTAGTGCCCGCGGCCTTCGATATGGTCCGCCAGCCAGCGCAGCGGCGCCGCGCCGCCGGGCAGGGCGGCCACCACCGCTCGCGCCTCCTCGAACAGGCTCGCGGCGCGCTGCCGCGCCGTATCGAGGCCGAGCAGGGACGGATAGGTGGACTTGTGCTGCGCGAGATCCTTGCCGGCGGTTTTGCCGAGGACTTCGGTGGTGGCGGTTTCGTCCAGCACGTCGTCCTGGATCTGGAAGGCCAGCCCGATATGGCGTCCGTAAGTTTCCAGGCGCCGTTCAACATCCGCCGCCGCGTCAGCGGCGGCGGCGGCGAGCTGCAGCGCGCTCAGGATCAATGCGCCGGTTTTGCGCGCGTGCAGGGACTGCAGTTCTTCCAGCGAAATGCGGCGGCCTTCCGAGGCGATGTCCACCGCCTGGCCGCCAACCATGCCGAGCGAGCCGGAAGCGCGGGCCAGGATCGAGAGCATGCGCAGGCGCTGCGCCGGCTCCAGGGCGGGTTCGTCGGCCAGCACGGCGAAGGCCAGGGTCTGCAGGCCGTCGCCGACCAGGATGGCCGTGGCCTCGTCGTAGGCCTTGTGCACGGTGGGGCGGCCGCGCCGCAGGTCGTCGTCGTCCATCGCCGGCAGGTCGTCGTGCACCAGCGAGTAGGCGTGGATCAGTTCCACCGCGCAGGCCGGCGCGTCGAGCCGCTCGGCCGGCAGGCCCAGGGATTCGCCGGCGGCGTAGACCAGCAGGGCGCGCAGGCGCTTGCCGCCGTCGCAGGCGTAGCGCATCGCCTGGTGCAGGCGGGCGGGGTCCTGGTCCACGGCCGGCAGGCGGCGGTCGAGGGCCTGGGCGAGACGGTCGAGATAAGCCGGGATGCGGGTCCCGAACGCGCTGCTGTGCGGGTTCATCAGGAATTGGAGTCGGTGGACGGGTCGTCGTCGCCGGCGGGCGGGGGGTCGGCTTGCAGGAGATTGCGCACCCGCAACTCGGCGTTTTCCAGCGAGTTGCGGCATTGCCGCGTCAGCGCCACGCCGCGCTCGAACAGCTGCAGGGATTGTTCCAGCGGCAGGTCGCCCCGCTCCATCTGCGCGACGATCTGCTCCAGCTCCTGCAGCGAGGCTTCAAAGCGGGAGACGGGGTCGCTGCCGTCGGCGGACGGGGCGGCGGGTGTGTTTTTCTTGCTCACCGGGGGTAGATCGAGGCTGTAGACGCAGGCGCAATGGCGTAGTTTACCAATTCACCGGGCGGCGCAAATCCAAACCGGTGCGCGGCCGCATCCAAAGCCGTGTAGAGCGCTTTTCGCAAAGCGCTGGTCGGCAGATGCAATCAAGTGAGGAGTAGAAGCGATGTTGGCGATTCTGGATGTGGATACCGCGGTGGACGGACTCGATCACCTGGGGCATATGTCCCACGGCATGTCGGGAGAGGCGTTTATGGGGCTGCTGATCGGGCTGACCGCCGTGCTGCTGATTTTCGGCACGCCGATCATCATTGTGCTGGCGGCCTTCCGCAACCGCACGAACAAACAGCGCCTGATCAACGAGTTGGCGCTCAAGCTGGCCGAAAAAGGCCATCCGATCCCGCCGGAACTGTTCATGGAGCATGTACGGCAGAAATCGGACCTGCGGCGCGGCGTGATCTGGGCGGCGGTTGGCCTGGGCGTGGTGATGTTCGGTGCCTTCAACGACGAGAGCGGTCTGATGGGCATCGGCTGCATTCCCCTGATGATCGGCGTCGGCTTCGCCGTCTCCGCCTGGCTGGAGAATAAGCAGAAGGCAGGGCAGCTCTAGGCTTCGGGCGACACTCCGAGCATGAGCACGGCGGTCCCGCCGGACGCAGCGCTGGTCGCGCGCGTCCTTGCCGGCCAGGACAGGCATGCCTTCGGCGAGCTGGTGCGCAGGCACCAGGGCCAGGCGCGCGCGCTGCTGCGCCGTCTGTGCAAGGAGGACCATGCGCTGGCCGACGACCTGGCGCAGGAGACCTTCCTGCTGGCGTTCCGCAAGCTGTCGCAGTATCGCGCCGACGCCGCCTTCGCCACCTGGCTGTACCGTATCGCCTACAACGTGTTCCTGATGCACGTGCGCTCGCGCAAGGAAGAGGTGCCGCTGGACGAGGCGCTGCCGCCGGAGGACGAGGATGGCGGCGGCAAGGCCGGCGCCGACCCGGCCGCCTCGGTGGAGGCGCAAAGCGTGCGGGAACTCGACGTGCGGCGGGCGCTGTCCAAGCTGTCGGATGAGGAGCGCGCCGCCATCGTGCAGTGCTACTATCTGGATCGCAGCCATGAAGAGGCTGCGTACGTGCTGGGTTGCCCGGTGGGCACGGTCAAGTCGTATATTTTCCGGGCGAAGAAGAAGTTGCAGGTTTTGTTGCCGGCCTGGGAGCCGCGGAGCGCCACATGAACACCACATACCCAGGAAATCCTTCGGAAGATCGTGCATTCGATCTCGACGACCCGCGCCTCGACGCCCTGCTGCGGGCGGACGCCGCGCGTGACGCCTATGTCGAGGATGCCGGGTTTACCTTGCGGGTGCTGTCGGCGCTGCCGGCGCCCCAGCGGATGCGCAGCTACAGCTGGCTGGGCCCGGCGCTCGGCGGCGTGGCGGCGGCAAGCGTAATGAGTTTTTCGCCGGTCATGTCCGAGCTGCTGGCGCCGCTCAGCTTCGTGCTCAACGGGCACTGGATGCCGCTGCAGAGCCTGCTGGTGTTCGTGCCGCTGATCGCGCTGGCCTACGGCGCCGCCTGGTTTGCGACCACGGATACGACCTGAGATCGAATCCCGGGTAGCGCTGTGCGCTTCCCGGGCTACGTTGAAAGCTGTACATGTGTACAGTAGAGTGGCCGGGTGGACATCGTGCCGGCGCAGTGCAAATCCTTCAGATCGGGCTCACGCCATGCGCGGATTCGCGGCGGCTCATCCGTGTGCGCGCCGCCGTGGCGCGAAGCGCTTGCGCCCCTCCTTTGCTTTAGCTAAGTTCGCGCGTCCTTGCAGCAGTCCCCAGCGAGAAAAACCAGGCCGATGGCAGCCAGCAATTATTCAGCGGAACAGATCGAGGTCCTCAGCGGGCTGGACCCGGTGCGCAAGCGCCCGGGCATGTACACCGACACCAGCCGGCCCAACCACCTGGCCCAGGAAGTCGTCGACAACAGCGTCGATGAGGCCCTGGCCGGCTACGCCAAGCGCATCGACGTGGTGGTCTACGCCGACGGCTCCTGCCAGGTCAGCGACGACGGACGCGGCATGCCGGTGGGCATCAATTCGGTGCACAAGGTCACGGGGGTGGAGCTGATCCTGACCCGGCTGCACTCCGGCGCCAAGTTTTCCAATACCTCCTATGGCTTCTCCGGCGGCCTGCATGGCGTCGGCGTGTCGGTGGTCAATGCACTGTCGAAGAAGCTGGAGGTGCGGGTGGTGCAGGGCGGCGCCGAATACGCGATGAACTTCGCCAACGGCGACAAGGCCTCGGAACTGCGCGAAGTCGGCACGGCGCCGAAATCGCGCAGCGGCACCACCGTGCGCTTCTGGCCGGACGAGAAATACTTCGACTCGCCCAAGATCTCGATCCCGCGCCTGAAGCAGGTGCTGCGCGCCAAGGCGGTGTTGTGCCCCAACCTGCGGGTCAGCCTGGACGACCAGGTCAACGGCGAGCAGGTCGTCTGGCAGTACGAGAACGGCCTCACCGACTACCTGAAGGACACGCTCAATGGCGCGGAAACCGTGCCGGCCGAGCCCTTCGTCGGCAAGTTCACCGCCAAGCGCGAGGAAGCCGAATGGGCGCTGCTGTGGATCGACGGCGGCGAGGCGGTGGCCGAGTCCTACGTCAACCTGATTCCCACGGCCCAGGGCGGCACCCACGTCAACGGCCTGCGCACCGGCCTGACCGAGGCGATCCGCGAATTCTGCGAGTTCCGCAACCTGCTGCCGCGCGGGCTCAAGCTGACCCCGGAAGACGTCTGGCAGGGCTGCTGCTACGTGCTGTCGGTGAAGATGCTCGATCCGCAGTTCGCCGGCCAGACCAAGGAGCGCCTGTCCTCGCGCGAGACCGCCACCTTTGTCCAGGGCGTGGTGCACGACAGCTTCGGCCTGTGGCTGAACCAGCACCCGGAGGCCGGCGAACAGGTCGCCGCCCTGGTCATCGCCAATGCCAACGCACGGCTCAAGCAGGCCAAGCAGGTGGTGCGCAAAAAGATCACCAGCGGCCCGGCGCTGCCTGGCAAGCTGGCGGACTGCGTCTCCAGCGATCCGGCCATCACCGAGCTGTTCCTGGTGGAGGGCGATTCCGCCGGCGGCTCGGCCAAGCAGGCGCGCGACCGCGAGACCCAGGCGGTGATGCCGCTGCGCGGCAAGATCCTCAATACCTGGGAGGCGGACTCGGGCGAGGCGCTGCGTTCGGACGAAATCCACAATATCGCCGTGGCCATCGGCGTCGACCTGGGCAGCAGTGACCTGTCCGGGCTGCGCTACGGCAAGATCTGCATGCTGGCCGACGCCGACTCCGACGGCCTGCACATCGCCACCTTGTTCTGCGCCCTGTTCCTCAAGCACTTCCGCCCGCTGATCGAGGCCGGCAACGTCTACATCGCCATGCCGCCGCTGTTCCGCGTCGACGCCGGCAAACAGGTGTTCTACGCGCTCGATGCCGCCGAACTCGACGGTATCAAGGACCGCCTCAGCGCCGAGGGCAACCGCGCCAAGCTCAGCGTCACCCGCTTCAAGGGCCTGGGCGAAATGAACCCGATGCAGCTGCGCGAAACCACCATGGCGCGCGATACGCGGCGACTGGTGCAGCTCACGCTGGACGCCGAGCCGGCCGACAAGATCATGGACATGATGCTGGCGAAGAAACGCGCCGGCGATCGGAAGGCGTGGCTGGAAGAGAAGGGGGATAAGGCGGAGGTGTGAAGGCTTGACCGTCTGCTGTGTGCCAAAACGAGACAGTCGGCTCTATGGCAAATCGAATGACCGCTTCTGGCTGGCTTAGTCATTCAATTGGCAGCTCCCGGCGCATTGCGGTCACTGGCCAGCGGCCGGTTTTGGGAAGCGAAAATCGGAATGTGCGCCAGTACCTGGAAGCCTGGATTTGAGGCGTTGTAGAGTGGGGTCGTTGGGAACATTGATTTTGCGGTCCAATTCGGCGGCAATGTGCGCTTGTCCTCGAAAAATCAATGCCTTATAGAACTACGGTCCGAGGAAAACCGCCTAAATGCAGCAATTATTTACCGCTATTGATCCGTCCAATTGGCGTTATACCTAAAGATGCAACTGGAAGAACAACATCGATGGAAGGTTCGGCTCTCAGCGCTGGTATTGCTGGGATGGTGCGCCGTCATGCTTGTAACCACGGCGTGCACGTACCGACAGGAAGGCAAGGAGCTTGTCATTGGCGGCACAGCGATTATTGCGGGCGTTGGCGCTGTTTTTCTCGCCCGTCGCATCATGCAAATGCCTTGTCCAGCTTGCGGTGCTAACCTTTATTGGTCTTTTCGCAAGGCTAGGCACAGTCATCTCGGGCTGCAGGTTTGCCCTCAGTGTGGCGCGAGTGTATAGGTATAACACGGCATTCGAGCGGGCGGCCTGCAAGCGCCCGCACTGCCCGGCAACGGCAGATCTCGACCACCGCTCAATTCTGCGTTGGGCATCCTGAGAGAGGTCCTATGACGTTCCTGGACATATTTGGCATTGGGGTTGTCGTTGCGGCAGCAGCGTTTTTTGTTGGGAAGGCTGTACTAGATAGAGCGGCAAGGCGTGGAAGCGCTGGGGAGAGCGTACCCAAGATCGTCGCTGCATCCGGCCATGGGGGAATCTCAGGGCCGACAGGCATTGAATATGCTGAAAGCCATTGCCATGATTCGGGCCACTGCGATGCAGGCTCATCCGATTCTGCGGGGCATTTCTGAGTGAAGCAGGGGCGGCCCAACCCGACGCTTGATCGGACGACGCTAAGACCCTGGCGCTTGGTTAATCGGGCCGCCTTACGTCGCCCCTCAGCTTTGCGTTAGCGCTGGTTGCCCATGCGGATTCGCGACTACAACGGATCAGGTAGATGGACATGGGAGGCCATTCGCTCTCGCTATCTTGAGCATGCCACGCGACTCGGAGTAGCAGAGCCTCTCAATCTCACGCCCCGGCAGTACGTCAGAGGCGATGTTCGCTGGATCTACCCGCTCATGGAAGAAGTTATTGAGGGCATCAAAGCTGGCGACCCTGCTTGTGCGACCATCGGTATTGAATTCATCGAGGAAGACAGCAAGTTCCCGTTCGGAGCCAATTTGAAGGCCCGAACTGCTCGCACTTTGAGGCGAGCCAGTCTATCAAGTGCGCAAACTGCAAGAATCCGGCGCCGAGTTACGGACATGCTCATAGCCGGCAATGTTCCGCGCGAGTTCCGCGAGTATGTTCGTCTTTTACGCAGGGTTGGCTTCGATGATATGTGGCCTCGTCTGGAAGCTGGAGTCCCACGAAGCAACAGGTATGTAATGCGACATTTTGGATATCTGCGTGCTATTCACGAACGGCTGCCAGCGGTGGTCAAGAGATGAGCGCCAATGATGCGATCCAGTGCGACGCCTCGCGCTTCGTGCTCGGGCCCGAGCGCGGGCGTTGAACGGCCGCTTTTGGCCAGCTGCAGAAGTTGCTCCGAGTTCACGATACCGGCCGTTCAAGAACGGGCCGCTCCCTGAGCACCGTCGTTTCGCAATTGCCTAACGGCTCGACGTAAGGTCTGGACCTTAGCCCACGACCATAAACAGCTTCGATAGCACTAGGGAAACTCTGATTAACCCCTGTACTCTAACGCTCAGATCATGACGGCGGGGGACGACATGAAGCAAACGACATTTGCATCACTGGCGTGGGACGGGAAGAAGCGGGTGACGCGGC
>CAJCJI010000506.1 GCA_903970595.1 Verrucomicrobiota bacterium
CGCTGTTCGGCGGCAATCATTCCGCCGGCCGCGACGCCGCCCGGCTTGATCCGCGGACGGAGCCGGCAAGAGTGCGCGCCATGTACACCAGCCCGCGGTTCGTGCGCCGCGGCATCGGCCGGATGGTGCTGAGCCTGTGCGAACAGGCTGCCGCGGCGGAAGGATTTACCCGGGTGGAACTCGCCGCCACCCTGGCCGGCGAACCGCTCTACCGCGCCTGCGGCTACGAGGAAATCGAGCGCTTTGCGGCAGCGACCCGCTCGGGCATTGCGGTGCCGTTGGTGCGCATGGGCAAGCGCATTGCGCAACCGCAAGGGCTTGCGCACGGACAAGCGGGCGAGTGATGCTGCCGGCTCTACCTGCGCCTGCGGAAGAGCACGGCGCCAGAGCACACCATCAGCGCGCCGTGTAGTCCGGTTGCGGCGGCCGGATGTACCGCGCTGGGTTCAGGCCGCGCTCTTTGATCAGGCCGTCGATCATCTGCATGATGGAGTTGGCGTCGAGCAGGCCGAGATAGTTGCCGTCGGCATCGAAATTGACGTTGGAGCCGGTCACCACCATCACCATCTCGGTCGGCTCCTTGTTGTCCGCCGGCGTGGTCAGGGGATGAATGGACGAGCCCGGCTCGTACAGATAGCTGCCGGCGGTCTGCGGCTGGTCCGGGTATTCGAGGTAATGCCAGCTGCCGGACAGCGTCCAAAGGTGCACCGAGCCGGTGTGGAAGTGGGTGGGCAGCGTGACCCCGGGATGAATCACTGCGCGCACCACCCAGACCCCGTTATGCGGATCGAGCATCAGGGGCTGCACGTCGACGCCCGGCACCCCGGGCAGTGCGTCCTTGTAAAGCGGGAGTTCCCTGGAGTTCAGGGTCAGCAGATGTTTGTGGCTGTTGACCAGCGAAGGCAGCGGCATTGCAGATCTCCTCGTTTTGTTTGTGCCGCTAATGTAGCAAGGACCGGCCAGCACTGGCCGGCACCCGCGAGCGGTGGCAAAATCCCGGCATGCGGCGCGAGGCTTGCGCCGCGGCGCGCACAGCAGCCCTCAGGGATGAACCGCCATGAGCGAAAGCGAAATCGAAGGTGTCCGCCAATACGATGACCCCGCCGGCGGCTGGGGCGCGCTGAAGGCGACCGCCCAGGCCCTGGCGCGGTCCAGGAACGCGCTGGACGGCACCGGCCTGCTGCTCAAGCAGAACCAGCCGGACGGCTTCGACTGCCCCGGCTGTGCCTGGCCGGACCCCAAGCACACCTCGTCCTTCGAGTTCTGCGAGAACGGCGCCAAGGCAGTGTCCTGGGAGGCCACCAGCAAACGCGTCACCCCCGAATTCTTCGCCGCGCACACGGTGTCGGAGCTGTGGCGCAAGAGCGACCACTGGCTGGAAGACCGGGGCCGCCTGACCCATCCCCTGGCTTACGACCGCGCCAGCGACCGCTACGTCGAAGTCTCCTGGGACGAGGCGTTCCGCCGGATCGGCGCGTTCCTGCAAAGCCTGCCCTCGCCGGACCAGGCGGACTTCTATACCTCCGGCCGCGCCTCCAACGAGGCGGCGTTCCTGTATCAGCTGTTCGTGCGGCTGTACGGCACCAACAACTTCCCCGACTGCTCGAACATGTGCCATGAGCCCAGCAGCGTCGGCCTGCCGCGCATCATCGGCATCGGCAAGGGCACCGTCACCATCGAGGACTTCGACAAGGCCGACATGTTGTTCTGCATCGGCCACAACCCTGGCACCAACCACCCGCGCATGATGACCCAGCTGCGCGACGCCTCCCGCCGCGGCGCGCCGATCATCGTGCTCAACCCGTTCCGCGAGCGCGCCCTGGAGCGGTTCCAGGCGCCGCAGCAGCCGGTGGAGATGTTGACCCTCTCCGCCACGCCCATCGGCACGCAATATCACCAGGTGAAGATCGGCGGCGATGCGGCGGCGCTCAAGGGCATCATGAAGGCCCTGCTGGAGCTGGACGATGCCGCCCGCCTGTCCGGCCAGCCGCGCCTGATCGACGTCGGCTTTATCCAGACCCACACCCACGGCTTCGAGCCGTTCTGCCAGGACCTGCGCGCTGCGTCCTGGGACGCCATCGCCGCCGCCTCCGGCCTGGCGCGCGAGGCCTTGGAGGGCATCGCCCGACTCTACGCCAGGGCCGAGCGGCCCATCGTCTGCTATGGCATGGGCATCACCCAGCACCGCACCGGCACCGCCAACGTCGAGCAGATCGGCGCGCTGCTGCTGATGCGCGGCGCCATCGGCCGCGAGGGTGCCGGCATCTGCCCCCTGCGCGGCCATTCCAATGTGCAGGGCGACCGCACGGTCGGCATCAGCGAGCGTCCGCCCAAGGCCTTTCTCGACAAGCTCGGCCAGGTCTTCGGCTTCGAGCCGCCGCGCCAGCCCGGCCGCTCCGTGGTCGAAACCCTGGCCGCGATGCGCGATGGCCGCTGCAAGGCCCTCATTTCCCTGGGCGGCAACCTTGCCGTCGCCGCGCCCGACCGCCAGGCCTCGCTCGAAGGCTTCCGTCGGCTCGAGCTGAACGTCGGCATCGCCACCAAGCTCAACCGCAGCCATCTGCTCACCGGCAAGGGCCAAGCCTTCATCCTGCCCTGCCTGGGCCGCACCGAGGTCGATCAGCAGGCCTCCGGCGCGCAGTCCGTGACGGTGGAAGACTCCATGTCCATGGTCCATGCGTCCCGCGGCTTCATCAAGCCGGCGAGCCCGCAGCTGCGCTCCGAGCCGGCCATCGTGGCCGGCATCGCCAAGGCGACCCTGCGCAATCCGCTGGTGGACTGGGACGCGCTCATCGCCGACTACGACCGCATCCGCGACAAGATCGAGGCGGTCATCCCCGAACTGTTCCGCGCCTACAACGGCCGCATCCGCGAGCCCGGCGGCTTCCGCCTGCGCAACACGGCCTCGGAGCGGGTGTGGAACACGCCCACCGGCAAGGCCAACTTCATCCCCTTCACCGGCCTGGACGAGGACGAGCGCTTTGCCGATCCGCTGGTGCTGCGCCTCTCGACCATGCGCTCGCACGACCAGTACAACACCACCATCTACGGTCTCGACGACCGCTACCGCAGCATGTTCGGACGCCGCGACGTGCTGTTCATGAACGCCCAGGACATCGCCCGCGCCGGCCTGCAGCCGGGCGACCTCGCCGACGTGCGGGCACTCCATCAACCGTCCGAGCCGGGACGCCAGCGCGTGCTGAAAAAGCTGACCGTGGTCGATTATCCGCTGCCGCAGGGCTGCTGCGGCGCCTATTACCCGGAAGCCAACTGCCTGGTCCCGCTGGACGACCATGATCCGGATGCGCTCACGCCCTCGTACAAGTCGGTGGCGGTACGCATCACCCCGGCCGCGCCGGACGATGGGCTGACCGATGAACTCCGGGTCACTGCCGAAGGGCTGAGCGGAGGCTGAAGCCGCCGGACCGCACCCGCAAATGGACGAGGTCTCTGCCCGGCCTGCGTGCCACAGTGGCCGCCATAAACGGGGGAGGCCCGGCATGAACATTCTGGTAGTGGGCGGCACCGGCCTGATTGGCGGCCACGCGGCGCTTTATCTCGAATCCCGTGGTCATGAGGTCGCCATCGCCGGCCGCAATCCCCCGGCCGAGGGCACGCCGCTGGCCGCACTGGAATACCTGCGCTGCGATTACGTCGCCTGCGATCTGCCGGCGCAGCAACTGGCGCGCTTCGACGCCCTGGTCTTCGCCGCCGGCAACGACATCCGCCACCTGCCGGCCGGCGGTGACGAGTCTTTCTTCTGGCAGCGCAACAACATCGAGGGCGTGCCGCGCTTCATCGCGGCGGCGCGCGATGCCGGCATCGCCTGCGCCGTGCAGGTCGGCAGCTTTTATCCGCAGGCCATGCCGGTTCTGGTGGAGCGCAGTGCCTATGTGCGCTCGCGCCACCTGGCCGACAGCGCCGCGCGGGCCCTGGCCACGGAGCGCTTCCGCGTGCTCAGCGTCAATGCGCCCTTCGTGGTCGGCGCGGTGCCGGGGCTGGTGGTGGGCATGTTCCGCGCCTACACCGCCTACGCCGAGGGCAAGCTGGCGCCGGCTCCGGTGTTCGTGCCGCCGGGCGGCGTCAACTTCATTTCCACCCGCTCGCTCTCGGAAGCCATAGAAGGCGCGCTGCTGCGCGGGGAAAACGGCAAGGCCTACCTGGTCGGCGACCAGAACCTTTCCTGGCAGGACTACTTCGGCGCCTTCTTCGAAGCAGTCGGCCGGCCCCGGCCGCCGGTCATCGACCAGGAGCATCCCTTCCTGCCGGACTCCGCCCTGTACTTCGGCCGCGGCAATTACCTGTATTACGAGCCGGACGAGCGGGAAACCCGCCTGCTCGGCTACCGCCGGGGCGACGTGCTGGCCGCCATCGGCGAAGTCGTCGCCCAGTACCGGACGCAAGGCTAACGGAGCCGGCATGCAAGAACCCGATATTGCCGCGGAACAAGCGCTGCTGCGTCTCGTGCAAGGCTATGCGCAGGCGATGGACCGCAACGATCCGGAACTGCTGATCAGCCTGCTCGCCGACGAGGCCGTCATCGAAGGCCCCGGCTTCCGCCTGCAAGGCAAGGCCGGGATCGGCGCGGCGCCCGGCATGCTCAAGCAGCGCTACCGGCTGACCCGGCACCTGGTGCACCAGATGCTCGCCCGGGTCGACGGCGATCGCGCGCAGGCCGAAACCTATGCCGAAGCCAGTCACGTCTACGACGATCCTTCGGCAGGCACGCAGGTGCTGACCTGGCACCTGCGCTACCAGGACGCGTTCATCAAGCGCGGCCGCTGGCTGTTCGCCCACCGCAGGCTGCTGATCGACTGGACCGAGACGCGCCGGGTGGATCTGCCGCCGGCCTGAACGCGGCCGCGCGGGTGGCTCATCCCAGCCCGCTTGCCCGCACCACCAGGAACAATCCGGCCGCGACGGCGACGGCGCCAATCGCGCGCGCCACGCGTTCGCCCGCCGGAGCGAGACGTTCGGCGTTGATGGCCGCCGTCACGGCAGCCATGGCGCGCAGGTCCATGATGCCGATGACCAGCAGGGTCGCCGTCAGGCCGGCACAGCAGGCGCTGCAATGGAGGCCAAGCCGCAGGCCATGTCGCCAGGCCGTGCCGGAGTCCGCCGGCAAGATGCACCCGCGCCCCGGCGCCTCCCGGCAGCAGGCAAGCTGCCGTGCTTTCCACGCCGTGAACTGCAGCGCGCCGGCGCCCAGGACGACTACGCCGCTCAGCATCGGAACGGCGTGCGCCAGCGTCGGCAGCCGCGTCCCGGCCGCGGCCAGGACGGTCTTCATAGCAAGGACGGCCATACCGGCGACGGTCCAAACCGCGAAGTACCCAAGGCCCACCAGCGCCGTCAACCGGTTCTTGTGCGAGGTGCCGCTCGCATCGACGGCTCGCCGATAGCGCCGCAGCATGGGCAGCAGGGATGGCAGCATCATCGCCGCCATCATCGCCATCCACATGCCGAGAAACGACGCCGCGGTGCGGGTCCCGCCGCCGCACATCGGCAGCGTGCCCGGCACCGGCATGAACGCGTACCAGGCGAACAGCGCCGCCGCGCCGGCGGCGAGGACCGGCGCCGGGGCGGCGGCGCCTGCGCGCCCGGGATTTCCCTCGCAGTTCATGATGCGGCTCAGGCTTTGCCGTACTCGTCGTTGCGGCGCCACCAGATGCCGGCCTCGTTGCGCCCCAGGGGTGCGCGGTCGAGCCACTGGTACATGCCCCAAAGGCCGTCCAGTCCGCGCGCATAGGTGGAATACGTGTGGTAAACCACGCCGTCCTCGAGCACGAACGCGCTCATGCCTGGCCGGTCGCGCGAGTAGGTGGGTGCGTCGGTTCCGCAGGTGGCCGCGAAGCGGGCAACCGGCTCCGGGACCTGTGCCGCGTCCATGGCGTGGCCGCCGCGCCGGAAGTTGTATTCCACCGTTCCCTTGCGCTGCTGCTCCTCGGTGAACGCGACATTGAAGTCGAAGTTGAAGTCGCCGCCATTCGAGGACGCCCAGGGAAATGTCCACCCCATGCGGCGCTGGTACGCCAGCAGCTTCTCCAGCGGCGCCCGCGACACCGCCGCCAGTGCGACGTCGTGGTTCGCCAAGTGCACGGCGATGCCGTCGAATCCGTCGGCGATCGACGAGCAGGACGGGCAGCCGGCCTTGTAGTCGGGTCCGAACATGAAGTGGTAGACCAGGAGCTGGGAACGTCCCCCGAAGAGGTCCGCCAGCGAGGCGCTGCCCGCGGCGGTATCGAAGCGGTACGCCTTGTCCACCCGCACCCAGGGCAGCTCCTGCCGCTGCCGCGCCAGCGCGTCGCTGCGCCGCGTAAGTTCCTTCTCCGCTTCGAGCAGCTTGATCCGCGCTGTCAGCCAATCCTGGCGTGATGCGGTGATGTGTTGCGTCATGGTCTGTCTCCGTTGGGGTTGTTGGCCGGAATCCCGCACGGCGTGCTGGCTGGCGACCGTGAGATAGACTAGTTCCGGGCTAGGAAGGGTGGGAGTGACAAGTGTGGCGGGATTCAAATGGACTCCCTGATCACGGCCGCGGCGCGCGCGCTCGCGGCGGGTGATCCGCTCGGCGCGCTCAAGCGCATCGCCCTGCGTGACGACGCGCCGGCGCTGGCGCTGCGCGGCATTGCCATGGCCCAGCTCGGCGACCTGGTGCGGGCCAGGGCCCTGGTGCGCAGCGCCGCGC
>CAJCJI010000507.1 GCA_903970595.1 Verrucomicrobiota bacterium
ATCAGGAAAGGCGGCACGTTGTCGAGCAGCAGCAAGCCGGCAATGACGATTTCGGCGAGCGCGACGCCGGCGTAACGCAAGCCGCCCTGGTGGAATCGAAGATGCTGCACCGCTGCGGCGGAAAGCCAGAGGATCGCGAGGAGCAGCAGGCCCAGTGCGCCTTCGTGCCGGAGACGGGGAGCAATGAGCAGCGTCAATCCGCAGGCCACCACCGGAAGGAGCAGGAAGTAGCCCTGGTCGAACCGGCGCAGCCAGAGCTCGCCCTGGACCCCGGAAGTTGAATGGACCGTTTCGAAGAATGGCATCGCCAGGTGAATCGCCACCAGCGCCAATAACAGCGGCTGCATCTGCTGGTAATAAGCCGGCGTGTAGAACTGTTGTGTCCACCCGAAAAACAGAGCGCCCGCCAGGGTAAACAGAAAACTCAAGTGAATGAGGGGACGCCAGCCGCGGCGCCAGACCATCACCAATGTCACGATGCTGGCCGCGACATAGTAGCCATACACCGTTACCGGCCCTGAGGATTGCAAGGCGAACGCAGGCGCGATGTAGGCTCCGATCATCGCCAGCACCGCGATGGAGACCGCGCGCCTGACGATCGCGAAAACCGTGGCGACGCAGGCCACGATGAACAGCAGGCCGAGTCCCTGCAGACCGGAGACGAAGTGGAAGAAGCCGTACGCGCTGTACGCGGTGAGATACGCGACCGCAAGGCAAGCCCCACCCAGCGCCAGGACGATCGCTCTGCGGCGTGGGTTCGCACTCAGAATCGCCGACGCCGTGCCCAACACCGCCGAAATGGCGACCCCGGCCATCAGTTTGCCGGCCGCCGGCACTTCGATATTCAGCATCAGGTAGCGCAACAGCGCCCCGGTGCCGACGATCAGCAAGGCGCCGCCGAGTTTGGCCGGCCAGTTGCCGCCGACCAGCCAGCGCAGCAGTCCGGCAGGACGTGTGGATAAAGCGGCAGCTCCCGGTTCCGACTCCCAGGCCGCAACCACCGCGAACAGCACGGCAACGCCGCAAAGAAAAGCCAAGGCAATCATGCACTTTCCCTAAGTCATGTTGTCTGGACCAGCATTGAGGGCCAATCAGCTGCTTCTCCTAACCGACGAAGCAGCTGCCAGAGCCTTGCAAATTAGAGCAGAAAAGCCGTCTTGGCGGCTTTTTTGCGGCAGACACCGGGTTCGACGCTCCGGTGTACTGCGCGCAGACAAGATCCATCGTGTCACGCGGAAAAGCCGGAGATTGCGGATTGGTGAATGCAGCGCGGCGTCAAACGCTATGCATTTGAGCCGACTGAACGACAGAGGTCCTGTTTCCAAACCTGTTCGGTACGCTTTCCCCTGCCGGAGCGGGATTTGGCTATGGCAGCCCCCTCCGGCTTGGGTGCAGAATTGAAGAACGACGCTGCCGGACGTGGCCGCCACCGGCAAGGCCCGCTGCAAAACATCACAAAGGAGAAAATGAAAATGTCGAATGGCAAAGTCTATCGCGTGATCCAGTGGGCCACGGGCAACGTCGGTTCGCGCGCGCTGCGCACGGTGATCGAGCATCCCTCGCTGAAGCTCGTCGGCCTGTATGTCACCTCCGATGCCAAGGTGGGGAAGGATGCGGGGGAACTGGGCGGCCTGGAACGCAAGACCGGCGTCACGGCGACGACCTCGGCCGAGGACATCATCGCGATGGACGCCGACTGCGTGGTCTACATGCCGGCCTATACCGATTTCGACCAGGTCTGCCGCATCCTCGCCTCGGGCAAGAACGTGGTGACGGCGCGCGGCGAGTTTCTGTATCCCGCCGCGATGAATGCGGAACGCCGCGCGCAGGTGGAAGAAGCCTGCCGCAAGGGCGGCAGTTCCATCCACTGCAGCGGCAGCAGCCCCGGCTTCATCACGGAGGCGATCCCGATCCCGCTGATCGCCCAGCAACGCCGCTTCGACAGCCTGACCATCGACGAATACGCCGACAATACCAGCCGGGACTCGCCGGACATGCTGTTCAATCTCATGGGTTTCGCCGCCAAACCGGGCAAGGAGTTCAACCAGGGCATGCTGAATCACGTCAAGCACGATTTTGCCGGCTCGCTGATGCAGCTCGCCGATGCCATGCGACTGCCGCTTGACGATATCCGGGCGACGGGCGAGTTCGGCATCGCCAGGAGCGACAAGAAAATCGCGGCGGGCCTGATCCCCGCGGGCACCGTGGCGGCGCTGCGCATCACCGTTTCCGGCATGCGCAAGGGCAAGGCCCTGCTCAACTTCCGCGCCAACTGGTACGTCAGCACCGACATCGACAAGGACTGGCAGTTGCTCGACAGCGGCTGGCTGGTGCAGATGCGCGGCGACACGCCGCTGGACGTGCGCATTTCCTTCCCCGTATCGCGGGAGGAGTTTCCGCGTTTCACGCCGGGACTCACGGCACACCGCGTGGTCAACGCGATCGTGCCGGTGTGCGAGGCGGCGCCCGGCATCCGCACGACGATGGACCTGCCGCAGATCATCGCGATCTTCTAGAGAGTCCTTATGATCAAGCGGGACATCGCTTACCGGGATGGCGCCGGCAATCCTTATGCGGGCTTTTTTGCATCGCCCGACGCACCCACAGGGCCGGCGATCCTGCTCGCGCACAACGCGCCCAGGTTGGGCGCTTTCGAGCGCACCACGGCCGAACGTCTCGCGGCGCTGGGCTACAGCGTGTTCTGCGCCGACTACTCGGGCGGCATCGACCTGGATACCGAGGAAGGCCGCGCCGCATTCGGCCTGATTTTCAGCGACACCCCGCGGGTGCGCGACCGGGCGCAGGCTGCGCTGGCGATACTCACGGCGCAGGCGGGGATCGATGCCGGGCGCATCGCCGCCATCGGCTACTGCTTTGGCGGCACCGTGGCGCTCGAACTCGCGCGCAGCGGCGCGGAATTGCAGGCGGTCGTCGGACTGCATGCCGGCCTGCCCCTGGCACAGCCGGAGGACAATCGCGCGATCAAGGGCAAGGTGCTGTTGATCGAAGGGACGCAGGATCCGATCGTGCCGCCCGCGATGCGGGCGAGCTTCGAAACCCAGATGGACCAGGCCGGCGTCGACTGGCGCATGCTACTCCTCGGCGGCGTCTCGCACGGGTTCACGGTCCCCGGCATCGAGAAGATGGGCCGGCCGGGCATTGCCTACAACCAGGCGGCCGACCAGCGCTCCTGGGAGGCTATGATGCATTTCCTCGGCGAGACCATCGGCATTGCCTAAGCCCGGTGCCTTCGGGTCGGCGCACACGCCATCATGCCGGGGCCTGGTCCGCGGGAGGCTCCGTCGGCGGTTGCCACTCGGCGATGGCCGCGCATCACGGATCCTTGCGCCCCGTCAATAGCGTGCAAGTGAAATATTCCAGGTCGGCGGACGCCTGGCCGATGACTCCGGCCGATCCGCCTGAATTTCCCGGCCTTGGTCCGGTGCGGGGCTTCAGCCGGCGAGCGGCTTGAGGCTGACGTGCACGCCGCCGTCTTCGGGTTGCTCGCAGGAAACCTCCATCGGGCGCCAGGCCGAGGTGAACAAGGAATCCTGCTTGCGCAGCTGAGCGATCAGACGCACGTTGCGGGTGAGCCGGCCGTTGCTTTCGCTCTCGCGCATGATGGCCCGGTCCGAGGCGTCGTCGTCCCAGCGGATGGCGCCGTAGCCGGGGTCGCGGCGGGCGTAGTCGATGGCCGCCACCAGGCAGGCGGCGATTTCGGGCCGCTCGCCCTTGACGATCAGTTCGCGGAAGTCCTTGTTGGGCCGGGGCAGCATGCCGCCGCCCTTGGCGGCGGCCAAACCCGGGAGCAGCGCCAGGGCGGCCGCGAGCAGCAATGGGGATGCGCACCTCATTTCAAGTCTTTCGCCTACTGCCCGCTTTTCCAGCCGATCCTGCCCGCATCGTCGTGAACCTCGTCCCAGGAGGATTCGATCCGCCCGGTCAGGCCGGCATCCTCCAGGGCCACATAATGCAGCTTTCGGGCGGTGCTTGCACCGTGGGCGTAGATCCAGCCGAAGAATTTCAGGATGGCCCGGGCGTCGGCCTGCTCCTCCTGGCGGCGGTGGATCAGGGCGAAGGAGATGCCGACGATGGGCCAGCTGTCCTCGCCGTCGCGGTCCACCAGCACCTCGTAGTAACCGGGATGCGTCCATCTGGCGGAAGCCAGGGCGGCGCGGATGCCGGATTCGCCGACGCGCGTGAACCTGCCGGCCTTGTTGCGCAGCTGCGCCGTCACCAGGCCATGCTCCACAGCATAGGCGTCTTCGACGTAGCCGATGGCGCCCGCCGTGTCGTGCACCGCCTGGGACACGCCCTCGTTGCCCTCGGCGCCGAGTCCGGCAGGCCACACCAGGCGGGAGCCGATGCCCAGCCGGTACTGCCAGTCCGCGCTGACCTGCGACAGGTAGTAGGTGAAGACGAAGCTGGTGCCGGAGCCGTCGGCGCGGTGCACCACGGTCACCGGCAGGTCGGGCAGCTTGAGTCCGGGGTTCAGTTCCTTGATCTGGGGCGCGTCCCAGCGGGTGATGCGGCCCAGGTAGATGTCGGCCAGCACCGGGCCGCTGAGCCGCAGTTCGCCGTCGCCGATGCCCGGAAGGTTTACCACCGGCACGATGGCGCCGACGATCACCGGAAATTGCAGCAGGTCGTCCTGCACCAGCTCGGCCTGGGTCAGCGGCACGTCGGTCATGGCGAAGTCGGCGGAGCGGGCGGTGACGCGGCGGATGCCCTCGGCGGAGCCGACCGAGCGGTATAGCAGGCGCACCCCGGCCTCGCGGGAAAACTGGCCGGCCCAGCCCTCGATGGCCGGGGCCGGGAACGAGGCGCCGGCGCCGATCACTTCCACCTCCGGGTCCGCGGCCCGCGCCGTGAGGGCCAGGGCGAGCGGCAGGATGCAGGCAAGTGCTGGAAAGCGCTTCATTGAGGGTCTAAAACTCCACGTGGGCCCGCACCGCAAACACCGATACCGGGCCGCGCAAGGGGTTGTAGGCCGGGTTGTCGACGAACTGGTAGTCCAGCGACAGGTTGGCCCACTCTGCGATGTACAGGCTGTAATAAGTCTCCAGGATCTTTTCCGAGCCGTAGCGCGGCAGGGCGCCGTCGCCGATCAGGATACCCAGTCCGCCGGCGGCAAGGTATTGCCGGGCGGGCGAGGCGATGCCGTTGATCACGCCGGCAAAGCCGACGGTGTCATTGGCCCGCTTCCAGCGCGCTCCCTGCAGCGAAACACCCGCGGACAGCGACCGGTTGATGTCGGTGAAGTCGTACGCCTCCTTGCTGCCGTCGTTGAGGCTGGCGCGCAGGAACAGCCCCAGATCGGCGTTGATCTGCTGCTGCACGTTGATGTCCCCGCCCGGGCGCGTGGCGTAGCGGCGCACCAGCGCCGTATCGGGTACGCCGCCGCTCTGCTGCGCCAGAGCCACTGCGGCGTCATAGCTGCCCATGTTGGCCCGGTTGGCGAACAGCAGCAGCTTGACCGTTCCCGGCTGCTTCCAAAGTTCGTGCCGCTCCTCCCCTTCCGTCACCGCGGCATATTGGCCGAGGCCGCGGACCAGGTGCGGCGAATTGGGGACACGCGACAGGTCGAACACGCCGGCCCGCAGGCTCCACCAGGATTGCGTCCATTCCGCGGCGGCGCCATAGGTGAAGCCCCAGGCGTCCGCGGCGTAGTCGAACCCGCCGGATTCGATGATCGACCAGTTGAGGAAATCGCCCCTGGGGTCATGCGCATATTTGTTGGTGTCGAAAACATCCGGCACGCCGAACTTGCCGACGGTGAAAGTCAGGTTGTCCGCCCGGTGCGTCCCGGCGAGCTGGTTGGCGCCTGCACTGTCGTTCACCGTGTCGCCGCCGAGGTTGGAAACGTAGCGGAAATACGCGCGCGGCAGCTTGAAATATGGCGAGTGCTCTCCGACCTTGTAGGCTTCGCCGCTGGTGAAGCCGGCCGCGCCCAGCGTATCGCTCAGGCCGAAGCCCTGGTCGAATTCCGGATCGGTATAAAAGGCCAGCCCGTCGATCAGGCGCACACCGAGGAACAGGGTGGCGTCGGAGGTCTCGCGGATCTGGGACTGCGGCGCCAGGCTGTTGGGGCCGGTAAATGCCGCGGAGAAATCCGGGTAGCCCTGCCAGACCAGGGTCGACTGGCCGTGAACCGACCAGTTCTCCGACAGGGCCACCGTATTTTCGGATGGCTCGGCCCGGCACTGCTGCGCTGCGGGCAACAGACCCAGCAGCAGCAGCAGCGCGAATCCGCCTTGCCGGCTGAATTTCAACATGGTGAACCAAGCTTGCGCGTGATCATCGGCACGTTTTGACCTACGTATTGAATGGTCATCTCATGAATTGGCCGAGCCTCCCGGCCCGGACTTCAACAGCTTTGCATTACAAATCGGCGAAACCTTGCGCGTGCGGCAGGATGTATGCGTCGGGACAGCTGGTGCTTTCCTTTGACACAGCTAAGCCGGCGGCATGCGCAGATTTCGGGCACAAGGCACCCGGCGGACGCATCCGGTCCGATGAAATAAGT
This sequence comes from Verrucomicrobiota bacterium, assembly GCA_903970595.1. Classification (GTDB taxonomy): domain Bacteria; phylum Pseudomonadota; class Gammaproteobacteria; order Nevskiales; family Nevskiaceae; genus Nevskia. The sequence continues at coordinate 6,527 of CAJCJI010000507.1, forward strand.
CACGCTGTGGGTAGGCGCTATCCTGCTTTACGAGGATAGGAAACTACGAACGGCGCGCTGTCCTGTCGCTCGATGCGGGACAGCGGCCGCGGAACCAAGAAGAAACTCCGGGGACGGTCTCGCATTCACCCCGCGCGGCGGCGGGGACTGCTGCTGTCCAACGAAGATCCTCGAAAAATGCCCGTATTGGCGCGCACTATACGCCTGGAAAAATCATTGTCAATGGTTTTTGACCAAAAAAATCGTATCCCCCTGCCAGGATATACGGTATCCCCGCCGGAGGATGCGAGTTTTCGGGTAATCGGGTGCCGGAATTGCCCTAGAGATACTTGGCGATGTCGCGGAATTCGGTGATCAGCTTCTTGGTCTGGACGGAGCGGTCGCCGCCCACGGTCTCTTGCAGGCAATGATCGATGTGATCCTGGATCAGGGCCTTCTTGGCATTGTCTATGGCCTTCTCCACCGCCTGCAGTTGCTGCGCCACCTCCATGCAGGACCGGCCCTCGGCGAGCATCTCGATGATGTGCTCGAGGTGGCCATTGGCCCGGCGCAGGCGCTTGCTGATTTGCGGATGGGTGGCGTGCATGTCGATGGGGTTTTGCCCTGAATTCGCAGCGCCCATTGTGCGCCAAATCGGCCTGCCGTGAATGCGGCGGCTGGCGATCCTGCGCAATCCTGGCATGCTCCCCGGGAGGATGGTGCCGTCTGGCCGTGCCAGGGCCGCCCGACGTCCTGACCGGTGGCAGGAGCGCGCCCGGAGACCCTGCGCTGCCGGCAAACTGGGGCGCAAGAGTTCCGCGAACCGCGCCGCCGACCTGCTTCCGCACCCAGGCCGGCTGTATCCTTGAAATGTTTTTGTAATGGACGGTTTGGCGCCGCCAGCTGATTGGGGGTTGGCGAATCAAGGCCTTGGCCCGGATTTCTCAGGCTGCACAACAGCTTGCGCGGGGTTTTGGCGGGGCCGCCGGGCTTGGAAAGGCGCCGGCATTCGTGATAAAAAGTTGCGCCCGTCAAAAAGCCGGCGTGCATACAAAGCTGTGATTAGGGGAGTTGCCATGCGACCTTCGGATACGGCGATGACGCCGCAGCGGATCAAACTGCTCCGGCAAATCCGCGATGCGAACGCCAACAGCAATGCCAATCCGCCCTCGCTCTACCTGGACGATCTCAGCGCCTTCGCGCGCCTGAAGCTGGTGCACTTCGACCGGGAAGGCAATCTGAGCCTGACCGAGAACGCCGCGCGTATTCTCGACTCCTAGAGTCTGTTTACATTAGTTTGGGCGCAACGGCGCCGGGGGATTACCATGGTCCGCCGGTAACGCGCCGGCGCCAAGCCGGAGCACGGCACGGTCCGGCCGCAAACCAGCCTCCAGTAACGCCCACGAGACATGCCAGAACCCACCCCGCAACTGCTTCAGGATGATTTGCCGCTTGAGCGCCTGTGGCACTGGGAGGCGCAGCGCGGTGGGGAAATCCACCTTAGCCAGCCCCTGGGCGGCGGCGCCGTGCGCGATTTCACCTGGGCCGAGGCGGTCGACCAGGCCCGGCGCATGGCGGCGCATCTGCAATCCTTCGGCTGGGAACCCGGGGCGCGGGTGGCGATTCTGTCCAGGAATTGCGCCTGGTGGCTGCTGGCGGACTACGCCATCTGGATGGCGGGCTATGTCAGCGTGCCGATCTATCCAACGCTGACGGCGGCATCGGTGCGGCAAATTCTGGAGCATTCCGAGGCCAGGGCCTGCTTCATCGGCAAGCTGGACTGCTGGGACAGCATGGCTTCCGGCATTCCGCCGGAGATGCCGCGCATCACCTTTCCGCTGGCGCCCGCCCTCGATTGCCCGCAGTGGGACGCGGTTACCGCCGCAAGCACCCCGCTGCAAGGCCGGCCGCGCCGCGCCGCCGGCGACCTCGCCACCATCATCTACACCTCGGGCACCACCGGCATCCCGAAGGGCGTGATGCACAGCTTCGCCAGCATCGCCATCACGGTCAAAACCATCGGCGGCTATGTCGGCGCCACGGCGCAGGATCGGGTCATCTCCTACCTGCCGCTGGCGCATGTGGCGGAACGCCTGATGGTGGAGGCGCTGGCGCTGCGCTTTGGCCTGCGCATCTATTTCAACGAAAGCCTGGAGACCTTCGGCCGCGACATGCAGCGTGCCCGCCCGACCCTGTTCGTGGCGGTGCCGCGCATCTGGACCAAGCTGCAGCAGGGCGTTTTCGCCAGGATGCCGAAGGCGCAGCTCGATCCGCTACTGCACGATCCGCAGCAGGGGCCGGCGCTGAAACAGCAGATCCTGCAGCAGCTGGGCCTGGACGCCGTGCGCGTGGCCTGGACCGGCGCTGCGCCGCTGCCGCCGGACACGGTGCGCTGGTTCCGCGGCCTGGGCCTGGAAATGCTGGAGATCTTCGGCATGACCGAGAACTTCGCGCTGTCGCACTGCTCGCACCTCGGCGCCACCACCTCAGGCACGGTGGGCTACGTCTGGCCCGGGGTGGAATGCCGGCTGTCGGAGATCGGCGAAATCCTGGTGCGCTCGCCGGGGGCGATGCTGGGCTACTTCAAGGAGCCGGAGAAGACGCGCGAGGCCTTCACCGAGGACGGCTACCTGCGCACCGGCGACGTCGGCGAGCTTGTAGCCGACGGCAGCCTGCGCATCACCGGCCGCGCCAAGGAACAGTTCAAGACCAGCAAGGGCAAGTACGTGGCGCCGGCGCCGATCGAGAACAAGCTGGGCGCCCACCCCAAGGTGGAGGCCTGCTGTGTGACCGGGGTATCCTTCCCGCAGCCCTTCGCCCTGCTGATGCTGTCCCAGGCCGAGTGGGAGCGCTGCCGCGACCAGGGCGCGCGCGCGGAACTGACGCAATCGCTGGCCGCGCACCTGGACCGCGTCAACGCGCAACTCGATCCGCACGAGCAGATGGATTTCGTGGCGGTGATCCCGGAACAATGGACGGTGGACAACGGCTTCATCACACCGACCTTCAAGGTCAAACGCCCGGTGATCGAGAAGCACTACGGGGAATATTTCGAGCACTGGGCCGGACGCGGCGAGCCCGTGGTGTGGCAATAAACGGCAACAACCATCTCGCGCAAAGACGCAAAGCCGCCAAGGAGAAATCAATTGTTTTTGCGTCTTTGCGTCTTTGCGCGAAATGCTTTTATGGGTTTTAGTGAGGAGGTGAGTTCATGAATACCACTGCCCGCCCAATCGACGGAACCTCTACCAGCGCCCCCGCCTGGGCGCTGCACATGCGCCGCATCAACGACTGGCTGCTGCACGACGCCTTCGGCGGTCCGCGGCCGCTCAAGTTCTCCTGGATCATCAACTTCCAGAAGGGCGGCACTTTCTTTTTCCTGGGCCTGCTGATGTGGTACTACTCCGCACGCACGCCCGCCGCCACCTCCACCGCGGCCTGGGTTTACCTGGCGCTGCACGGCAGCTACGGGTTGACCTGGTTGCTCAAGGACCTGACCTTTCCCGATCCGAACTGGCAGGTACGCATCACCCTGGGCAGCAGCGTCTACGCGTTGACCGGCCTGGGGCTGTACTGGACCTTCGGCTGGCTGCTGATCTCCGGCACCGCCCATCCGCACTACCCGCTGCCCGAAACAGCATGGTTCTGCCTGTGCATCTCGCTGTGCTTCTGCGGCAGCGCCATCATGGTGGCGGCCGACGCGCAGAAGTTCTACACGCTGCGGCTCAAGCGCGGCCTGATCACCGACGGCCTGTTCAAGTATGTGCGCCACCCCAACTACCTGGGGGAGATGATGATCTACGGCGCCTTTGCCCTGCTGGTGTGGCACTGGCTGCCGGTGCTGGTGCTGGCTTACATCTGGGGCGGTATGTTCGCGGTCAACATGGCGATGAAGGAAGCCAGCATGTCGCGCTATCCCGAATGGGCCGCTTACAAGAAGCGCAGCTGGTGGCTGGTGCCGGGATTGCTGTAGCCGGCCGCGGCCGGGCTTCGCCGCCCACGGGGGGCGGTGCCCTCGCCTGCTAATCGTCCCGCAGGAAATTTTCCCGTTCCCAGCCGCGCCGCCAAGCCATGGCTTTCTGGTTCCACTGCTCGGTGGATTCGCCGGTGCTGATGGGCATGTTGCGCGCCTTGTAATAAGGATTGGCAACCATGTGCTCACCCCGCAGCCTGGCATGGGCGCCCTGCTGCTGGATCTCGATTGGGTCCATCGCCACACTCTCTGAATTCACTGTAGCCTTTAGTACATTCCCTCAAGCAGATTTCTTGCCACCCCGACCAAACCGGCCCGCATGCAGCGCGACATCGAGGGGCGGTAGCGCACCGGGGCGGCGGCCGGATGCCAAGCGCAATATGACAGACGACCGGTCGCAGCTTGTCCATAAACTGTAATTTAAGGTCCGCACACTTTGCACCTTCTTGCAAAGGGAGCTTATAAATGAGTACCGATCCGACTTCTTCCGGTCCCGCCGATCCCGCCCGCCGCCGCGTCATCACGGGTCTTGCAGCCTCTGCTGCCGGCGCCGCCGGTCTGATCAGCCGCAGCGGACCGGCCCGCGCCAGTTCAGCCGCACTGCCCAACCCGGCCGACTGCGGCATCGATCATATTGTGGTGGTGATGATGGAGAACCGCTCCTTCGATCATATGCTCGGCTGGCTGCCGGGAGCCAACGGTATGCAGCAGGGCCTGACTTACCTGGACTCCTCCGGCAGTCCGCAATCCACCTTTGCCCTGGCGCAAAATTCCGCCTATGGCTTCCAGGGCTGCGGCCACGCCGATCCCGACCACAGCTACCAGGCGGGTCACAACGACTACGACAACGGCCTGATGAACGGCTTTCTCCAGCCGCAGCCGCTGGGCGACCTGTTCCCCATCGGCTACTACCAGCGCGGCGATGTGCAGTTTTACAGCGCCTGCGCGGACAACTGGACCATCGGCGACAGCTACCACACCGGCATCCTGTCGTGCACGCTGCCCAACCGCATGTACATGCACGCGGGCCAGACCGACCGCCTGAGCAATACCCTCACCATCTCCACGCTGCCGACCATCTGGGATGGACTGATCGCCAATAATATCAGCTGCAAGTACTACTATTCCGACACGCCGGTCATTGCCTTGTGGGGTCTCAAGTACATACTCAAAGAACCCATTACGCATCCGCTGAAACAGTTCGTCGCGGATTTTGCGCCGGGCGGAACGCCGCCGGCGGTGTCGTACGTCGATCCCTACATGGGGCTGTTCATCGGTGAATCCCTCGGCACCTCATGGGACGACCATGCGTTTGCCGACATCCGCGACGGTCAGTGCTTTCTCAACTATATCTACAATATCGTGCGCAGCAGCCCGGCCTGGGACCGGACCCTGTTGATCGTCAATTACGACGAATGGGGCGGCTTTTTCGACCACGTTCCGCCGCCGACCGGCCCGGTTTCTCCCGCGGAAGCAGCGCTGGGCAACGACGGCCGCCTGGGCATACGCACACCCCTGGTGGTGATCGGTCCCAAGGCCAAGCGCGCCCACGTGGAGAACACCCAGCTGGACCCCAACTCGATCCTCAACTTCATCGGCTGGCGCTTCGGCTTCACGCCGCCCGGAGTCCGCGCCACCACCTCGATCAACCTGGCCAACATCCTGGACTTCAGCAGCACGGACAACTCTGCGCCGCAATTCAACGTCAGCTACAACGGTGCCACCGGGCCATTCCCCCTGACCGCGCCATTTACACCGCCGCAGCGCGGCGCTGCCGGAACCTTCGGCGGCGCCTGCCCGATCTTCAACAACGACGAACAGCCCGAAGTCAACCGCCGCAACCAGACGCACTACATCGAGCTGCAGGAACTGCAGAAGATGGGCCAGCAGTACGGGCTCAGCTACGACTAGACGGCAAAGCGTGACCTGTTTCGGCCCGCACCTGTTGCAGGCGGCGCTGAATGATCGGGACAAAACCCCGGCTCCGGCCGGGGTTTTTCTTTGATGCTGATCGGCATCGCGACGAGGGAAAGTGCCGAATGCCAGGATACGGAATGCCCCTTTGTTCAAGCAGGATGAAAAAGACAGCTGCGACGCGCCCGACGATGAGCGCGCCGCAGCGAAATAGCCAGAGTCTGTGGGGGCAAAACCAGCTCTGGCGCTGCGGGGAAAGCATCAAAATCCGATCATCGCCTGGCACGGCCCTTTGCGCGGCGTCCCTTCGCCGCCGCAAAAAATCCGGGCCAAAAAAAACGTCCACGCTGACGGCTGCTTTGCCGTGAACGTGGACGTCGGTGTCCTGCTGGAGCGGTCCTCTTGGATCGCTCCGTGTCAATCTGAATGACGCAATCAGCGTGCCACTTTAACCAGCAAAAGCCGTCAGCGATTGGGCTGCAGCAGTTCCCGCCGATACGCCCGGATGGTGCCGGCTTCCCGCACCTGGCGGGAGAAGCCGCGCGCATCGACCGGCTGCGCCGGCTCGTCGAGCAGGCTGGGCGGGAGATCGATGTTGTCGGCGTGCTCTTCCTTCCAGGGCGTCAGGTACAGGCCCAGATCCGAATCGCGTTCGCCGACGATGGTGGTGCCCGGATCGTCCAGCTTGAGCTGGCTGGTGTTCACGGCGGGCGACTCGGTCGGCGCCTGCGCCGGGGAACCCGCGCTGGCCGAAAAGCACAGGAGCAGCAGCGGCAAGGCAGCGGCCGCCCTCATGGCATGGCTCCGGACGAGGGTGCGGCGGACGCGACGCGCGCCGGCAGCTTCGATTCGAGTTGCTTGATCCACACGCCCACCATCAGGTTGCCCTGCCCGGCGATGCGCTGATACTCGCGGTATTGCGCCAGCGCCGGATCCGGCTGCTTGAGATAAACCTCGTAGAGGATGGCGAGGTTGAGATGCGCGGCGGCATCCTCCGGCTTGAGCTCGATGGCCTTGCGATAGGCCTGCTCGGCCTGGGCATAGTTGCCGTTCTCGCGATACAGGATGCCGAGCCAGCCGTAGGCGAAGGCATTGTTGCCGTTGGCGGCGATGGCCTTGGCGAAGCTGGCGATGGCCTGGTCGCGCTGGCGGCCCTGGGCCTGCAGCACGCCCAAGTCGTTGAGCGGCCCGGAGTATTGGGGGAAATCCTGCGCCAGGCTGGCGAAGGCGTCCTTGGCCTGTTGCAACTGCCGGTCTTTCATCAGCTTCAGCGCCGCCTGGAAGCGTTGCTGGGGATCGCCCTTGCCGGCCTCGGCGGCTGCGGGTGCCTCAGCCGGCGCGATCTCCGCTGGGGCGGATGATGGAGGTTTGCCGTAGTAGTGCGGAGCCGGCGCGGTGCAGGCGGCCAGCAGCAGGGCGGCCATGCCGGCCGCAAGCCTGGTTTCAACGAAGCGCTTCATAGGCATCCTCGCGTTGCTCGGTCTTGCCGTACTGAGCGGGGGCCAGCTCGGCCAGCTGTGCGGCGCTCTTCTGGATCCAGTCGTTCCACACGCCCTGGCCGAAGCGCTGCAGGTTGGCGCGGTGCGCCGCGATGGCCTTCTGCTCGAATGGATCGGCCTGCTCTTCCAGCAGCAGCTGGTACTGCTCCAGCGCGTCGCCGCTGAGCTTCGCCGGGCGCTCGGAGTCCAGCAAGGCGCGCGAGAAATCGCGGTAGACCGTGCCGATCTCGAAGGTGGCGGCGGTGGTCACGTCGGCATAACCATAGGCGGCGGCGCCGTTGAGCGTGGCGATGGCGCTTTCGATGGCCTGCTTGCGCCGGGCCAGGTTTGCGGCGAGCGGGGCGCTCAGCGCGATGGCGCGGGCGCTGGCCGCGTCGATGCGGCCCAGTTCGAGCTGGGCCTGCGCGGCGGCGAGCTTGCTGCTGTCGCTGCGGGCCGCGCCGGCGCTGCTGTCGGCGGCGATGATGTCGTGCAGCCAGTACTGGTGGCGCACGCTGTCGCCGGCGGTCAGCAGGGCCAGGCGCTGCCGCGCCTGCATGCCGCGGTCCAGCGGCTGCGGATAGGCTTTGACATAGGACTGGTAGGCCGCCGCCGCGGACTGCTGTTGCTGCGCCTGGTCGTAGAGCGTGGCCGCCAGCCAGGCGGCATCGCGCCGGGTGTCCTCGCTCTCGGTGGAGCGCTGCGCCAGGCGCGCATAGACTTCGGCGGCCTGGGCGGGCTTGTTGTCCTTCTCATAGGCCAGCGCCAGCTTCTTGTCGGCGTCGGCCAGCAGGCTGCTTTGCGGATTGCGTGTGCGGAAACTTTCCAGCGCGGCCTGCGCCGCGCCCCAGTCCTGCACGGCGACGAAGGCGGAGGCGGCGTCATAGTCGGCATTGGGCCGGATGCTGGCGTCGGGCGCGACCTGTCCGACGCGCTGGAAAAACCGCGCGGCGCTGCGCAGGTCGCCGGCGCTGCGGGCCGCGTCGCCCTGCTTGTAGATCGACACCGCCAGCTGCTCCACCGCCACCTTGCGGCTGGGATCGCCGGCCTGGGTCGGCGGCGGCAGCTGGGCCAGCAGCTGGGTGTACGCAGCCTCGGATTGCGCGTAGTGGTTGAGGGCGAACTGGGAGTCGGCCAACACGCCCAGCGCCTGCACGCGCAGCTCCGGGGCCGGCGGCGGCGTTGCCGCCAGGATGCGGTTCGACAGGCTGACCGCCTGGTCGAGATCCTTGATTTCGTAGAGGTCCTCCGCCGCCCGTGTCAGCAACGGAGCGGTCTGCGCGCTGGCCGGGAAGGTATCGGCGTATTTGACGCTGGCCGCTACCGACAGGCGCAGCACGCCCGGGCGCTCCGCCGCCGGCACTTCCTTGCCCAGGCGCTGCCAGGCCTGGACCGCGGCATAGGCCGCTTCCGCGGCCTTGGGATTGCCGGATGGATTGGCGGAGAGGCCGTAGGCGGTCTTCTGGTATTGCTCGGCGGCCTGGCGGGTCTGGCCGCCGTCATAGAGGGCGTCGGCATAGAGCAGGCTGGTTTCGGCCAGCTTGGGATCCTGCGGGTAGATGTCGAGTATTTTCCGGTACCAGCCGGCCGCGGCGAGGAAATCGGCTTGTTTGGCAGCCGGATCGCTGGCCGGCTCAAGCTGTGCCTTGGCGTGATACCAGGGCGCCAGCTGGCCCAGGTCGGCGCGCAGCGCCGTCATCACCCCGGCGTCCGGCTGACGCTTGCCCCAGTAGGCCGTGCCCGGCGCGTACGTATCGACATAGCGGCCCTCCTCGCGCACCACCAGTTCGTCGAATCCGCCCTTGCGATACGCGGTGATCACGTCGGTCTGGAACTGCGGCGCCAGGGCATGCGCGGGATGGCGCTCGATGAAGGCCGCATAGGTGCCGGCGGCATCGCTATAGCGCTGCCGCTCCAGCATCTGCTGCCCCATGGCGCGGTAGATCAGCACGCTGAAGCGCGGCTCGCCGTTCCTGGCGAAGGACTCGTTGACCGCCTTGCCGCCGCCGAGCGCGGCATACGACAGGCTGGCGACGCGCAGCGCGTCCTCGCTCATCTGCCGCTTGTTCTGCGCCACGCCGGCCAGCGCCTGCGCCGGATCCTCCGGCGCGCCCTGGGGCAGGGTGCGCTCCAGGATGGCCAGGAACACCGGCACGGCTTCGCCGTACTTGGACTGCTTGTACAGGGTCCAGCCGTACTTGTACTGGGCCGGCTCGAAATACGGCGTGCCGCTGCCCTGCGACAGTACCGTTTTGTACGCGGGCTCGGCCTCGTCGTAGCGGCTGCGGGCATAGAGCAGCTCCGCCGCGCGGAACATGGCGTCGCCCATGCGCGGCGAATCCGGATAGCGCCTGCCCAGGGTGCGCAGCGTGTCGATCGCCACGTCGGCCTGCCCGTCGAATTGCTGCGCGCGGGCCAGCTGGTACAGCACGCGGTCGTTTTCACCGTAGGCCGGATAGTCGGCGAGGATGCGCTGGTAGTTGGCGATGGCCTTGCCGATCTCGGACGCGTCGATATCGCCCGCATCCGCCAGTTCCACGCGCAGGTCCGCCGCGCGGCGCAGCGATTCGGCGCGGATCAGCGGATCGGGCGACAGGACCGCCGCCTGGTCGTAGTTTTCGATGGCCGCCTGCACCTGGGCCTGCACCGCTTTGGACTTGAGCACCCGCATGGTGCTGGGCGTGTGGACGTAGAAGAAACGGTCCTTTTGCAGACCGTTGTTCCTGGTGATGGAGCCCACCGTGGCGGTGCCGTCGGCGACGGCCGCGGACTGCAGCACGGCCAGCAGCAGCAATGGCAGGACGCGTCTCATTTGGCCGCCACGGCCTGGTCGGGCTCGTTCATGTGGGCCAGGGCGAAATGCGCCTCGCCCAGGTACAGGTGCGTGTAGCGCTGTTCGCGATTCAGTTCGGCGGTGGCCAGGTTCTGCAGCAGCCCGGACTGCGCGGCGGTGGCCGCGGCGATGCGCGCCTGCAGGCCCGAGGCCCGGCCGCCGTCCATGTGGTCCAGGGCATCGCTCATCAGGCGCAGGTCGTGAAAGTCCTGCAGCGCATCGCGGAACGCGACGTCGGACATCAGGTGCTGCAGGTAAAACGTCTCCGGCGCGGCCAGGGGATCGTGCGGATCGTCGGCCAGCCACCAGTGTTCCTTCGGATACACGGCCAGCCACCAGGGCCAGCCGTTGTTGGCGGCTTCGCGCACATCGAGCGTCTGGATCATGCGGCCGGAGGCGACCCGCTGCTTGGCCGCTTCGAGCTGGGTATCGACCGCCTGCAGCAGCTTCATGGCGCGCAGGTAGCGCTCCCTGGCTTCCTCATAGGCGCCGACATGATTGAGCGCATAGGGAATGGCCAGCATACCCTCCTGTACCGCCGGATCGATCGGGTCGCCGCCCACCAGTTCCAGCCAGGGCACCAGGGCCTTGCGCAGCATCTGCTCTTCCTCTTTCGAGGCGGGCTGGAGATGGTAGGGCTCATGCCGCTTCAGCGCGGCGATATCGTCGGTCAGATGCGGCTGCAGCATCACCGGAATGCGCTGGAACGGCGCCTGCGCCCCGCCCGCCGTGCCCGCAGCCTGCGCGAACTGGCCGTTACCGGATGGGGCGAGCAGGGCCCAGCCCAGGCCCAGCAGCGCGGCGTTGGCATAGGGGCCGAAGCTGCGCACGCTGCTGAACAGCGGCACCGCGTTGGCGCCGGTGTGATTGCGCAGCTGCACATAGCCCAGGATCAGGTTGGCGCGGTCGCGCAGGGTGGCGGACTCGACGTCGTCGCCCTTGCCGCCGGCGATGGCCGCCAGCAGGGCGCTGCCCTCGGGCGCCTGCCCTTGTCTGATCAACTCGACGCCGCGGTTGTAGTTGGCGTAGGACTGTGCCAGGGCCTCGGCGGCCTGCGCGCCGGCTGCCGCTTTCTGCGTATCCGCGGCCGGTGCACGCTGCTGCACGCCGAAGGCTTCATACGCATCGGCCAGCCGGTCGTTGAAGTCCGCCGGCAGCGCAGACCCCCGCAGCTGCGCCCGCAGCCGCAACAGCTCCGTGGCTGCGGCGAACGGCCGGTCCGTCGCGGTAAGAAACGCAGCGTAACGGACACGCGCGTCGTAGAGCGTGCCGGCCGGCGCGCTGCCCGGCGCCGCTGCACTGTCCTGACCCGCCTGCAGGCTCAGCAGGCGCAGATCCGGCTTGGACATGAAGCTGCCGTTCATCAGGTCCAGCTCGATGGCCGATGGCCGCGCTTCGACGCTGATGTCATGCTCCAGCGTCGCCGCCGCGCGCGCATGGTCCGGTGGCGCATCGGCATAGCGGGCGGTGAAGTCCGCCCGCAGATGGTGCGTGCCGGGGGCCAGCGTGGCGATCAGGAAACGATGCAACCCAGACTGGTGCAGGGCGAGTGCTTCGCGATCGCTGTATTCGTAGCGCTGCGGCGGCGCCTGGTCGATCCAGATGCGGACATCGTCGAGCAGCAAGCCCGGTTCCGGGTTGCCGACATAGAGGGTGACCGAACCCGGACCTTCCGCCGCAGCCCCGTCCTGCGTCTGGGCCTGGATCAGTTCCAGCGTTGCGGCTTTCAACTGCGTGATCGTGCCGTCCGGTCCCGCCTCCGCCGCGGTCAGCAGCGGCAGCGAGCAGCACAGCCCGGCGGCGACACGGCAAGCGATGCCTGCCCAACCCGCCCGAGGCCTTACGGTCCGATACCGCTCGATCATGCCCTGACCCACTTGGATTGACTCCTGCCCGCAGCGGCCTGAAGTCCTATCGGCAACACAAAAAATTTATGCGCCCACGCCTTGGCGACCGTGCCAAATCGTGGACGCCTTTGTCCTGCGGGGAATGCATCGGCGTTGATCGTTCCCCGGTAAGGGGAAACTAAGCAATCGGTATGCCAGTTTGCCTGGAACCGCCTGCAGACCTGCCTGCGGCTCAAGCCGCGCGCATCAACTGCTCGAGCCGGATCACGGTGGGGCCGCGCACCACATCGGCCAGGGTGTACTTTCTGAGTTCGTCGAGGAAATTGCGCTCGGCCCGATCCAGCGCGCCTTTCAGGATGCAGGCTCCGTGCAGCATGCAGGGCCCGCGCTTGCAGTCGGCCATGTGCCCGCGCCCTTCCATGGCTTCGACCACATCGCCGATGCGCAGCCCATCGGCGGGCACGGCGAGGCGCAATCCGCCGTTTCTGCCGCAGACCGATTCAACATAGCCCAGCTTGCGCAATCCCTGTGCGACCTTGTGCATATGGTGCGCGGAGACATGGTATTTCTCCGCGATCAGACCGGCACTGACCGGCTTGCCGTCCTGCACGCCGGCGAGATACACCAGGAGGCGCAAGGAAAAGTCGGTATACAAGGACAGGCGCACTTACCACTCCCTCTACTGAAAATCCTGCCAATTTAAACACAATGTTAAGCAGTTTGAATTTATTTTTGCATCCGGAGCGCGGCCGGGGGCAGCGCATCCGGTTCTTGGCATTTCTGTTGCTAGGTATATTTCCAGGGTATAACAAACTAAGGACTGCCTATGGCAGCCGGACACACCAAGCTCAGGTTGATGCTGGTGGATGACGACGCCGAGCGCATGGCGATGCTGGAACAGGCGCTGGTGGCCGAAGGGCACACCATCGCCGCGCGGCTCGACACGCATGCCGATCTGCCGTCGGCGGTGGAACGCTGTCAGCCGGAAGTCATTTTCATCGACGTCGACGCGCCCGGACGCGACACACTGGAGTCGCTGGGCCAGCTCAGCCGCGAACAGCCTCGCCCCATCGTGCTGTTCGCGGCGCGCAGCGACCCGGAGACGACGCGGCGCGCAGTGCACGCCGGCGTCAGCGCTTACGTGGTCGACGGCCTGCACCCGACGCGGCTCAGCGCGCTGATGGAAGTCGCCATCGCCCGCTTCGAGCTGCACCAGGCGCTGCGCCAGGAACTCGACCAGGCGCGCACCCGGCTCGCCGACCAGCGCGATATCGAAAAGGCCAAGGGCCTGCTGATGAAGCGGCGCGGGCTCGACGAATCCGCAGCCTACGGTCTGCTGCGGCGCATGGCGATGGATCGCAAGCAAAGGATCGGCGATTTTGCGCGCGTGCTGATCACCGCGGCGGACGTGCTGTAATGAACGCAGACCTGGAAAAAACCTCGTTGCGCCTGGGGCTGTTGCCGCTCGCCGACGCCGCGCCCCTGGTCATCGCCAAGTCGCGCGGCTTCTTCGCGCGCCACGGCCTGAACGTGGAACTGCGGGTCGAGCGCGCCTGGGCGGCGCTGCGCGACAAGGTGGCGATGGGCGTGCTCGATGCGGCGCAGATGCTGGCGCCGATGCCGATCGCGGCGACCCTCGGCCTGGACGGGATCGCGGTGCCGATGGTGACGGCGCTGTCGCTCAACCTCAACGGCAATGCCATCACCGTGTCCAAGGCCCTGCACGAACGCATGCGCGCGGTGGCGCCCGCCAGGCCGGATGCGGCGCAATGGGCCAAGGCTCTGGCGCGCGTGCTGGAAGCCGATCGCAAGGCGCATCTGCCGCAGCCGGTGTTCGCGCACGTCTTTCCCTTTTCCACCCATCACTACGAGCTGCGCTCCTGGCTGGCCAGCGCCGGCATCGACCCGGACGCCGACGTGCGCCTGTGCGTGGTGCCGCCGCCGCGCATGGTCGGCGAACTGGCGGCCGGCCGCGTCGACGGCTTCTGCGTCGGCGCGCCCTGGAGCGAGGTGGCGGCCCTGCGCGGCCTGGGCACCACGGTGGCGACCAAGTATGCGATCTGGAACAACAGCCCGGAGAAAGTGCTGGGCGTGACCCGCGACTGGGCCTCGGCGCACCCGGCCACCCACCGCGCCCTGGTGGCGGCGCTGATCGAGGCGGCGCGCTGGCTCGACCTGCCGGAGCATCGCACCGAAGCGGCGCAGCTGATGATCGAAAACGGCTGGGTGCATGCACCGGCCGACACCATCCGCGCCTCCCTGCAGCTGCATGGGGACGGCCTGCTGTTTCACCGCCACGCCGCGACGTTTCCCTGGCGCTCGCACGCCATCTGGTTCACCTTGCAAATGCTGCGCTGGCGGCAGTGCTGGGTCGCCCCCGACCTGGGCGCCCTGGCGCGGGAGGTGTACCGCTGCGAGACCTACCGCGAGGCGGCCGCGCTGGTGGCCGAACCCTGCCCGGCCTCGGACTTCAAGATGGAAGGCGAGCACGGCGCGGCCTGGATGACGGAAACCCTGGGCGGCGCCGCACTGGAACTGGGCGCCGACCTGCTGCTCGACGGCACCGTGTTCGATCCCCAGGTGCCGCTGCGCTGGCTGGAACATCAGCCGGTGGTGGCGGGCATGGTGGATCGCGCCCTGCTGCGCGCGGCGAATCTTGCACCGAAATAGGGGTCGCGCCGCACCTTTTCGACAGGCTTGAGGCCCGCGCTGCCGCGGCGCCGATTTGAATTGGCATAGCGATTGCGTTATTTCTATGCTCAGAAGCCCGGCCAAAGATGGCCGGGCTTGCGGACACAGACGTCCACGCCGCCGGCGCGAAAGCCGGCGGCGTGGACGTTTTTTTTGGGCGCCGCTTTTTTTCGGCGCGGGACAACGCAGCAGGGGGTTCCGTTACATGGACATGCCGGAGCATCGCCATTGCCGCCAGGACCGGCCGGGCCCGCCGCGCATCGAGGCCGATCGCAGGAAAAAACAGTACCCGGCTGCCGCACCGGGCCGCTCACCGGAGCCAAAGGCTCCGTTCACGACCATCTCAGGGAGTCTCTACATGCAGGTCAAGAAGAGGTATTTCGCACTGCCCATCATCGCCCTCGCGCTGCCGCTATCCGGTTGCCTGAGCGCGTCCAATGGGCTCAACTACAACCGCCCCGATGTGAAGCCGACTCCAACGCCTTACGAGCAGTCGATGGGAGGCCCGCCGCCGGGAGGAGCGCCCTGGCCTACCCACCAGTTGCCCATTCCGGGCGAGCCCCTGGGGTATTCGATGCCACCGATGTCGCCGGCGCCGCCACCACCACCCCCGCCGCCCCCGCCTCCGCCGCCGCCGTGCACCCCGCCCGCGCCCGGGCAGCCCATCAGCCTCGCCGGCTGCAAGACTGGCGATGTGCTGGTCCTGCACGACGTCAATTTCGACTTCGACAAGGCCACCTTGACGCCCACCGCCAAGGACATCCTCGATCACGTCGCCTCCGAACTGCAGTCGCGGCCTGACATCAAGGTGGAGATTGACGGCCATACCGACGGCAAGGGTTCGGTGCCGTACAACCAGAAGCTGTCCGAGCGGCGGGCGGCCTCGGTCGTGCTGTACCTGATCGGCAAGGGCATCGACAGCGGCCGCATGACCAGCGCCGGTTTCGGCAAGTCCAAGCCGGTGGCCACCAATGCCACCGACGAAGGGCGCGCGCTGAACCGCCGCGTGGAACTGAAGGTGACGGCGTCCGACCCCTCGGCCGCCCCGGTGACGGTGGCGCCGCCGGTGCCCCCGGGCACGCCTCCGCCCGGACCGTCGGCCTCGGCCGGCCCGGCGGCGGTGACGATCGTGCAGTTCGCGTTCAGCCCGGAAAGCCTCAGCGTACCGGCCGGAACGACCGTGACCTGGACCAACCAGGATCTGGATACGCCGCATAGCCTGAAGTTTTCGGACGGCGCCAGCGGTGTGCTGAAAAAGGGCGCCAGCTACAGCCGCACCTTCAGCAGCGCGGGCGTTTACGCCTACAACTGCGGCGTGCACCCCTACATGACCGGCAAGGTGACCGTGCAGTAGGTTCCACGCTTCGAGGTTGGGAAGACAGCCGGCAGCACCGGCTCTTTCGGCCCCGCCGGTACCCATCCGGCGGGGCCATTTTGTTTCGCCCGATATCGTCTGGATATTTTATTCGGCAATACGTGGCATAGCGTTTGCGTAATTATGCAGACGGGGAGCAGCCAAGGATGCTTGGTCCTCAGGACATCGGCGTCCGCGCGCGCAGCTTTTCGCTACGCACGTGGACGCTTTTTTTTGCCTATCTCACGGAGTATTGATTTCATGAAAAAGATCGCAACACTGGTCGCCGCTGCGACCCTGCTCGGGGCTCCGCATTCCGCATCGGCTCAATCGCTGCTGGGCATCAATCTGGGCAGCCTGCTGTCGCTGAACAGCCTGCCGCTGGGCAGCCTGTCCTTGGGCAGCCTGTCTCTGGGAAGCCTGCCCCTGAGCAGCCTGCCCTTGAGCAGCCTGCCGCTCACCAGCCTGCCGCTCAGCAGCCTGGGCTTGAGCGGGTCCGGCAGCATCCTCGCAGTTGGCAGCCTGGTGCCGACCGTGCTGAACGTGGCACTGCCGGTGGTCACCACGGCGCTGCCGACAGTGACTCCGCTGCTCAGCGGCCTGCCGGTCGGCGGCCTGGTACCGCAGGTGCTCGATACCGCCCTGCCGCTGGTGACGTCCTTGTTGCCGACGCTGGATCCGCTGCTCAGCGGTCTGCCGGTGGGCACTCTGGTTCCCCAGGTGCTCGACGTTGGGCTGCCGGTGGTCACCACGGTATTGCCGCTGGTGGACACGCTCTGATCGTTTCGCCTCAGCTCGATCGGCGGGACCAGCGTTTGCACTGAACGCCTGGTCCCGTTGTGCGGCAGCGCAGGCCCTTGCCGCTTAATACTTCGCCGCTATCTGGAAGAACACGTATTTCTTGGCCAGGCCGTTGGGACTGATGTCGGCCCCGCGGCTGTAGAAGGACTGTGCCGCCGACAGGCTGCCGCCGAGCCAGCTTAGAAAACGCACATCGACCGCGGCGCCGGCGTCGGCGAGGGTGATCCTGCCGGTGCGCGCGCCGAGCACGCTATGCTCCAGCGAACTGGAACCGTATTCGACCAGGCCGCGCGGACGGATGCCGTAACGTTCGGTCCACGAATCGTCGTAGCCCTTCCATTCGACCGACAGGCGCAGGTTTTCGCCATGGTCGCCAATGCCCGCTCCTGCCTCATAGGCATGCAGGCTGGCCGGACCGCCCAGCACGAACTGCTGCAGCTGGGGCAGTGCGCTGTTGCTGAACTGGAAATTGCCGTCGGCCAGGACGCTCCAGCGCGGGGCCAGCGAGTAGCGCGCGCTGAACGATGGCTGCCACAGGAAGAAATCCAGGCTGGCGGAACTGCCGCCAGCCTCGTGGGGACCCAGCCCCTTGCGCACGACGACACCGGCCTGCAGCTCGGCCTGATGCTCGCCATGCTGGGCGCGCGCCACATAGCTCAGGTTGAGTTCCGCGAAGTTATACAACTCCGACAGCACCTCGCCGCCGGGACTGCTTGGACAGGTGGCGAGTCCCAGATCGATCAGCAATTGGTCGACCAGGCCGGTGCAGTTGGCCGACAGCGCCGGCGCATCGACGTCCTCATGGTCGCGCTCGATCTTGGCCTGCAGGTTGAGCCGATGCTGGAAGTCCGAGTACAGGGGGTAGAGCCAGGTGGCGCTGCCGGAGCTGAATTCGCCGTTGAACTGGAATCCCTGAAGGGTCTGGCTGAAATCGCCGTAGCGGCCCTGCAGCCCGAATACGCCCAGCGGCGTTACCCTGGACCAGCCGCCGTCGCCTTCGTGGAAGGGCTCGGAATGCGATCCGCCCAGGCCGAGCACGCGCACGCTGGTGGCGCCGGTCAAGGTGAATTCGTCGCCGCTGGAGAAAGACAGCCGCCCACCCGCGGTGGCCAGGTAAGGACCGGCGTAGCGGTTGCCGTAATTGCTGAAGGTGCCGAGCACGGTCCACTGCTTTGAACCGGGTGCCGCTTCGCCCAGATCAAGCACCACTTCGTCGCCGCCCACCGGCTTGAATACGGGCTTGTACTGCAGGCCGCTGCGTTCGGCCTCGGCGTCGGCCAGCGCGCGATCGCGTTCAAAGCCGCTGCTGGTCAGCGGCTCCTTGGCGGCTTTCAGGTCCGAAAAATACGGCATCAGGGCGGCGGGGGCGTTGACGTCGCGGACGCGGCCGGGCACCACGCGCACGTAGACGTCGTACTCAATCTGGCCGACCGTGGCGTAAGTGACCAGGGCCGCCGGATAGCCGGACACATAGTAGAGGTAGCCGACGGCACGCACCGCATCGGAAATGTTGTCCGCGGCGTTCACGGCGGCGCGGATGCGCTCCGCCGACACCCGCTCGCTGCCGAACACATGGACGTGTATGCCCTTGTATTCGATGGTCACCACCTTCTGCGTCAAGGACTGATCGCGCAACTCGAGCGGGGGCCCCTGTTGCGGGGTGATCGGCGGCGGCAATGCAATGGCCATGCGTAGCGTTCTCTTGAACTGATGCCCGATCCCTGGGGTACTGCGCAGTGCGTGCTTTCGCACCCTGACGACGCCTGGCGCACTGCAATCGGGCTGGGGGGATACTCCCCTGGGGCCCAAAATATCGTTAACAGGGCCTGATGCGCAATCCGGAGCTGCACTGCAGGCGCGGCGCAAGCGTTTCGCTGGCCCATACCGCCCCTTCGTCGTCGACCGCCAGCACCTGGCGAATTCCCAGCCTGGCCGCCAGGGCTGGCCAGCCCTCGTGTCCGGCGACGTACAGCGCGGCGCCGCCGCCATCCGCCAGTGCGCCGTCCGGATGCACCACGGTGAGCGAGCGCAGGCCGCGCGCAGGCTGCCCCGTGCGCGGATGCAGCAGGTGGGCATAGCGCAGGCCCTGGTGCTCGAAATAGCGCTGGTCGTCGGCGTGGGTAATGACCGACTCGCCGTGCACGTCCAGCGCAGCCAGCAGCTGCGGCAACTCCGCCGCGGAGCGCGGATCGCGGATGCCGACGCGCCAGGGACGGTCGCCGCGCGCGCCGCGCGCCGCGACGTTGCCGCCGGCATTGACGATGGCATCGGCGAAGCCGCGCCGCCGCAGCCAGTCCAGCGCCAGGTCGACGATATAGCCCTTGCCGATGCCGCCCAGGTCCCAGCACAGGCCCGGCGCGGGTCCATACGAGGCGCCGCCGTCGTAGTGCGGAGCCGCGCGCACGGCCTCGAGCAGCGCCGCGATCGCGCCGGATGCGGGCGGCTGCACCGGCTCACGCTCCGCCGTGTCGAAACCCCATAGCCGCACCAGGGCCCCCAGGCGCGGCTCAAACAGTCCGCCGCTGGTCTGGCGGATTTCCCAGGCACGCCTGAACAAGGGCTGCAGCAGTACCGGAATCGGCACCGCCGCGCCGCCTTCGAGTTCGCGGTTGAACTGCGCCAGCGCGCCATTGCCCCAGGCCCAGCCTTCGCGGCCGAACTCGACCAGGAGCTTCTGCACTTCGGCGATGGCCTGCACGGCTTGGGCGCGGCGGCTTTCGGTGCCGGCCTCGATGGTGACCAGCACCGAGGTGCCCATGGCCAGGAAGTAATGTTCCACCAGGGCCGGCTGCTGCCTGGTGAGCGTCATTCCGTCCTCATCCCGCACGCAGGCATGGCGCCCGCTGCGATCTTCACGGCGTTCATGGCGAGCCGGGGTCGGGCTTGCGCCCGGCCGGCGCCGGCGGGGCGCTGCGGCTGGCCTGTTTGCGCCGCGCGCTGGCGGTACGCCAGTACATCCAGATGCCGGTGGTGGCGAGCAGCAGGGCCGCCAGGCCGACCGCATCCACGAAGTAGGTGCCGAAGCGCCCGAACAGGCGGCCGCTGTGCGTGTCCACCAGGATCTGCTGCATGGATACGCTGGGACGGGAAAACGGCACCAGCTTCGCGCGCTGGTCCTGCGGCAGCGGCCGCAGCTCGGACCAGTGCACGGCGGTGGCCGGCACCGGCTTCCAGCTTTCGCCCTCGTCGTCGCTCTGGTAGGCGGTATCGCCGCCCTGGATGGCGATGCTGCTGACCTGGCCTTCGAGCGTACCGATGCGGCGGATCGCGGCGATCGGCAGCGGCGGCATGCGCAACTCGTCGACGCGCGAAC
>CAJCJI010000508.1 GCA_903970595.1 Verrucomicrobiota bacterium
GTTGGTGACGCGCTCGGCGGTGGCGCCGCCGCCGACGTCGAGGAAGTTGGCGGGCTGGCCGCCGTGCAGCTTGATGATGTCCATGGTCGCCATGGCCAGACCGGCGCCGTTGACCATGCAGCCGATGTTGCCGTCCATGGTGACGTAGTTGAGGTCGTACTGCAGGGCGACGCGCTCGCGCTCGTCCTCCTGGGTCGGATCGCGCATGTCGGCGATGGCCTTCTGGCGGTAGAGGGCGTTGTCGTCGAAATTGAGCTTGGCGTCGAGGGCGAAGACATTGCCTTCGGCGGTGACGATCAGCGGGTTGATCTCGATCAGGCTGGCGTCCAGCTCGATGCAGATGCGGTACAGGCCGGTCATGATCCTGGTGAACTGGTCCACCTGCTCCTTGGTTAGCCCCATGAAGAAGCCCAGCTCGCGCGCCTGGTAGGGCTGCAGGCCGGCGGAGGGGTTCACGGTGACGCTCTTGATCTTCTCCGGGGTGTGCTCGGCCACTTCCTCGATGTCCATGCCGCCGGCCGGGGAGGCCATGAACACCAGGCGCTCGCGCGAACGGTCGACCACGGCCGAAACGTACAGCTCGCGGGCGATGGCGGAGGGCTTCTCCACCCACACCGAATTCACCGGCAGGCCCTTGGCATCGGTCTGCTTGGTCACCAGGCGGGTGCCGAGCATCTTCTTGGCCGCTTCCTCGACCGCCTCGAAGCCGCTTACCAGCTTGACCCCGCCGACCTTGCCGCGGCCGCCGGCGTGGACCTGCGCCTTGACCACGAACTTGTCGCCGCCGATCTGCTTGGCCGCGGCGCGTGCCGCTTCCGGGCTGACCGCAAGGGCGCCCTGGGGCACCGGGATACCGTAACGGGCGAATATCTCCTTCGCCTGATATTCATGGAGATTCATGCGTCCCTCTTGAGGGTTTGGAAAAAATAGGGGCTGGAGCGCCGGGCATTCTCCCCCAAAACGCCGCGCACAGGCAAAAAGCACTCCGCCGGCCGCATTGGCCATGGCGCCGGGCGTCGCGCGCCGCCCGGCCGGGACGGGTAAACTGCCGTTCATGAAGCGCCCCGCGAGACGCGGCATGCCGCAACCATGAGCCCGCAATGAACCTGTTCCGCTTTTTCATCCTGGGCCTGCTGGCCTGGCTGGTCTACCGTGTGCTGATGAGTTGGAACAGCGACGGCCGGCCCGCCGCGCCGCGCCCGCGCAACCCCGAGCAATTCGAAATGATGGCGCGCTGCCTGAAATGCGGCGTATTCGTGCCGCGGGACTCCCTGAGCGACCGCGGCCGCTGCCGCAATTGCGAGAAATCCGCCTGATGGGGCCGGCGCCAGACGGCGCGACCGGACCGGTGACGCCGGAGGACTGGCGCCTGCTGCGCACCCTGTCCTACTACCGCCTGCTGCTGGTGGCGGGTCTGCTGGTGCTATGCACCCAGGGCTACGGCCTGTTCATGTTCGAGCGCATCGACCGGGTGGGCTTTTTCCGCTCCACCCTGGTCTATGGCGCCGCCGCCTTGTTACTGCTGCCGGCGCTGCGCTTCCGCAGGCCCGGCCTGGTGACCCAGTCGCTGCTGCATTTCTTCGTCGACGCCTGCGGCATCTGCCTGCTGGTGTACGAGGCCCATGGCCTGTCCAGCGGACTGGGCGTGCTGCTGCTGACCCCGGCGGTGGGCTGCAGCTCGGTGCTGGGCACGCGCATGGCGCTGCTGCTGGCCTCGATGGGCACGCTGTCCATATTCGGTGAGGAAATTTTCCGGCTGACCGAGTCCGACCTGCCGCTGGGCAACATGTCCGGGGCCGGCATCCTCGGACTGATCCTGTTCGGCAGCTCCATCGCCGCCAGCACCGTGGCGCAGCGCGCACGGCGCAGCGAGGCCCTGGCGGCGCGCGTCGGCAGCGATTTCGCCAGCCTGTCGCAGCTCAACGACCGCATCATCGAGAACATGGCCACCGGCGTGCTGGTGGTCGACATGGACCGGCGCGTGCGCCTGCTCAACGTCGCCGCGCAGCGCCTGCTCGGCACCGGGCCGCCGCTGGAAAACAGCACCCTGGCCGAGCAGGTGCCGGAACTGTCCGCCGCGCTCGATGCCTGGCAGCGCCACCCTGGCCGCGAAATCGAGCCGCTGTCGCTGTGGTCCAGTTCGGCCGAAGTGGTGCCGCGCTTCATGCGCCTGGGCGGCGGCCCCAGGGCGCAGGTGCTGATCCTGCTGGACGACGCCGTGCGCCTGCGCGAACAGGCGCAGCAGATGAAGCTGGCCGCGCTCGGCCGCCTCTCGGCCAGCATCGCCCACGAAATCCGCAATCCCCTGTCGGCGATCCATCACGCCAGCCAGCTGCTGGCCGAGTCGCCGCGCCATGATCGCGAGGAGCAGCGCCTGCTGGACATGATCCAGCGCCACACCACGCGCATCGACAAGATCGTCAACGACGTGCTCACCCTGTCGCGGCGCGACGCCGCCGCGCCGAGCAGCATCGGCTTGCGCGCCTTCCTTGAACGCACTGTCGGCATTTATCGGGAAGGCCATCCCGGGCGGGTCTGCCGGATCGACCTGGACGGCGTGGACGCGGAGCTGGCGGTGCGTTTCGATCCGAACCACCTGCAGCAGATCCTGCTCAACCTGTGGGACAACAGCTTCGAGCATGGCGCCTCCAGCGCCGGCGGCCGCGACGCCGTGCGCCTGACGCTCAGCAGCGGCCGCCAGGCGCCGCTGGGGCAGCGCTACCTGGACGTCGCCGACAACGG
>CAJCJI010000509.1 GCA_903970595.1 Verrucomicrobiota bacterium
GCCGCGTCACCCGCTTCTTCCCGTCCCACGCCAGTGATGCAAATGTCGTTTGCTTCATGTCGTCCCCCGCCGTCATGATCTGAGCGTTAGAGTACAGGGGTTAATCAGAGTTTCCCTAGGAGCCACCCTTCTGTCCGGCAGCCCGTTGGTTGCGAGCTCCTGCGAGCGGGAGAGGGGACAATCTGGGTGCGCCTAAAGCAAGAAGGCCTTTGACGCTACCAAGTGCCGGCCGCCACCGGCAAGCCCATCGGCAGCCACCAGTCCTGACGCGTGGGATCGACCGGGCTGCCGTTGACGATCACCTCGTAGAACAGGTGCGGGCCGGTGGCCCAGCCGGTGCGGCCGACCTCGGCGATCACCTGGCCGCGGCTCACCGTGGAGCCCGGCCGCAGCCCTGCGACATAGCGCGCCAGATGACTGTAGGCGGTCTCCACGATGCCGCTGTGGCGAATGCGCAGGAACAGGCCAAAGTCTCGGCGCCGGCCGATCGCCTCGACCACGCCGCTGGCGGCCGCGCGCACCGGGGTGCCCAGCGGCGCGGCATAGTCCACGCCGTTGTGGAAGCGCAGTACCTTGAGGATGGGATGGATGCGCCAGCCGAACGGCGAACTGATGCGCGCGCCGGGCACCGGCTCCGCCAGGTCGATGGCGGCGGCCGGCGCGGAGTCTGCCGAGCCCAGGGCCGGCGAAAGCTGCAGCGACAAGGCCGGCGACGGCGCATTCAACTCCTGCGCCGCTGCCCGCGGACACCACAGCGCGGTACACAATCCCAGCAGGGCCAGCCGCCAGGGCAGCGAATCGGAAGCACGGGCATGCACGTCGGTATCCTCGATCTTTATTCACGCCCTGTGCGATTTTATATTCCTGGATGGACCGAATACAGCGCCGTGCGCGCGCCATCCAGGGCGCGTCCCACAGCCTGTGCAACAAGCCGCATGCGGCGGGGGCCTTGGCCGGAACCTGCCGCAATGCGAATCGGACCTCAGGGCTAAGCTACCCATTCTTCGCCGGCGTTCGGCCGCGGGCGCGACGAACGGTAGGGATTCCCTTACGAGGCGTCGCGCGCCGCTTCCTCGGCGGCGGGCTGCGGAAGCGCTTCCGGAATACTCACAGGTACCATCAGGCCGGGCCGGTCCGGGTCGACCCGGCGGCCGTCGACGATCACCTCGTAATACAGGTGCGGTCCGGTGGCCCAGCCGGTGCGGCCGACCTGCGCGATCACCTGGCCGCGGCTCACCACGGAGCCCTGGTGCAGCCCCGGGGCGAAGCGCGCCAGGTGCGCGTAGGCGGTCTGCACCGAGGCGCAATGGCGGATGCGCAGGTACAGGCCGTAGTGACCCTGCCGGCCGATCTCCTCGATCACGCCGTCTTCGGCGGCATGCACCGGCGTGCCTTCCGGCGCGCCGAAGTCCACGCCCTTGTGGAAGCGGCGCAGCTTGAGGATCGGATGCACGCGCCAGCCGTAGGGCGAAGTGACGTGCCCGTCGGTGATCGGGTCTTCGAGCACCGCCATGCGCGTGTCCGGAATCGCCATTTCGGGGGGGCAGGACATTCGCCCCGGCCGCCGCGGCGATGCCGAGCAGCGCCAGCGCGGCGGGTACGATCCAGAATTGCCCATCATGGGCGCGGACGGTCGGCTTCAGCTGCTGCATCCCATGTGCTCCTGCGGTTTTTCAGATGGTGAACGGCTTGGTCACGCCCAGATAAAGCGACAGGCGCGGCCCGAACTGCGGCAGGCCCACGCCCACGCCGGAATCGGCCCGGACCTGGTTGGTACGGTCGAGGATGTTGAGCACCGCGGCGCGCACGCCCAGGTCGCCGAAGCCGCCGCCGAAATGCAGGTCGCGGCTGGCCGAGGCGTCGAACTGCAGGTTGACCGGCAGCTTGCCGGTGTTGGCGAAGCTCTCGCGCAGCCCGCTGCCATAAGTGCCCTCCAGGCCGTAGCTGGTGCCCAACCACTTGTAGGAGACTTCGCCCGAGCCGGTCCAGCGCTGGTCGTGGTCTAGGTACACATAGTGGTTGCTGATGTAGTTCAGCTCGGGCTGGCTGAAGCCGAAGGCCTGCGCCGAAACCACGTCGGTGGCCTGCGCCACCGAGCGCGCCAGGTTGAGGTCGGCCGAAAAGTTGCCGCTGTGATAGTTGTTGGTGAACTCGATGCCGTAGACGTGGCCCTGCTGGTAGTTGAACGGCGTGAAGATCACCGCCGTGCCGAACTGCCCTTCGTCGATCAGGTTGCGCGCGTAGCGGTAGTAGGCGTCCAGGCCGACGTTGTAGCTCGATGTGAGCTGGTGCACCACGCCGGCGTCGAAGTAATGCGAGCGCTCCGGCTGCACCGGGCTGTTGAGCACACAGGTCGGCGCCACGTTGTTCGGCGCCAGCACGCAGCCCCCGCCGGAGCCGGCGACGCCGACCAGCGGCGCGGCATTGGTGGTGCCCTGGAAGGTCTGCACCGAGCCGTTGGAGATCAGCTCGCTCGGCGGCGGCGTGAAGTACCGTGCATAACCGGCGTGGATGGTGGTGCGCGGCGTCAGGTAGTCGATCATGCCCAGGCGCGGACTGAGCTGGCTGCCTGTGGTATAGGCGTTGACCTGGTCGTAGCGCAGGCCGTAGTTGACGGTCAGCTTGCTGGTCAGGTCCCAGCGGTCCTGCACGTACAGGCTCAGCAGCCGGTTGCCGTTCTTGGGCTCGTTGTCGGTGATGCCTTCCGGTCCGCCGGTGACGCAGTAAGTGCCGCTGTCGTCTAGCGTGCCGGTGCTGCAGGCGCCCGCCGCATTGGGCTGCCCGGCGGTGAACACCTGCGAGGTATTGTCCGAGCGGTCGTTCTCGGTACTGGCCGAGAAGCCGGCGCTGAGCGTGTGCGATTCGGTCACCGGATAGCTCACATCGCTTTGCAGCCCCAGGGTGCTGGCCTTGCGCTTGAGGCGCGCGGCGTAGCCGTTGAAGGCCAGGTCGCCCAGCGTGTCCGGCTCGAATTCGAGCGTGGAGCTGCGGTCGAACACCGCCGCCTGGTAGGTCAGGCTGCCGGCGATGCCCTGCAGCGCCACGATGTCGTACAGGTTGCGCTCGAACTGGCGCTCGTCGAGCGAGCTGGAGTTGACGCCCGTGGTGTTGAACCCGGTATCGTCCAGCTGGCCCACATAGGCCGCATTCGGCGCAACGCCGCCCGCATCCGGAATTTCGAGGCGCGTGCCGGTGGCGCCGATCAGGGCGCTGATCTTGGTATGGCTGTCCAGCAGGTACGAGAAATAGCCGAAGCCCTTGCCCTGCGAGGTCCAGTCGTGATTGGCGGTGTAGGAGCCGGTGGTGTTCTCCACGCCCAGGTTGTTGGACAGGAACTGGCCGGTGACGTAGCCGGTGAGCGGGCCGACGGTCTTGCCCAGCTGGAAGCTGGGGTTGACCGTGTCGTGGCTGCCGCCGTAGAAGTCCACGTCGCCGCCTTCGTAGTTGTCCTTGGTGGCGATGTCGATCACGCCGGCGGTGCGCAGGCCGTACTGGGCCGGCAGCGCGCCGGTGTTGAGCGTGATGCTCTTGGCGAAGCGCGGGTCGAACACCTGCGAAAAGGCGCTGACCCCGTCCGGCAGGATGATGCCGTTGATGCGGTACTGCACGTCGTTGTGGTCGCCGCGGATGTGCACCTGGCCGAACGAGTCGTTGGCCACGCCGGGCGCCTGCAGCAGCACATGGTTGAACGAGGTGTGATCGCCTTCGGGCAGCGCCTCGATGGCCTTCTCGTTCATCACGTACTGGCTGCTGCCGGTGGTGGGCGACAGCTCGTTGCGCGCGCGTTCGAAGCGCTTGGCGGTGACGGTGACGGTCTGCAGCTCCTTTTCGCCCACCTCCAGCCGGGCCTGGCTGGTGGCCCCGGCGGCGACCTGCACCTGCGCGCTAGCGGTGACGCCGGACTTGGCCGCGGTGACCGTGTAAGTTCCGGCGGCCACGCCGCTGATGGAGAAAACGCCGTGCGCGTCGCTCTGGGTGCGCGCCACGATCTTGTCCGCGGCGTTGGCCAGCTGGATCTTGGCCGCGTCCAGCGGATTGCCGTCGCCGTCGACGACGATGCCCTGGACGGTGCCTTCACTGCTGGAGGCGGCCAGCACCTGCGGATCGGCGGCGAAGGCGTGATTGGACAGGGCGCTGCTGGCCAGCCCCAGGAATACAGCGGTCAGGCAGCCGCGCGTGCGAAGACGCGCAGCGGGTGCGAAGGAAAGCATGAAATGGATCATCCTCGTTGAATGAAAGACGGGCGCGACCGCATGCGGTGCGCTTTGCAGCTACTGCGGGGTCAAACGAGGATTACGGGAGGGCCGCGGCTGTTGGGACGAGCGTAGGGGCGCGCCGGCGCCGCCGTAACCACGGGCAACACCGGCTCGATACCGCGGGGAACGAAAATGCCGGATGCGTCCACCACCGGCGGCGCGCCGCCGCCGGCATGGGCCAGGGCGCAGACTTCGCAGGAGGCATTGGTCTCCGGCTTCAACTCATGGCTGGTGGCGTGCACCACCGCCGCCGTCTGGATCACCAGAAAGCCGAGCGCAACCAGGAAACGGGAGAGTTTCGGAAACCGCATGGGTCTTAAATAACATGAAAAGAGCGTCAATTTCCAGCGGCGCGCTCCCGCGGCACCGGCTGGAGCCCGCCCAAAATGAGCGGGAAACGCCGCAGCGGGCATCCGCAAAACCGGGGTAAGCTCAGCGCATACCGGGTGAGGGGGCGAGCTTGCGCGCGGCCGGCAGGGGCCCAGGAGCGCAACTCCACGCGCGCATGACCGGGCTTGCGGGGCGGACCATCAAGGGCAGCGAATGTTGATTGCGGCAATTGCGGTGGCGGCATTTTGCGCGACCTACGCGGGCGGTTTGTTCGCGCTGCGGCTCAAGGACCGCCTGCACCTGGTGCTGGGTTTCAGCGCCGGCGCGGTGGTCGCGGTGGCTTTCTTCGACCTGATCCCCGAAGCGCTGGCCTACGGCGAGAAGTTTCACACGCCGGCGAGCCTGCTCGCCTGGGTTGCCCTGGGCTTCCTGCTGTACCTGGTGCTGGACCGTGCACAGTTCTTCCTGGGCCACGGCGGCGATCACCATGCCGGCCATGCCCTGCAGCTGGCCCAGCGCGGCGCGCTGGGCGCCGCCAGCCTTTCGCTGCACAGCCTGCTGGACGGCATCGCCATCGGCGTCGCCTTCCAGGCCTCCGCCGCGATCGGCGTGGTGGTGACGGCGGCGGTGCTGACCCACGATTTTTCGGACGGCATCAACACCGCCAACATGGTGCTGAAAAACGGCGGCACCCGGCAGCAGACCCTGCGCTGGCTGCTGGCCGACGCGCTCGCCCCGGCGGTGGGCATCGCCGCAACCTTCCTCTTCACCGTGCCGGAACCGGCCCTGGGCATGGCCCTGGCGCTGTTCGGCGGATTCTTCCTCTACATCGGCGCCAGCGACCTGATCCCGGAAAGCCACCACGCGCATCCGAAGCTGCTGACCACGGCGATGACCTTGCTGGGGGCGGCGGTGATGTATCTGGCGGTGGCGGTGGTCAGCGGTTGACGGGATTTTTGGCTTGCCTGGGCTTTAACGAATCTCCACGGACAATTGCAATAGCCATCATTGCCGCGCCTCGTTGGTGAAGATCACGACGCCGGCGGCGGCAAACATGCCGCCCACGCCGATGCACACGGAGATCCTCGCGTCCGGGACCTGGGCGGGGGCGATGCCGCGCATCTGGCGCACGCTCTCCTGCAGGGCGTACATGCCGTACATGCCCGAGTGCATGTAGCACAGGCCGCCGCCGTTGGTGTTCATCGGCAGCTTGCCGCCGGGCGCGGTGTTGCGTTCGCGGATGAAGTCCTTGGCCTCGCCGGGCTTGCAGAAGCCCGCGTCCTCCAGGCCATACAGCGGCAGATGGGCGAAGGCGTCGTAGATCATCAGGTGGTCGACTTCGGCATGGCCGATCCGCGCCTGCGCGAAGGCATCGGCCGCCGCGGTGCGGAAACCGCGAAAGGTGGTGAAGTCCCGCATCATCGATACCATCGGCGACTCCACCGCCTCGCCGCTTCCCAGGATGTGCACCGGCTTGCGCGGAAAGTCCTTGGCGCGTGTGGCCGCGGTGAGAATCAGGGCGCCGCCGCCGTCGGTCCGCAGGCAGCACATCGGCTTGCGGAATGGCCAGGCGATGATTTCGGCATTCAGCACCTCGTCAACCGTGATCGGGGTCTTCAAGCTGGCGCGTGGATTCATCGCCGCCCATTCGCGCTGGACCACGACGACCCTGGCAAGGTCTTCCTCGGTCGCGCCGCGCGACTTCATGTAGCGCAGGGCGGGAATCGTAAGATTCGAGGTAGCCCCGGCGACGCCGTACGGGTATTCGAACTCTGCGGCAAGGCTCGACGTGCTCGCCGCGTGCGATGCGCGGCCGATGCCGGAGCGCCCGGATTCGCCATGCGTGATCAGCACGGTGCTGCAGTATCCGGCTTCGATCGCCGCCGCGGCGTGGTGCACGTGCAGCATGAAGGAGCAGCCGCCGACGGTGGTGCCGTCGATCCATTTCGGCGCAAGGCCGAGATAGGCGGCGAGCGCCGGAGGATACTCACCGGCTGTCGCCAGGCCGTCGATGTCGGATGGCCTTAGTCCCGCATCGGCCAGCGCGTTGAGGGCGGCGTCGGCATGCAGGCCGATCGCCGAAAGCTCCGGAATGAGGCCGAGCTTTGTCGTCTCGGCGGCACCCACCACCGCGACACCCTTGGATCTCATGGCTGCACCGTCGGCTCGAAGTAGGGCAGCGAGATTTCGGCGCTTTCATTGCCGAAGACGACTTGCAGCGGCATGTCCAGTTGCAGGGCTTGCGGCGTCTGGGGGCAATTGATGATGTTGGTCATCATGCGCGGCCCCTCGGCCAGTGTGACCACCGCGATCGAATGCGGCTCGGTGCCGATGTCCGCCCGCGGCCGGTGGTTGATGACGTAGGAATACAGCGTCGCCTTGCCGCTGGCGGTGAAAACCTCGACGTCTCGTCCCGCGCATTCCGGGCAGAACGGGCGCGGTGGGAAATAAGCTTCGCCGCAACTGCGGCAGCGTTGCAGCCGCAACTCGCCGAGCTTGCAGCCTTCCCAGAAGTGGCGGGTCTCGGGGGTGGGTTTTGGGAGGGTTCTGGGCATGGGGTTTCGTTCCATAAAGGCCAAGATTGGATCAGAACGATCTGGCCAGATCCTTCGCTACGCTCAGGATGACAAGACCGATTTGAGTCGTCATCCCAGCGCAGGCGGGGATCCAGTTTGCGGTTTCCCCCTCGCTAACGGCCAAAAACTGGATTCCCGCCTGCGCGGGAATGACGATTTGATCTTGCCTTCCCTAAAACCGCTGCGCCCCGTCCAGCCGGATCGTCGTGCCGTTGAGGAAATCGTTCTCGATGATGTGCAGCGCCAGAGTTGCGTACTCGTCGGGATCGCCCATGCGCTTGGGATTCGGCACCGTGGCGCCCCATTTGGCCTGGGCTTCCTGCTCGTTCATGATTTTCGAGTAGGCGAGCGTCAGGATGGTGCCGGGCGCGATGGCGACCGAGCGGATGCCGAGCGGAGCCAGGTCGCGGGCCAGCGTCAGCATCATGCCGATGACCCCGCCTTTGGCGGCGGAGTAGGGTACCTGTCCCGGCAGGCCTTCGAAGCCCGCGATGGACGCTGTATTGATGATCACGCCGCGTTGGTTGGATGCCAGCGGTTCGTTCTTCGCCATCGCTTCGGCGGCATAGGCCGTCACACAGAAGGCGCTGTTCAGGAACACATTGACCGTATGGGCGAAGGAGGCCAGCGACAGGCGCGTTCCTTCCTTGCTGATCACCCGGCCGCCGCGGTCCGGCGGCGGCGGCCCGCCGTGGGCCACCACCGCGGCGCGCAGTGGCCCCAGACCGGCGGCAACTGCGACGGCGTTGGCGATCGAGGCCTCGCTGAGAATGTCGGTGTGCACGAACACCGAGCCCTGGCCGATCTCCCTGGCGAGCGCCGTACCCCGCGCCTCGTCCACGTCGGCAATCACCACCTTGACGCCGCGCTGGGCCAGTCGCCGTGCGGTGGCGCTGCCCAGGCCGCCGGCGCCGCCAGTCACGATTGCGGATGCATTGGTGAGTTCCATGATCAGTCTCCTTTGATAATTGGCAAGGGATTGGTGTAGGCCCTGGACTCCATCCCCGCCTGCATCATCTGGCGCAGCCGGGGCTTCAGTTCATCCCAGGAAATGGGTTCGATTCTTGGCATGCTTCGTTTCCTCGTTGCGGCCGCTGATCCGGCTGCGCCGCGGCTTGCGCCTCGAACGCCTGGCGCAGGGCAGGGCGGTCGATCTTGAGCGACGGGGTGGTGGGCAGCGCATCGACGAAGCGCCAGTGCACCGGGATGTGCGTGGCCAGCAGATGACCGCGCAGGTGCGCCTCAAGCTCCGCGGCGCCGGCCTGGTGGCCGGGCTTGAGCACGACGGTCGCGGCGGGCACTTGTCCGAGCCGGTGATCCGCGACGCCGACCACCGCGGCAGAGGACACTCCGGGGTGCAGCAGCAGGGCGTTCTCGATGGTTTCCGGCAGCAGCTTGAATCCGCCGCGCAGGATCGCGCCGTCGGCGCGGCCGCGATGGAACAGGAAGCCGTCGGCATCGATCATCGCGATGTCCGAGGTGCGTATCCAGTCCGGGCCGATGCGGTGTGAAACCACTTCGAGCAGGCCCTCCTGCCCCGGCGGCAGCACGGCGCCGGAAGCCGGATCGACGATGCGCATTTGCACGCCCGCCACGGCCGGCCCGACGCTGCCGAACTTGGCTTGCCCCCAGGCCGCGTGCAGGTCCGCCGTCATCGCCGCCACCGGACCGCCGAATTCGGTGGCGCCGTAGGACAGCAGGATGGCGATGCCGTAACGCTGCTCGAAGGCGCGATGCACCCCAGGGTCCAGCGGCGCCGCGCCGGCGCCCAGGTAGCGCAGGCTGGCCAGGTCCGCCGCCGGGATCCCGGCGTCCAGCACGGCTTGCACCGCCGCGGGCGGCAGGCCGGCGAAGGCCGGGCGGTAGCGCAGCACGTAGTCGTGCCAGGCCGGGATGCTGAAGCGGTCCAGCAGCACTACGCGCTGGCCCCGCAGCAGCGGCGGCAAGGTGGTGTAGATGCCGGAGATATTGCCCAGCGGCATGTACAACAGCAGCGGCGGGCGTTCCGCCAGGTCCGCCCCGGGTGCGCCGGCGCCGGCCGTGAGCGCCGTGCCTACCATGTGGCGTGCTACCAGCTCGTGACTGATGGCGAAACGCTTGGGCGCGCCGGTGGTGCCGCTGGTGAGGATTTCGATCTGGGGTGCGGACGCCGGCGGCTCGGGATGTGACGATTGCCGGGCTCGATCCAGGCCGGGCAGTGCTGCGACGCCCATTTCACTCAAGGCGAACGCCACCGAGCCCTGCGCGGACAGGGCAGCCAGGACCGGCGCGGAACAATCCTCGGCGGCGGCAACCAGGACGGCCGGCCGCAGGCGCTCGATATCGCGCGCAAGCGCCTCCTGCGACTGGAAGGCGTACAGCATGCGGACTGAGCGTCCGCGCGCGATCAGGCCGAGCAATGCGGCCACGGCCGAGGGACGGTTGCGCGGAACGAAGGCGATGTGCGCCTGCGGACTGACGCCGGCGGCATCGATCAAGGCCGCCAGGCTTTCGGCCAGCTCGCGGATCTGGCCCCAGTGAATCCAGCGCTGCTCGAATTCCAGCGCCGGCGTTCCGGCTGGGCGCTGCAATGCCTGCGTGCATAACAGGTGAAGCTCTGCCATTTCGATCGTCCTAGCGCCGGCCCGCCCTGCGAATGCCCCGAGTCCGACCGACCGGGGCTCATCGCGGATGGCCGTTCACATTGTTCCAATACTGGAATACACGTTCAAGATATCCAGGGATGATCGTCTTGAAGGCAAGGCCCTGTCAACCGCTCCCGGCGGCCCGGCGAAAGGCTCCGGCAGACCCGGTGCCGCCTTCGGCAGGGCGGGCTCATGGCGGCGCAATCTGCGGCATCCGCCCGTTCATCTCGCTGGTGATCGAGGCGGCGGTGGCGCAGAGCCTTTCGGCATAGCGCTCCAGCTTTTTGGCGCCCAGCTTGGGCGGAAACCCGCTCAGCACCAGCTGCAGTGCGACCTTGCCGTCGGCAGAGAACACCGGAGCCATCAGGTGCGCGACTCCGTGGACATCGATTTCGTCGAAGCCGGCAAGCTGGATTTCGTTGGGCGTCAACTGGCCGATCAGGTCGAAGATTCCCGCCCAATAGGACGTATCGCGGTCCCGGCCGATCGGCAGCACGGTTGTCGCTCGCAGAACGCGCCAATGCGGGCCGTTGCCGCCCATCGCAAAGCCGCGGCGGCGTATCAATTGCAGGGACTCCTGCAGCCATACAAAGCGGCTCCCGCTCATGTGCTGTGCCGCCAGGGCCAGGTAGTGCGTGACGACGCTGCCCGTGCCCCAGGCGATGTGGCAGATCCCCATGGGCGGAATCAGGGGGCGCCGTTCGCCGACCCGGTTCAGGTCTTCATGGGACTGGGGCACGCCCTCCTTGGCCAGGATCAGCAGGTCTTCCCCGGCCAGGGCAGTGGCGCTGCACTGTACGTTCAGTTCCTGCGTGAGCCGCACCATTTCCCGGCGGGCGATCCCGAGCCCGCGGAATTTATCGAGCGCGGACTGGCCCACCGCCAGCAGGGCCATGCCGAGGGAATAGGTTTTGTTCTTCTCGTCGCGCGACAGGAAGTCGGCATCGGACATCGTCGTCAGCAGGCGGTGCGCCGATCCCTTGCTCAGGCCGACCTGCCGCGCGACTTCGGCAAGGCTGAAATGTTCGGCCGGGTGCGCCGCCAGAAAATTGATAACGTCGAGTACGCGCCGCGTGGGATTGGATTGATCTGCCATGGGCCGCCGCCGCTCCTGGGTTGAATCCGCTGCTATTGACAAGCACCGGTCTTTATTTTCCAATAATGAATGTATTATTCCAATATTGGAACAATAACCAGACCGAGATCAAGCGAATCACTCCCCCGGCAGGCTGGAGGTGATCTCCGAAACGAAGGAGCGCACGACAGGCATGAACCTCGAAAAGTACGGCCCCTGGGCCTTAATCATTGGCGGTTCGGAAGGCGTCGGGGCATCCTTTGCCCGCAAGCTGGCCGCGTCTGGATTCAAGCTGGTGCTGGTGGCGCGCAAGCTGCCGCCCCTTCAGGAACTGAGCGCCGAACTGAGGGGCGGCGGCGCGGAGGTTCGCTTCGCTTCGGTCGACCTGAGCCGGGCCGACGCGCTCGAGCGGGTGCGCGCCGTCACCGACGACATCGACATCGGGCTGCTGGTTTACGTTGCCGGCGCCAACAATACCCGCGGCAGGTTCGTCGAACTGGACCCGGCGGTCTACCGATCCGTCATCGCCGTCACCGTGAGCGGGCAAGCCGAGTTCGCGCATCACTACGGCGCCTCGATGTGCCGGCACGGCCGCGGCGGCATCATCCTTTCCGGTTCGCTCTCCAGCTACATGGGCTCCCCTTCGCTGGCCGCCTACACCGGGGCCAAGGCTTTCAGCCGCGTTTTCACCGAGGCGCTGTGGGCCGAATGCGCGCCGCTGGGCGTCGACGTGCTGCATCTGAACATCGGCTTTACCGCAACGCCCGCCATGGCCCGGCTCGGATACGATCTTGCCGCCGCAACGCCACCGGAAGCCGTGGCACAGGAAGGACTCGATCACCTTGCGGACGGCCCGGTCTGGATCGCCGGCGGCGAGCCGAACTGGGAGCGGGCGCGGCAGCGTTCGGTGGTGGACGGCCGGGCGCAGGCGATCCGCGCGCATGCCACCCCTTCGCGGGAGTCCGTTGCCGCAGCCGTTCGCGGATGACGGCCGCGCCGGGAATGTCATCAACAAAAAGCCCCGCAATTTCACTTTGCGGGGCTTCTGTGGACAGCCTTGGTTAAAAATTCATTCTAGAAGGGAATATCGTCATCCTCGAAGCTGCCCCCGCCGCCATGCTCCGTGGCCGGCGCCGGGCGTGAAGGCGCGCTGCTTCGCGCCGGTGCGCTGCCGCTCCTGCTGTAGCTGCCCGAACTGCTGGCGCCGCCGCCGTATTCGTCGCCGCCGGATGCACCGCCGCCGCCCTTGCCGTCGAGCATCTGCATGTCGTTGACCATGATCTCGGTGGTGTAGCGGTCGTGGCCTTCCTTGTCCTGCCATTTACGGGTGCGCAGGGAGCCTTCGACGTAGATCTTCGAGCCCTTCTTCAGGTACTGGCCCGCGATCTCGGCCACCTTGCGGGTGAACACCAGGTTGTGCCACTCGGTGCGCTCTTTTCTTTCGCCGGAGGTCTTGTCCGTCCAGGACTCGGATGTGGCCAGCGTCAGATTGCAGTACGCGTCGCCGTTGGGGAAGGACTTCATCTCCGGGTCCTTGCCCAGGTTGCCGATCAGTATGACTTTGTTGACTCCACGAGCCATGTGCTCCTCCTGCTTAAACGAAAATGGATGGAAACCGCAATGCGTGCGCTTCCGCGCCAGCCTCGACGGCGGGCGCGGAATCTTGCATCGGCGGGGTTTTGCAGCGGAGGCCGGACACGCGCCACGGGGGCGAAAAATCGATGCGGCGCTTCATCTTGGTGTCCTCGCTTGTGTGCCGGAAATAGGCGTAGGCCCGGCGCACCCTCAGGCACAGAATACATCACGAGCGTGGTGGATTGCGCGCTGCCGTGAGCTGTCGCGTGAGGAGAGAGGGGCAAGGGTTTGTTACGACTATATTTCTTTCTTTCGGCGGCAGAATCCCGCCGCTGCGCCCACAGCGTTCTTTGTCATTTCATCCAGTTTTCGCAATGCAATCCAGGCACGCGTTTGAACTCGCGCAGGTTTGCGGTAACGAGAACCAAGTCGCGGCTTAAGGCTTGCGCCGCAATCAGCAGATCATGGGGGCCGACGATCTGCCCCTTGCTTTCCAGTTCTGCGCACAGCTTTCCATAAACCAGCGCGGCTTCATGGTCGAATGGCACCGCTTCCATGTTGCGGGTTATCTCTTCCAGCGCCACTTCGTTCGACGCCGGGTTGCGGCTTTTATGCGCGCCGGTCATCAATTCCGCGAGCACAATGGACGACAGGCAGATGCGCGAGGGTGCGAGCGTGGCCAGCCGGTTGAGCAGCGCGGCGTGCTCGCCTTTGAGGGCTGCAATCAGGATATTTGAATCGAGCAGATACCGTGCTGCCACGGCTTCAGTCTAGCGATGCAACCGGCTTGACCTCACCTTGCTCCGGGCGCTGCCAGTCCGATATTTCGCGCGCCAGGCTGCGCGCCTGCGCGAACAAATCCGCAGCGGTGCGCAACTTGGGGCGCAGCACCAATTCACCGTCGCGCTGGAATACTTCCACTTCCTGCGCGTTCATGCGGTAGCGGGCAGGTATACGCACCGCCTGGGAGTTGCCCAGTTTGAACAGTTTTGCCGTGGTCATGGGCTACTCCATCGAACAGGTGTGAAGGTTTACCATATCCGGCATACCGTATCCGGATGAATGCCCGGAACGCCCCAGTAACCCCTTGGCGCTGCCGCCTTTCAGGCACCCGATACGCTTTCGCCGCTCTCGGCCGGCCGGTGCGCCGCCGCCACGGGCTGCAGCCGGTAGGTGAAACTCAGCCACAGCAGCGGCAGCGCGGCGGCGGCGGTCAGCAGCGCAGCCGGTCCGTGGCCGTTCAGCACCAGGACGCAGAGCAGGCCGCCCACCGGCTGTCCCAGGAACTGGGCAGTGGCGTAGACGCCGAGGGCCGCGCCTTTCTGGTCCGGTGGCGCGCGGCGGGAGACCATCGAGGGCAGCAGGCCTTCGAGCAGGTTGAAGGGCAGGAAAAACAGCACCAGGCCGGCGATCAGGCCGGTCTTGCCGGGTACCAGGCCGGCCACCAGCAGCGCCACCGCCAGCAGGCCGATGCTGCCCAGCAGCAGGCTGCGGGCGGCCCCGCGGTCGGCGCGGCGCATCAGGGGCAGGGCAAACAGCAGAGTGCCGACCAGCGCCGGCAGGTAGAGCTTCCAGTGCTGGCTGGAGTCCCAGCCGAATCGTTGCTGGATCAGCAGGGGCATGCCGGTGAACAGGCACAGCACCATGGCGTGCAGCAGCATGATGCCGCCGGACAGGCGCAGCAGGTCCTTGTCCGCAAATACCTGGCCGATGCTGCCGGAGGAGGCCGCGGTGCGGTGTTCCGCCCCCGGCACGGCCAGCCAGACGACGGGGATGGCCAGAATCGACAGCACAGCGGTGAGCATGAAGATGCCGCGCACGCCGCCCAGCAGGCCTTCCACCGCCGAGCCCAGGACAATGGCGAGCACGAAGGCCAGGCCCATGCCGGCACCCATGATGGCCATGGCCATGGTGCGCACCTGCTCGCGCGTGACATCCGCCAGCAGCGCGGTCACGGCCGAGGAAATGGCGCCGGCGCCCTGCAGGAAACGGCCCAGGGTGATCAGCTCGATGCGGTCGGACAGCCCGGCGACGAAGCTGCCCAGGGCGAACACCAGCATGCCGTAGGCGATCACCCGCTTGCGGCCGATGCGGTCGGACAGCCGCCCCAGCAGGATCTGGAATAAGGCCTGGGCCAGGGCCGAGGCGATCATGGCTGCGGTGATCCAGACTTGGGCGGGATGCTGCGGCAGGCCTTTGGCGTAAAGCTCGAAGATCGGCAGGATCATGAACACGCCGAGCATGCGCAGGGCGTAGACCGCGCCCAGCCCGAAAGTAGCCTTGAGTTCTTTGGAGTTCATCGGCAGCAAAACGTAAAGCGAAAATGATGCCGGAGCTGTGCCCGGCGGCGCACGCTACGGCCGGAGAGGCGCAACTTCATTGTCGCGCATCGCCGCAGCCGGTGAATCAGGGTGCACTGCAGCATACAGGCAAGTATAGTACTTGATCGCCCCATCCCCCGCCGCCTCGCCCGCGGCAAGACCCTAGCCTCATGGATACGATCCATATACGCGGTGCGCGCACGCATAACCTGAAAAATGTCTCGCTGGACCTGCCGCGCGACAAGCTGATCGTCATCACCGGGCTGTCCGGCTCCGGCAAATCCAGCCTGGCTTTCGACACGCTGTATGCGGAAGGCCAGCGGCGCTATGTCGAGTCGCTATCGGCCTACGCCCGGCAGTTCCTGTCGATGATGCAGAAGCCGGACGTGGACTCCATCGAGGG
The DNA here is from genome assembly GCA_903970595.1 of Verrucomicrobiota bacterium. Classification (GTDB taxonomy): domain Bacteria; phylum Pseudomonadota; class Gammaproteobacteria; order Nevskiales; family Nevskiaceae; genus Nevskia. The sequence goes on from CAJCJI010000509.1 coordinate 15,161, forward strand.
CCTGTCGCCGGCCATTTCCATCGAGCAGAAGTCCACCTCGCACAACCCGCGCTCCACCGTCGGCACCGTTACCGAAATCCACGACTACCTGCGCCTGCTCTACGCCCGCGTCGGCACCGCGCGCTGCCCGGACCACGGCGTGACCCTGGAGGCGCAGAGCGTCAGCCAGATGGTGGACCACGTGCTGGCCATGCCCGAGGGCTCGGCCTGGATGCTGCTGGCGCCGGTGGTGCGCGAGCGCAAGGGCGAGCACGCCGAGTGGTTCGACCAGATGCGCCAGCAGGGCTTCGTCCGCGCCCGCGTCGACGGCCGCGTCTACGAGCTGGACGAGGTGCCCACGCTCAACCGCAAGCTCAAGCACGACATCGACATCGTGGTAGACCGCTTCAAGGTACGGCCGGACGCCAAGCAGCGCCTGGCCGAGTCCTTTGAAACCGCCCTGCGCCTGTCCGACGGCCTGGCCCTGGTGGCCCCGCACGGCGAGGCCAAGGGCGGGGCGCCGGCGGAGATTCCCTTCTCCGCCCGCATGGCCTGCCCGCACTGCGGGTATTCGCTGGAGGAGCTGGAGCCGCGCCTGTTTTCCTTCAACAGCCCCACCGGCGCCTGCCCGGCCTGCGACGGCCTGGGCAGCCTGCAGGTGTTCGACGCCGAGCGGGTGGTGACGCATCCGGAAAACTCCCTGGCGGACGGCGCCATCCGCGGCTGGGACAAGCGCAACCCCTACTACTGGGCCCTGGTCTCGTCCCTGGCCAGGCACTTCAAGTTCGCCACCGACAAGCCGTTCCAGAGCCTGCCGGAGAAGGCGCGCAAGATCGTGCTCTACGGCAGCGGCGAAGAGCGCGTCAGCTTCGAGTATCCGGACGAGAACGGGCGCAAGGTGACGCGCCAGCACCGCTTCGAGGGCGTGCTGCCCAACCTGGAGCGCCGCTACAAGGAGACCGAGTCGCTGGCGGTGCGCGAGGAGTTGTCCAAATACCTGTCTGACAAGCCCTGCCCCGAGTGCAAGGGCGATCGCCTCAACCGCGCCGCGCGGCACGTCTTCGTGGCCGAGCGCACCCTGCCGCAGATCAGCGCCCTGTCGGTGCGCGATGCCGAAGCCTTCTTCCAGCAGATGCACCTGCCGGGGCACAAGGGCGAGATCGCCGACAAGATCCTGAAAGAGATCTCCGCGCGCCTGGGCTTCCTCAACAACGTCGGCCTGGATTACCTGACCCTGTCGCGCTCGGCCGAGACGCTTTCCGGCGGCGAGGCCCAGCGCATCCGCCTGGCCTCGCAGATCGGCGCCGGCCTGGTCGGCGTGATGTACGTGCTGGACGAGCCCAGCATCGGCCTGCACCAGCGCGACAACGAGCGCCTGCTGCAGACCCTGGTGCACCTGCGCGACCTGGGCAACACCGTGATCGTGGTGGAGCACGACGAGGAGGCGATCCGCGCCGCCGACCACGTGGTCGACATCGGCCCCGGCGCGGGCGTACACGGCGGCCGCGTCGTCGCCCAGGGCACGCCCAAGCAGATCGAGCGCAACGGCGAGTCCCTCACCGGGCAATACCTGTCCGGCGCCGTGTCGGTGGAAGTGCCGAAGAAGCGCCATCCGCGCGACCCGGACAAGTCCATCACCCTGCGCGGCGCGCGCGGCAATAATCTGAAAAACGTCACCGCCGAAATCCCGGTGGGCCTGCTCACCTGCGTCACCGGCGTCTCCGGCTCGGGCAAATCCACCCTGATCAACGACACCTTGCTCGGCTACGCCGCACGCGCCCTCAACAACGCCGGCAGCCGCCACGCCGCCTGCGACTCCATCGAGGGCCTGGAGCACCTGGACAAGGTCATCGACATCGACCAGTCCCCGATCGGCCGCACCCCGCGCTCCAATCCCGCGACCTACACCGGCCTGTTCACCCCGATCCGCGAAATGTTCGCCCAGGTGCCGGAGTCCCGCGCCCGCGGTTACGAAGCCGGCCGCTTCAGCTTCAACGTCAAGGGCGGCCGCTGCGAAACCTGCGAGGGCGACGGCCTGATCAAGGTGGAGATGCACTTCCTGCCGGACGTCTACGTCACCTGCGACACCTGCAAGGGCCGCCGCTACAACCGCGAGACCCTGGAAGTGCGCTACAAGGGCAAGGGTATCGACGAGGTGCTGAACATGACGGTGGAAGATGGCATGGCCTTCTTCAAGCCGGTGCCCGCCATCCGCCGCAAGCTGGAAACCCTGATGGACGTGGGCCTGAGCTACATCACCCTGGGGCAGAACGCCACCACGCTGTCGGGCGGCGAGGCGCAGCGCATCAAGCTGGCCAAGGAACTCTCCCGCCGCGACACCGGCCAGACCCTCTACATCCTCGACGAGCCCACCACGGGGCTGCATTTCCACGACGTGGCGCAGTTGCTCAAAGTGCTGGAGCGCTTGCGGGATGCCGGCAATACCATCGTCGTAATCGAGCACAACCTCGACGTGATCAAGCGGGCGGACTGGCTGATCGACCTGGGGCCGGAGGGGGGCAGCGGGGGAGGGACGATTGTTGCCACCGGGACGCCGGAGGAGGTGGCGAGGAATGGGAAGTCGCATACTGGGCGGTTTCTCAGGCCTTTGCTCAAGGGGAGCAAGTAGTCCTCATGCTTATTGTTTTCCCCTCTCCCGCTTGCGGGAGAGGGGTAGGCGAGGGCATGGATGCCCGGGGTAGGGCAACGCATGGAGCAGTTGCCGGGGAGAGGGGCTTTTTACGCGCGCAACACCGAACCCCGTTCGTCCCGAGTGCCCGCGAAGCGGGCGTGCTGTTCCGAGTGTCCCGAGTAGGCGCGTAGCGCCGTATCGAGGGAGGGATCGTAGCCTCGCCCTGAAACTTTTGCACTCGCGCTTGCGCGCGGCCCGTATCTGCAACAAGTTGACCGTCTAAAAACACCTTGACTGGAAACCACCGCAATCCGCCCCTACCCCAACTCAACTCAATACGATGAGAAACGCCGCCATCGTCAAAGCTTTGCACGACTGAACCTGTAATCTTCAGTTTGCCGCCCGTCTGAAGAACGCAACGTGACGCAACATATATATCGATGGACGCCGTGGTCCATAGGAATCGTGGAATCAGGCGTGCAGTGATTTCAACGGGATGACCGCGCCATTCTCCAATTTTGGAAAGCATTATCAATTTCTCAAGTTGCGGCCCGCAAATCTAATGCATAGACCGTTTGCCGGTTGTCGTGTCAGAGAAAAGCTATGTTACTGCCGCATACATGCACACGCTGCCGATAAAGAGGAATACAGGCCACGCCAGATGGCGGCCGCGCAAAATGACCAGGGTGATGGCAGCAGTGAGAAGAAAGGTGATCGCCACTACCAGCGACAAGCTCTGTCGGGACACGAATTGCCGAGCCAGCAAAACCAGGATTGCCGCGAAGCCCCACCACGCCGCGGTCGTGATATGCCAGGCGAACCTGAGCGTGCGCGTGGTGAATTCGATGCCGCCGAAGAGTTTTGGTAGATCGTTGCGCAGGAACAAAGGAATCAGGATGTACCACTCTCCCAGGATGGAGTGCGCACAGCCGACGGCGATGGCCAGGAATGCGGCGATGTAGAACAGGGCGTTCAATTCTGGCTAACTACAATTCGCATAATGCTCACCGCTGAGTGAATGGCACGGCAATGCGCCGCACCTGCGGTCTAACCCACAATCCATCGATGCCCTGATAGTAGTTCTGTTCGATTCCCAGCGCCAGGAAGCGGTCGCCCGGATCCAGCCAGTATGGACTGATCGCGGCGGCCGGTAGCGCGGCGGCCCGGCTCAGTAGGAAACGGCGTCCCCGAAGATGCGCAGGAAGAAGTCCGCAAATGGCGTGGCCAGGAATGCGCTGCCGATCCGCGCCAGCCACTCGTGTACCGGAGCGACCAGCCAGCAGGCGATGGTCAGCAGGGCGGTGAGCCCGGCGCCGTACAGCCGCACCATGTCGAATTTCCACAGGGAGCGGCCCGCCTGCGGCAGCATGAGCAAGGTGCCCCAGACAAACACCAGGGTTGAAAGACCGATCAAGCTGAAAGACATCTTGCTACCTGCCTTGGCTCCTATCCGGTGAGATGGCGCGGCGGCGCAATGGGGCTGTTGCGGCTGCTGCTGTTGGGGGACTTTGTCATGGGTGATGGCGGAAATTTTGACTCGGGGGCTGAGTGGAGGATGGGGGGCGACTGATGGTTTTTGTCCGCTTCTCGCCGGGGTGTGGCTTGGCCTGGAGCTTGGAGGGAGCGAATGGGAGAGGGTGTGAAGACCGGTGCGCGGTGCGCAGCCTGCGCCGCTCAGGCCGGCTGGTGAAGTGCGGCCGCGGCCCCGCACAGGGCATCTGCGTTCGACGCGACAATCTCGAGGTAGTGAAGCTTCATTGCACAGTGCCGGCCCCAGGCCGCTGCTGTAATAAAACTTTAACGGATTTCCGCCCCCGCCTCGTTTATCGTAGCAAGCTTCCGCGGCAAGGAATTCGGGGGCAATGCCTGCATTGCTGGCCTTGCGCGGTACGAATCCAAAACTAATGCGGGAGCGGCGCCGTGCGTAAACCATACGCTTGCCTGATTGCTGCGGTTCTTCTGTCGGCCCCGGAGGCCCGCGCCGACGAGGGGATATTCGACGACCGTTTCTATGCGGCGCCGATGGGCACGTTCGCCCTGGTCCGCGATTCGCGCGGCACTGGCGGCGGGGTCGGCGGCACGCTGGCGGCCGGCTTCGGCTTCTTTCCGCACTTGGGGATGGAAGTGCTCGGCAGCTATCTGCACTACAACGCGCATACGCTGCCGGCGAGCGGTACCGACGCAGCTGCCGCCCTCGACAACGTGACCAGCTACGGTTACGGCCTGAACCTGTACCTGTCGCATACCAACCGCGGGCTGTTCGCGCATTTCGACGGCATGGGCAACAAGACCCTGGCTTATGACGGCGGCCTGGGCTACGACCTGCCGCTGACGGACCATGGCCTGGGGCTGCGCGCGGAGGCGCTGTATCACTGGGAAAATGGCCAGCAGGCGGCGCCGCTGTTCAACCTGGGCCTGTTCATTCCCTTCGGCAAGGTGTCGCAGCCGGCGACCGAGCCGCCGCCGCCGCCGCCGGCGGTGGTGCCGCCCGAGGAGGTTGCGCCGCTTGTGCCTTCGCCCGCAAGCTGAACCGGCGGTTGGAGTTGCGGGTGGCGTACGCCGCAAGGGAGGATACGGATCGCGCGCACGCAGAGGTTTCAGCGCGTAACCCGGTGCGTGGTACCACCCTACCTTACTCGATCAAGCCTCGCACCCCGGGCTACGCTGCGCGCTCCCCGGGCTACGAAGGAGCCTGCTGCCCCTGGCGGCGCCCTGCGTTGCGGCTGCATGGCATACGATTCAAACTGCGCCAAGACCGAACCCCGACCCCGGCGCCACCATGGACCCGCTCGATCCGCTTGAGACCGCCCGCCGCCGCACCGGCGTCCCCTGGCTGGACGTGGTGGTGGGCGCCAGCGCCATGCTGATCGCCACGATCTCCCTGGTGGTGGCGCTGCGCCAGAGCCAGATCATGGAGAAGCAGCTGGCGGCGAGCGTGTGGCCTTACCTGCAATACGGCACCAGCAACGGCACCGACGACGGCAAGCAGGTGATCCGCTTCGAGGTGGAGAACGTCGGCGTGGGGCCGGCGCGGGTGCACTCGGTATCCCTGCTGTACGACGGCAAGCCCTTGCACAATCTGCGCGAGCTGGTGACGGCTTGCTGCGCCGATCTGCTGGAGACCAAGGGCAAGGCCTCGTGGTGGATCAGCACGCTGAACCGGCAGGTGCTGACGCCGAACCGGTCCAAGGCTTTCCTGACGCTTACCGACGCGCCGGCCAATGCCGCCTGGTGGGAGCGGCTCAACACCGAGCGCAACAAGGTCCAATTCAAGACCTGCTACTGTTCGGTACTGGACGACTGCTGGCTGCTGGATTCCCACAAGGACGACCGCGAGCCGGTGAAGGCCTGCCCGGCGCCGGGGCCGGACGATTTCGACGGTTGACGGCGGTACGGAGAAGCGCATGGAACGGCAAGACCTGAAGGATGCCCAGTGGATCTGGATCGGCTTTCGCTTCGGCCTGGGTTTCTGCGGGGCGGGGCTGATTTTCGCCCTGGTGTTCCACCTGGTCATTCATTTGATCGGCCATCACCGCGCCACCGTGCCCCCCAGCCCGCCACCGCCGCCGGTGTACGTGAACCCTGACACGCGGGCCGCGCCGCCGCCGGCCGCTCCTGCGCCAGCTCCCGTGCCGCAGGCGGGCCACCTGCACGTGGTGGTGCCGCCCAAGGACGGCAAGACCTGCATGGAGGAGGCGCACGGCCTGATCGACGAGCGCTACGAGGACTGCCTCAAGGGGCGCGACTACTGGACCGACGACCGCGGCGCGGCGCTGCCCGCGGCGGG